>JASHRS010000242.1 GCA_030037215.1 Silvibacterium sp. | reverse complement strand
ACGCCGTTTTTCAACGGGTACCGTCCGCAGTTCTACTTCCGTACGACGGACGTGACGGGATCGGCGAAGCTGCCTGCGGGGACGGAGATGGTGATGCCTGGGGACAACATTTCGCTGGAGATCGATCTGCACACGCCGGTGGCGATGGAGAAGGGTCTTCGGTTTGCGATCCGCGAAGGCGGACGCACCGTAGGCGCAGGCACCATCACCGAGATCCTCCAGTAAGAACTGGCGATAACGAAGTAATTCCATTTTGCGGAGAGCGAAAGCTCTCCGCAAAAGAAAGAAACGAAGCTCATGGTTGGACAGAGAATACGCATCCGGTTGAAGGCTTACGACTACCGTGTGCTGGACACTTCGACGGGCGAGATTGTGGACACGGCCAAGCGCACGGGCGCGCAGGTTGCGGGTCCGATTCCCTTGCCCACGGTGAAGAACAAGTACTGCGTGCTGCGTTCGCCGCACGTCGACAAGAAATCGCGCGAGGCATTTGAGATCCGTACGCACAAGCGGCTGATCGATATTCTCGAGCCCACGCAGCAGACGGTGGACGCGCTGATGAAGCTCGATTTGCCGGCAGGTGTGGACGTCGAGATCAAGGCCTTCGAGAAATGAGCTAAGAGCCGGGCAGCTAAAGTCCGGTTAGCTATGAAGCGGTCGGCTAAGAGCCGGTCAGCAAACAAAGCCTTCAGTGCCCTCGGTTGTTGCGTGGGCATGATGGGGAGAGAAGAAAATGTCAGTTACGGGAATTCTGGGCAAGAAGATCGGCATGACGCAGGTATTCGATGAGAAGGGTGATGTTCATCCGATCACCGTCCTGCAGGCCGGGCCGTGCGTAATTACGCAGCTGAAGTCGGCGGCGAAGGATGGTTATGATGCCGCGCAGATCGGTCTTGTTGAGTTTGTGAAGGCCTCGAAGGTGACCAAGCCGCTGGCCCGACACTTCGCGAAGAATGATATCGCTCCGGTGAAGTTGCTGCGCGAGGTTTCGGTGGAAGCTGCGAAGCCGGCGGCCGAGGGTGAAGAGTCGAATGGCCACGTGAAAGCCGGCGACCGCGTACTGGTTGATATCTTCGCGGACGAGAAGTATGTGGACGTGATTGGAACGAGCAAGGGCCGCGGGTTTGCGGGCGTTGTTCGCCGCCACAAGTTCGGCGGCGGCCCCAAGTCGCACGGACATATGTTCCAGGTGCAGGGTTCGATCGGCGCATCATCGTTCCCGTCGCGTGTTTTCCCGGGACAGAGAATGCCGGGCCACTATGGCGTGGACAAGGTGACGGTGCGCAATCTGCGGATTCGCGGCATTGATGTCGAGGAGAATCTACTGATGGTTGAAGGAGCAGTTCCGGGTCCTCGGGATGGTTACGTGCTGATATCGAAGGCGAAGGCTCCGCCGCGCGAGCGCCGTGGATTTGCGGGCGGAGGCACGGTCGATCCTCTGAAGGCTTCGAAGAAGGCTTCGGCAAAGAAGAAGTAAGGCTGGCCGGGACTGCGCATCCAGCGACACGCGCCTGAGGGCGCATGAAGGTTAGAGCTTAAGCCAGATGGCTGGGCTTGGAAGAGAAGACGATGGCAAACATTGACGTATTGGATCTCGGCGGAAAGAAAGTTGGCTCACTTGAGCTGGCCGATGAGGTCTTCGGGCAGGTGAACGAGGCCCTGATGTGGGAGGCGGTGAAGCACTATCGCGCCGCGCTGCGCCAGGGAACGGCTGCGACGAAGAACCGCAAGCTGGTTTCCGGATCGGGCAAGAAGCTCTGGAAGCAAAAGGGCACTGGACGCGCGCGTATCGGCTCGGTGCGTTCGCCTCTGTGGCGGCATGGCGGCACGGTTCACGGACCTCAGCCCCGGTCGTATGACTATGCTTTCCCGCGCAAGAAGCTGCTAGGCGCGCTGCGCTCGGCACTGGCTTCAAAGCTTGCAGATGGGAAGCTGATTGTGGTCGACAGCCTAGAGCTGAAAGAGCCGAAGACCAAGCTGTATCGCCAAGCGCTGAACAAGTTGGAAGCGAAGCGCACGACGCTGCTGGTTGAGAGCGGCAAGGAGCTGAGCCCGAACGTGGTTTTGGGCGCGCGCAACCTCGAAGGCGTGGAACTGGTGCTGAACAATGAGGTTCATCCTTACGATCTTCTGCGTTACGAGCGCGCGATCTTCTCGCGGCCCGCGATTGAGAGCCTGCAGGAGTCGCTGAAGAAGACGGTGTCTACCCGGAAAACGGGACGCAAGAAAGCGGAGGTGGCCTAATGTCGACGACGTATAACGTAATTCGCCGTCCGCTGATCACGGAAAAAGGATTGGGAGTGAAGGAGACCGAGGGCACGCTGGTGTTCGAGGTGGCTCCGAAGGCGACCAAGACGGAAGTGAAGCAGGCGGTTGAGCTGCTGTTCAAAGTGAAGGTGGCCACGGTTCGCACGGCGAGCGTGGCTGGAAAAGAGCGCCGCCGGGGCAAGTTTACCGGCTATCGTCGGGACTGGAAGAAGGCGTATGTGCGCCTGAAGGCCGGCGAGAAGATGCCGGATTATGCGAACAACCTCTGAGCCCAGGAAAAAGGGTAAAGAGGAAAGGGTAAGGCCGGAGAAATTGAGGGCTCGGAGGTTTGCCGGGCTGAACGCGGGTGAAAGCGGCCCGCGGGTAGAGAGAAGAAACGATGCCGATTAAGACATATCGACCGATCACGCCGACACTGCGGTTCAAGACCACGCTGGTCAACGACGATATCACGACGGACACGCCGTACAAGCCGTTGCTGGTGATCAAGCAGCGCACGGGCGGCCGCCGCAACTCGGGCGACCTGACGATCCGCCACCATGGCGGCGGACACAAGAAGAAGCTGCGTTTGATCGACTTCAAGCGCGACAAGTTTGGCGTTCCTGGCCGCGTGGCGACGATCGAGTATGATCCGAACCGCTCTTCGCGCATTGCTTTGATCAGCTATGCGGACGGTGAGAAGCGCTACATCCTGCAGCCGGTTGGCCTGAAGGTTGGGCAGACGGTGACGAGTGGGCCTGAGGCTGACATTCTGATCGGCAACGCGTTGCCGCTCAAGAACATTCCGGCTGGTACGACGGTGCACAATGTGGAGCTTCGTCCGGGCAAGGGCGCGCAGATGGTGCGCTCGGCTGGATCGAGTGCGCAGCTGGTGGCGAAGGAAGGCGATTACGCGCTGTTAAAGCTGCCTTCCGGCGAGACGCGCAAGGTTCTGGTGGATTGCATGGCGACCATCGGACAGGTGGGCAACACGGACCACGAGAATGTTTCGATCGGCAAGGCGGGACGCAACCGCTGGAAGGGTATTCGCCCGACCAACCGCGGCGTTTCGATGAACCCGGTGGACCACCCGCACGGCGGCGGCGAGGGCAAGACCTCGGGCGGACGTCATCCGGTGACTCCGTGGGGACAGCCGACGCGTGGATACAAGACACGTAATAACAAGCGGACCGATGCGTTCATCGTGAGCCGCAAGAACAAGTAAGACAGCAGAAGCTGAGAGGGTTTTTACATGGCACGGTCGACAAAAAAAGGTGCATTCATTGACCAGCACCTGATGGTGAAGATTGAGGCGTTGAACCAGGCGAACGATAAGAAGGTGGTTCGCACCTGGTCGCGGCGTTCGACGCTGCATCCGGAGATGGTGGGCCACACAATAGCGGTCCACAACGGACGGAAGTTCGTTCCGGTGTACGTGACGGAGAACATGGTGGGCCACAAGCTGGGCGAGTTTGCGGCGACGCGGATCTTCAAGGGCCACTCGGCGAAGGCTGCGGAGACGACGGCGAAGCCGAAGTAACCGGAAAGTTTGGCAAGAGGGCGCGAGCCCGCGAGATAGAGGACTTAGAGCAATGGCATTGGCAACAGAAACACGGGAATTTCGAGCGCAGGCGCGCTTTCAGCGCGTGTCGCCGCAGAAGGCGCGGCTGGTGCTGGACCTGATCAAGGGCCGCAGCGTGGAAGAGGCGCTGACGACGGTCGCCTTTACGAAGAAGGTGGTTGCCCCGATGGTGGAGAAGGTTCTGCGCTCGGCGCTTCAGAACGCGAACTACCTGAGCCAGGAGCAGGGTCTGGACGTGGATGTGGACAACCTCTATGTGAAGACCGCAATCGCGAATGAAGGTCCGCGCATGAAGCGGATCCGTCCGGCTCCGATGGGACGCGCATACCGTTACCAGCGCAGACTGTCGCATATCGCGATCTCGCTGGCGGAGAAGAATGACGCGAGCCTGGCACACGTGGTGGGCGAGGAGCATGAGGTTGAGGCGGCTCCGGTGAAGGGTGCAAAGAAGAAGAAGGCGGCCGCGAAGAGGGCTCCGGCTAAGAAAGCGGCGGCCAAGAAGGCTGCACCGAAGAAGGCCGCGGCAAAGAAGAAGGCTGCGAAGTAGTTTGGTTTGAAGGTTTTGTGAAGGGCCGGGAGCGGAGAAACCGCGAACGGGCTTAAAGGAAGGTTTCAGAGGAAATTATGGGACAGAAAGTCCATCCTTACGGATTTCGGCTTGGCGTGAACAAGCCCTGGCGTTCACGCTGGTTCGTTGAGCGCGACTACGACAAGTTGCTTGTCGAAGACGTGAACCTGAAGAAGGAATTGAAGGAGAAGCTGAAGGCTGCCGGTGTGAGCTCGGTCGAGATCGAGCGCCCGGGCAACAAGCTTCGCCTCATCATCCGCACGGCGCGTCCCGGCATCATCATCGGGCGCAAGGGCGCGGAGATCGAGAAGCTGAAGGTGGATCTGCAGAAGCGGACCAACCGCGAAGTGTTCATCGACATTCTCGAGGTGAACAAGCCGGAGCTGGATGCGCAGCTGGTTGCCGAGAACATCGCGCTGCAGCTTGAGAAGCGCGTGGGCTTCCGCCGCGCGATGCGCAAGAGCGTGGACTCGGCGCTGCGCTTCGGCTGCAAGGGTATCAAGGTTCGCGTATCGGGCCGTTTGAACGGCAACGAAATCGCACGCTCGGAGTGGTATCTGCAGGGTCGGCTGCCTCTGCACACACTTCGCGCAGATATCGATTACGGATTTGCCGAGGCGCACACGACTTACGGAATTATCGGCGTGAAGGCGTGGATTTATCGCGGAGATATCTACCAGCAGAAGCGGCGCGAGCCACAGGCTGCGGTGGGAACGTCGGTATTTTAAGGCAGCTTTAGCTGCTAGCTCCTAGCTTCTAGGTCGTTAATGGCCGGAAGAATGGGCGCGACAGGAAAGAACTAATAGCTAGAGGCTAATAGCTAAGAGCTAGTTGAGGGTTTTCTTATGTTGATGCCAAAGAAGGTGAAGTATCGCAAGCAGCAGCGCGGCCGCATGCGCGGCAAGGCGTGGCGCGGCAGCGAGCTTTCATTCGGCGATTACGGACTGAAGGTGATGGAGTGCGGCTACATCACCGATCGACAGATCGAGGCGAGCCGTATTGCGATGACCCGCTTCATCAAGCGCGGCGGCAAGATCTGGCTGCGTCTGTTCCCGGACAAGCCGGTAACGAAGAAGCCAGCTGAAACCCGTATGGGCAAGGGCAAGGGCGCACCGGATCACTGGGTGGCTGTGGTTCGTCCGGGCAAGATCCTGTTCGAGATGGAAGGCGTTGCGCCGGACATTGCGCAGGAGGCGATGCGCCTGGCGGCACATAAGCTTCCTCTGAAGACACGCTTTGTGCAGCGCCACGATGTGAAGGTTATTGCCGCGGCCAAGTAAGCGCGGGCGAGGAATTCAGGGGATACCGGCTTTGTGGTGGAATCTGGTCCCGGAGAGAGAAGAAGAGAGATAGAGATGGAACTCGAGAAAATTCGTAACCTGAGCGACGGTGAGCTGGCGGCGGAAGAACGGAAGGCCGGAGAACAACTGTTTCGGCTGCGCTTTCAGCTTAGACTGGGCCAGACCGACGGCGTGAAGAAGTTGCGCGTGCTCAAGAAGGACATTGCCCATATCAAGACGATTGCGCGGGAGCGTGAGCTGGGGCTGTACGGCGCTGAGCACAAGGCGGAGTCGAGTGCTCCGGTGGAGACGACGAAGACCGTTGCGAAGAAGGCTCCAACAAAGAAAGCGTCTGTAAAGGCTACTGGGGGCAAAACAGTGGCAAAGAAGGCTGCGAAGAAGACGGCAAAAAAGGAGGCGCGCTAAGTCATGAGTGAGACAGAGAAGACAGCGAGCGAATCGCGCCGCAATGAGAAGGTTGGCGAGGTTGTTTCGACCAAGATGCAGAAGACCATCGTGGTCGAAGTTGAGATGCGCAAGGCGCATCCGAAATATAAACGGGTAATGAAAACCAGCAAGAAGTTCTATGCGCACGATGAGCAGAATACGGCGCGCGTAGGTGACGTGGTTCGGATTCGTGAGACGCGTCCGTTGAGCAAGTTGAAGCGCTGGAACCTGGAAGAGATTGTCCGCCGCTCGACGCTGGTGCAGACGGAAGACACCGCGACGGTGGCGTAATAGTCGCGCTGTTCAGGAATAAGCGGCAAGGATTGAAGGAGAGATCGCTATGGCAGTGCAGATGAGAACCATGCTCGAGGTCGCCGATAACTCAGGCGCGCGCAAACTGCAAATGATTCTGCCCCTGGGTGGGGCTAGCGGCAGTAAAGCCGGTTTGGGAGATGTAGTGACGGCTGCAGTGAAGGAAGCGTCGCCGGACGGTCAGGTGAAGAAGGGCAAGGTTGTGAAGGCGGTGATCGTACGTACGCGCAAGGAATCCAGGCGTCGCGACGGAACCTACATTCGCTTCGACTCGAATGCAGCCGTGCTGATCAACGAGGCGGGCGAGCCGGTGGGAACGCGCGTCTTTGGGCCGGTGGCCCGCGAGTTGCGTGAGAAGAAGTTTTTGAAGATCGTATCGCTGGCTCCGGAAGTTCTTTAAGGCGGAGCGGGAGCAAAGGAAGAATTTATGAGCTTGAACATTCAGCGCAACGACCAGGTGGAAGTGATATCGGGAGCCGACCGTGGCAAGCGTGGGCGCGTGCTGCGGGTGATCCCCGGCGAGAGCCGCATTCTGGTTGAGCATGTGCGGGTGGTGAAAAAGAACGTTCGCCCCAATCCGCAGCGGAACATCAAAGGTGGTATTGCGGAGCAGGAAGCGCCGATCCACATTTCAAATGTGCTGCTGGTGTGTCCGAGCTGTGGTGCAACCCGCATCGGCCACAAATTTGAAGGCGACACCAAGGTTCGCGTCTGCAAGAAGTGCGGCGCGACCCTGGCGGCGAAATCGAAGAGCAAAAGAAAGTAGGCCGGACGGATTGCGGTCCAATTGAACACCCTCCGTAACGGTATACGGCCCCCTGAATCGATAAGGGGTCATTCCGACGACCGGAGAGAAAGAAAAGACGATGGCAGCGAGACTGAAAGAGAAGTATCAAAACGAAATTAAAACCGTGCTCCAGAAGGAGCTGGGCCTTGAGAACACGATGGCCGTACCGCGGCTTGAAAAGATCGTGCTGAACATGGGATTGGGCGAAGCGACGCAGAACTCGAAGATGCTTGATCCGCTTATCGCCGATCTGGCGGCGATTGCTGGGCAGAAGCCGGTTTCGACGCGCGCGAAGAAGTCGATTGCGGCCTTCAAGGTGCGCGAGGGCATGCCCATCGGCGCGATGGTGACGCTGCGCGGCGACGCAATGTATGAATTTCTCGACCGCCTGATTTCGATTGCATTGCCACGGGTCAGAGATTTTCGCGGTGTGTCAACGAAGAGCTTTGACGGGCGCGGAAACTACACGCTGGGCATCCGCGACCAGTTGATTTTCCCTGAGATCGACTACTCGAAGGTGGACAAGCTGAAGGGTATGAATATCACGATCGTGACCTCGGCGAAGGACGACAACTCGGCGCGCGCTCTGCTGCGGCAGTTCGGCATGCCTTTCCGTACGGCCGCGTAGTACTTCGCGTGCTAGAGCGACACACGCGCTTTGCGCGCCAGCCGCGGCAGATTGAAGATTGGGGCCCGTGCCGTTGGCACGGAGTTAGGTTTGGTGATTGGGTAAGAAAAAGCAAGTCTCGGAACTTTGTTCGGGGCGAAGCTTTTAGGAATCAGGAAACGAGAGAGATATGGCAACGACTGCAAAGCGAGTAAAAGACGCCCGCAAGCCCAAGTTCAAGAGCCGGCAGCACAACCGCTGCAAGCTCTGCGGACGCCCGCGCGGTTTTCTGCGCAAGTTCGGTGTATGCCGCCTGTGCTTCCGCGGACTGGCGCTCAAGGGAGAGATTCCCGGCGTCGTCAAATCATCTTGGTAGATGTTGTTCCCACCCTTGCCGCTAAAAGCGCGTAAGAATGGGGCACCCAGGAGGTTGAGGTAGAAGACTAGTTTGATCTGAGGCGAAAGCCGACGATCTTTAAGACATTCCTGCTGGTTCTCGCAAACGGCGAGCGAACGAGGGATGAAGGAGAAACGATGAGTTTGACCGATCCTGTAGCAGATTTTCTAGCGCGTATTCGCAATGCGATCCGTGCGCGCCATCAGAAGCTGGATGTTCCGGCCTCGAAGCTGAAGACCGAGATTGCCCGCATCCTGAAGGAAGAGGGCTATATCGCCAACTACAAGGCTGCGGAGGAGGATGGCAAGAATGTATTGCGCGTGTATCTGAAATACGGCGCAAACAACGAAGCGGCTATTCGCGACCTGTCGCGTGTGTCGCGTCCCGGCTGCCGCGTGTATGTCGGCCGCGACGAGATCAAGCGCGTGCAGGGGGGGCTGGGCATCAGCATCCTGACCACTCCGCGCGGCGTGATGACCGGACGCCAAGCAAGGCGCGAAGGCGTTGGCGGCGAAATCTTGTGTGAGGTTTGGTAGAGACTTGCCGTCCAGGCGAACGCGCGCTACGCGCGCCAGTTGAGGGGCGGTTTAACTGTTGTGGTCACGTCGTTGGCGTGAAGTAAGGTTCGTGGCAGGAAGTATCTGCCGGGCTGCAGTGGAACGAAAGATCATCTTCGGGACTCGCAAGCCGTTAAGGGTTTGAGTTATGTCGCGTATTGGAAAACAGCCCATCACATTGCCGGCGGGCGTGAAGTATTCGGTGCAGGGCAACACGGTGACGGTCGAAGGCCCGAAGGGCAAGGTCGAGCAGGTGATTCCTGCGGGAATCAAGCTAGAGACGAAGGATGGGCACATTCATGCGGTTCGCGAGAACGATTCGCAAGCAGCCATTCATGGCCTGACACGCGCGCTGGTTTTTAACGCCGTTGAGGGCGTGACCAAGGGCTGGTCGAAGGACCTGGACATCGTCGGCATTGGATACCGTGCTGAATTGAAGGGCAAGAACACGGTGGTGTTCACGCTGGGCTATTCGCACCCGATCGAGTTTCCGCTGCCTACGGGTATTACTGCGGTGATCGATGCAAAGCAGACGCGGGTGACGATCTCTGGAATCGATCGGCAGAAGGTTGGCCAGGTTGCCGCGGATATGCGCTCGCTGCGCAAGCCCGATCCGTACAAGAACAAGGGCGTTCGCTACGCGGACGAGAAGCTGAAGAAGAAGGTCGGCAAGACCGGAGCGAAGTAAACCGAACGGGGCCGCGGGGCGGCTCCACTATTAGGAAGGAAGATACGAGATGATTCCGCAGAGGAAGAGAAACGAGATTCGGCAGCGCGTGCATAGCCGCATTCGCGCGAAGATTCAGGGGACCGAGGAGCGTCCGCGGCTGAACGTGTACCGCTCGCTGAACCACATTTACGCGCAGGTGATCGACGACACGAAGGGCACGACGCTGGTGTCGGCATCGACGGTGGCGGCCAAGGTGAAGACCGGCGGCAATGTATCGGCGGCAAAGGAAGTTGGCAAGCTGGTGGCGGAACGCGCGAAGGAAAAGGGCATCAAGAAGGTTGTGTTTGACCGCGGCGGGTATCTGTACCACGGGCGCATTAAGGCGCTGGCGGATGCGGCTCGCGAAGCGGGTCTTGAGTTCTAAAGAAGGTTGGCGCGGTCGAGCCGCGCAGAAGGAACTGGAAAGCAAATGGCAACATCTTTGAAGAAGAAACTGGATGCCGGTCAATACAACCTGAAGGATCAGGTGGTCGCCATCAACCGCGTGACGAAAGTCGTGAAGGGCGGCAAGAACATGTCGTTCGCCGCGCTGGTTGTGGTGGGCGATCCCGGATCGGGCGTGGTTGGCTACGGATCGGGCAAGGCGAAGGAAGTTCCGCAGGCGATTCGCAAGGGCATTGAGTCGGCGAAGAAGAACCTTGTTCGCGTGAACCTGACGGAGACGACGATTCCTCACCAGGTGCTGGGCCGGTACGGTTCGGGCCAGGTGCTGCTGAAGCCGGCTCCCGAAGGTACGGGCGTGATTGCCGGCGGCGCGGTGCGCGCGGTGATGACCTCGGCGGGCGTGCAGAACGTCCTGACGAAAAGCCTGGGAACAGCGAATCCGCACAACGTGATTAAGGCGACGTTTGATGCGCTGGTGCAGTTGCGCGATAAGGCCGAAGTTGCTGCTCTGCGCGGCAAGACGGTTGAGGAGCTATAGAAATGGCAGAGCAGACGAAGATCAAGATTCAGTATTTCCGGTCGGCGATTCAGGCTCCCGTGAAGCACAAGAAGGTCGTCAAGGGCCTGGGCTTCACTCGGTTGAATCAGGTTGTTGAGCGGGAAGACACGGCTTCGATCCGCGGCATGGTGAAGACGGTTCCGCACCTAGTGCGGATCGTGGACTAGCCGTCCAGGCATACGCGCGCTAACGCGCGCAATAACAAATGCGAGTCAGAGTGGATAAGCTGCTCTGGCGTTGAGCGAGGGAAATATGAATCTTTCAAATCTGAGAGCGCCGAAGAAGGCGAACCGGAACCGGAAGCGCGTTGGGCGCGGTATGGGTTCGGGCCACGGCAAGACATCAACCCGCGGACACAAGGGACAGGGATCGCGTTCGGGATCGAGCTTGATGCGCGGTTTTGAAGGCGGCCAGATGCCGCTGCACCGCCGCTTGCCAAAGCGTGGATTTACGAACATCTTCCGCACCGAGTACACGGTTCTGAACCTGGATCGGCTGGCCGAGCTGAACGAGAAGGAACTGACGATTGAAAAGTTCCAG
This sequence comes from Silvibacterium sp., assembly GCA_030037215.1. GTDB lineage: Bacteria > Acidobacteriota > Terriglobia > Terriglobales > Acidobacteriaceae > Silvibacterium. Next base: position 11,720 of record JASHRS010000242.1, on the reverse strand, counting down.
TCGAAGGGATTGCTGAAGCGGCGCAATGAGCTGCTTAAGATCCTGGGTAATGGCGAGATTAAAATTGCGATTACGGTGCATGCGCACAAGTTTTCGAAGGCCGCACAGGAAAAGATCGAAAAGGCCGGCGGCAAGGCTGTTCTGGTCGGCTAATAAAGTTTCGTGAATGCCCTGTCTCTTGGCGGGGCATTTATGATTGGAATCACCGATGTTTGAAAAATTCGCGAATATCTTCCGCATCCCCGATCTGCGCCGCCGCGTGTTGTTCACTCTCGCCATGCTGTTTGTGTATCGCCTTGGCGGGCACATTCCGACTCCGGGCGTGAATGCAAACGCGCTCGAGGCGTTCTTCAACTCACAAAGCGGATCGTCACTCGGCCTCGTGGACCTGTTCAGCGGCGGCAACCTGCGCCGTCTGACGGTGTTTGCACTGGGCATCATGCCGTACATTACGGCGTCGATTATCTTTCAACTGCTGACAGTGGTGTACGAGCCGCTGGCCAAGCTGCAAAAAGAGGGCGAGCTCGGCCGCCGGAAGATTACGCAGTGGACGCGTTACGTGACGATCATTCTGGGCGTGGTGCAGTCGATGGCGATTGCGCTGGCACTGCAGAGCTCATCGAACGGTCTGGTGCTTGACCCTGGGCCAGGATTCGTCTTCATGACGGTACTGACGCTGACGGCGGGCACGGCGTTTGTGATGTGGCTGGGCGAGCAGATCACCGACCGAGGCATCGGCAATGGGATGAGCCTGCTGATCTTTGCGGGTATTGTTGTGGGACTGCCACGAGCAGTTGCGGAGCTTGTAGACACGATTCACACGCAGAAGTTCGGCGCCTTTACGGTCCCAGCGGTGGTGCTGTTGATTATCGGCATGATTGCTGTGGTGGCGTTCATTGTGTACGTGGAAAGTGCCGAGCGGCGGATTCCGGTGCAGTATGCCAAACGCATTGTGGGAAGGCGTTTGATGGGTGGGCAGTCTACCCACCTGCCGTTGAAGGTGAACTCCGGCGGAGTAATGCCGATTATCTTTGCGGCTTCGGTGCTTTCAGCTCCGCTGCTGTTTGCGCAGAGCGCGTTTGTGCGCAACAGCGGACCGCTATCGCGCATTTTTCAGGCGCTGTCTCCGGGTGAGCCCTGGTATGAGTTCCTGTACATTGTCTCGATCATCTTTTTTGCATACTTTTACATTTCGATCGTATTCCGTCCGGATGATATTGCCGATAACATGCGCAAATACGGCGGGTTTATCCCCGGCATCCGGCCCGGCAAGCGTACTTCGGATTATGTGAATGACATCCTGACCCGCATTACGCTGGTGGGCGCGATTTATCTGGTGGTCGTCGCGCTGATTCCGCAACTGCTGATCAGCGGTATTCATTTGAATCACCTGCCGTTGGTGGGTGGCTTTTTTGAGCATCTGCCGCTGTGGGTGACCAACGGTATGGGATTCAACTTCTACTTTGGCGGAACGTCGCTGCTGATCGTAGTAGGCGTGGCGATGGATACGGTAAATCAAGTGGAAGCGCAGTTGATTATGCGCCATTACGAGGGATTCTCGGCGCGGAGCGGTCGTGTCCGTGGAAGGCGGGCCTGGTAAGTTGGCCTTGACGGTTGTAAGTGGGCGCATGGAGGATCGGGAAACATTGAAATTCCTTCCCGGTCCCATTCTTCTGCTTGGAGCGCCGGGCGTCGGTAAAGGAACACAGGCCAAGGCGTTGATGTCGACCTGGGGGATTCCGCAGATCTCGACCGGAGACCTGCTGCGCGCTAATGTGAGTGAGGGGACGGCGCTGGGCAAGCAGGCGAAGGCAGTCCTGGACCGCGGCGAACTGGTTTCCGACGACCTAGTGAACGAGATGGTGGCCGAGCGGCTGACGAAGCCGGATACAGCAAACGGCTATATTCTCGATGGTTATCCGCGAACACTCGGACAGGCCGCGTGGGCAGATAGGCACCTGAGTGGTAGGGGGCCAGCAGCGCTTCCATTGATTGCCGTGAGCATTGAGGTCGGGTATAATCAATTATTGCGCCGAATTACCGGCCGGCGCACATGCCCTGTCTGCAAGAGCATTTACAACATCTATTTGCAGCCGCCCAAGGTTGATGAGCTTTGCGACCTGGACGGGACGCCTCTGACGCGGCGCTCAGACGACACGGAAGAAGTATTTGAGGAGCGAATGCGGGCGTATGAAGCCCAGACGGCTCCGGTCGTGGAGCATTACCGTGCGCTGGGGCGGTTTGAGCACGTAGATGGGGAGCAGCCGGTAGAGGCTGTGACGGCGGCAGTTATGGATGCCGTCCGGCGGCTGAGGAGTTAGAAAGCCGGTATGGCGATCATGATCAAGACGCCGCAGGAGATCGAGAAGATGCGGCGCAGCGGACAGGTGGTTCGCGAGGTTCTGGAGCATGTCCGGAAATTTGTAAAGGCCGGAGCGACGACGCAGGACCTTGAGAATGCTGCCGTGGAAAAGATCAAGGAACTGGGCGCGAAGCCGGCGTTCAAGGGGTATCGCGGATACCCTTGCGTGCTGTGCACCTCGGTGAACGATGAGGTGGTGCACGGGATTCCTTCGGCGAAGCGGGTGCTGAAGGATGGGGATATCGTCTCGATCGACACCGGCGTAATCATCGACGGGTACTACGGCGATTCGGCGACGACGATTGCAGTAGGCGCGAAGGTTCCAGAGCGGACGAAAAAGCTGCTGGAGGTGACGCAGACTTCGCTTGAACGTGGGATTGAAGCAATCAAGCCGGGCGCGACGCTGGGCGATGTAGGCGCGGCGGTGCAGGAAGTAGTGGAAGCCGGCGGCTTCAGTGTAGTAAGGGATTTCGTCGGGCACGGGATCGGGACGCGTTTGCACGAAGATCCGCAGGTCCCGAACTATGGGCAGCGCGGACAGGGTCCTAAGCTACGCGAAGGCATGGTCATCGCGATCGAGCCGATGGTGAATGCGGGTGGCCCTGACGTGCAGGTACTGAGTGATGGCTGGACGGCAGTAACGCAAGACGGAAGTTTAAGCGCGCACTTTGAGCATACGGTTGCGGTAACGGCCGAGGGCGCAGAGATCTTGACGCTGTAGGTGCCAGTCGCGGGACTGGCAGAATTGGGATAAGGATTGTCGAAGGAAGACGCGATTGAGGTAATGGCGACGGTGCTGGAAACACTACCGAATGCCATGTTCAAGGTGGAGTTGGAGAACAAGCACCAGGTTCTGGCGCATGTCTCAGGCCGTATGAGAAAGAACTTCATCCGCATCCTTCCTGGTGATCGCGTGGCGGTGGAGCTGAGTCCGTATGATCTGACGCGCGGACGGATTGTCTATCGCTATAAGTAACTGTTTCTGGGATTGGAGTTGTTAGGAAATGAAGGTTCGTGCATCGGTAAAGAAGATTTGTGACAAGTGCAAGGTCATCCACCGCCGCGGGGTGGTGAGAGTGATTTGCGAGAACTCGAAGCACAAGCAGCGCCAGGGCTGATTACCACCCCAGCGCGTGAAAAGCACACGCGCCGGGCACCTGGCAGTTTTGGCGCTCGCAAGAGCTTGAGTTTAATCAAGGAACCCGCCGTTATTAGAGGCAAGGGGCTAGTTAGCCGAAGAAAGGCTTGCGATGAACCCTGGTTCCACACAACGCTGGAGTTGAAAGTGATTCCGGCATAACCGTTTCCGGCGGCGAAGCTGCACGGAAACACTAAGGACAGAAGCATGGCACGTATTGCTGGAGTCGATCTGCCCCGTAACAAGCAGGCGCGCATCGGACTCACTTACATCTACGGGATCGGCAACCCGCGTGCGCTGCGCATTCTGGCTTCGGCGAATGTAGACCCATTCAAGAAGGTCCAGGATCTCGGCGAGGACGAGGTAAACCGCATCCGCCAAGTTATCGAGAACGAGGGAGACGTCGAAGGCGACCTTCGCAAAGATACTGGTATGAACATCAAGCGTCTTATCGACATTCAGTCCTATCGTGGACTGCGCCACCGCCGCAGCCTTCCGGTTCGCGGACAGCGCACGCACACCAATGCGCGCACCCGCAAGGGACCGCGTAAGGGCACGGTAGCAGGCAAGAAGAAAGCGACGGCGAAGACCTAATGGCAAAAGCACAGGGCGCCGGGAAGGCCGCCAAGAACAAGAAGTTCAAGAAGCGCGAGCGTAAGAATGTTCCCTACGGACTGGTTTACATTCAGGCTTCGTTCAACAACACAATCGTGACGATTACCGATGCGCAGGGCAACACGATTTCGTGGAAGAGTTCGGGCTCGCTCGGCTTCCGCGGGTCGCGTAAGGGCACTCCGTTTGCCGCGCAGCAGGCGGCAATCAATGCGGCGAATCAGGCGCGCGACCACGGTCTGCGTTCGGTTGACGTGCGGGTAAGCGGGCCGGGATCGGGGCGCGAGTCGGCGATTCGTGCGCTGGCTGCGGCTGGCATTGACGTTCGCTCGATTCGCGACGTTACGCCGATTCCTCACAATGGGTGCAGGCCACCGAAGCGCAGAAGGGTGTAAAGACCGGCTTTTGGTCTACAGCTCTTGGCTAATAGCTGGAGTTGTTGCCTAAGATGCTGTAAAATGTATTGGATGAGGTGGTAATCGCCGCTCCATCCTTTGAGATTGGAAGGTAATAGCCAATGGCTATTCGGACCGGGACGAAGCGCCAGCCAGCGTGTAAACCGGTCGGCCTCTGAAGTGAAGAAAAATATCCGCGGCTCCCGTCTTATGAATGCGGCCCGGATAAGGAGATTGAATTGGCACGTTATACAGGAGCAGTTTGCCGCCTTTGCCGCCGCGAAGGCATGAAGCTTTTTCTGAAGGGCGCGAAGTGTTTCAGCGACAAGTGCCCGATTGAGAAGCGTAACTTTGCCCCCGGCCAACATGGCCGCGACCGCAAGGCTAAGGTCGTGGGCTACGGCCTGCAGCTTCGTGAGAAGCAGAAGGCAAAGCGCATTTACTTCGCTCTCGAAGGGCAGTTCCGTGATTATTACGAGAAGGCTTCGCGCGCACAGGGTGTGACCGGTGAGTTGCTGCTGCAGCAACTAGAGCGCCGTCTGGACAACGTTGCGTTCCGGCTCGGCTTTGCCAGTTCGCGCAGACAGGCTCGGCAGCTGGTTCGCCACGGACACGTGGAAGTGAATGGCAAGAAGGTGAACATTCCTTCGTACCAGGTGAGCGTAGGCGACGAGATCAAGGTTCGTCCAAATTCGTCGAAGTTAACGATTGTTGAAGGTGCACGCGAGTTCGCCAGTCATCAGCCGGCTCCGGCGTGGCTGTCGGTTGACGGCGAGAATTTGTTGGGCAAGGTTCTGGCGTTGCCGAAGCGTGAAGATGTGAATCTGCCGGTGAACGAGCAGCTGATCGTCGAACTGTACTCGAAGTAAGATTTGTGGTCTCCCACCCTTGCCGCAAAGGACGCGTCAAGGGATGGGGCACCCAAGTAAGTGAAGTAGTTAAATCCAACGGAAACGGAGTAACAGGCGCAGCCGTTGCAAAATGCTTCGCGGCGTTTGCTGCGCAGAGAGGTGATATCAACATGCTTTGGAGAGGATTTCAAAAACCCAAGCGTCTGGCGGTCGATTCGGAGACGCTCACCGAAAAATACGGAAAGTTCAGCGCCCAACCTTTTGAGCGCGGCTTTGGAACCACGATCGGCAATGCGCTGCGGCGCACCTTGCTGTCTTCGATCGAAGGTGCGGCTGTTACAGCAGTGAAAATCGAAGGTGTTCTGCACGAGTTCCAGTCGATTACTGGAGTTGTTGAGGACGCAACCGACATCATCCTGAACCTGAAGCAGATTCCATTCAAGCTGAATGGAGAAGGCCCGAAGGCGCTATATCTTCGCGTAGACCAGCCCGGCGTTGTGACTTCGGGACAGATAGAAGCCGACGGGGACGTGGAGATTCTCGACAAGGACATTTATATCGCCACCGTGAGCGAAGGCGGCAAGCTGGATATGGAGATGCGCCTAAAGCGTGGGCGCGGTTACGTTTCAGCGGACAAGAACTTCGACTCCGACCTCGGTATCGGTTTTATCCCGGTTGATTCGGTCCACTCGCCGGTTCGTAAGGTGAATTATGCGGTGGATGCAGCTCGTCTGGGACAAATCACCGATTATGACAAGCTCACGCTTGAAGTCTGGACGAACGGCACAGTGCTTCCTGCGGATGCGGTGGGACTGGCGGCGAAACTGCTTAAGGACCACATGACTATCTTCATCAATTTCGAGGAAGAGATCGAAACGGACAGTCATGTGGACGACGGGCGCAGCCTTCTGCGGAACGATAACCTGAACCGCTCGGTGGAAGAGCTGGAGTTGAGCGTTCGCAGCTACAACTGCCTGAAGAACGCAAATATCCAGACGATCGGCGAGCTGGTACAGAAAACAGAAGCCGAGATGCTGAAGACGAAGAACTTCGGCCGCAAGTCGCTGAACGAAATCAAGGAAATTCTGGCGCAGATGGGGCTTTCGCTGGGAATGAAGATCGATGAGCATGGCAACGCCGTGCCCGGACCGACTTCAATTCTTCCGGCAGCGGCACTGGCTGCTAGCTATGGCAGCAACTACGATGAAGACGACGATCTCGAAAGCGACATCGCGCTGCAGAACGAAACTGAGAACTTTTAAGTACAGGACGCAGCGTTCAGGGTTCAGGGTGCAGAAAACCATGAGCCCTGGAACTGCCGTCAACGATTTTTGATAGAGAGAGAATTGCCATGCGTCATCGCAATGCAGGATACAAACTGGGGCGGAACACCAGCCATCGCCGCGCTTTGCTGCGGAACCTCGTCACCTCCATTGTTCTTGAGGACCGCGTCGAGACCACCGTAGCCAAGGCCAAGGCAGCGCGCCCTCATGTAGAAAAGCTCATCACGCTCGGGAAGAAGGGCGACCTGCATGCGCGGCGTCAGGCTCTCGCTTACCTGCAGACCCGCGAGGCGGTTACACGGTTGTTCGACACGGTCGCGCCGCGTTACGGCGACCGCAACGGTGGTTATCTGCGCATTGTTCGTACGGGTTTTCAGCGCGGCGACGGCGCAGAGAAGGCGTTCATCGAACTGCTGGGCGCCGAGAAACTGCTGGATGAGAAGCGCCAGAAGCGCGCCGAAGCACGTGCCAAGCGCCGCGAGGAACTGCAAAAGCAGCTTTCGGAACAGCAACCTGAGGGTGGCGAGCCGCAGGCGTAAGCCTCTACGAAGCATTTCAATGGAAAGCGCACCCTTGATTGAGGTGCGCTTTTTCTTTACTAACAGCACCGCGGTTTTTGCTATTCTGCTTCTGCTTTTCTTGCGGGTCGAGCCGCCATGCCGACTATTGCTCAGCGCAGAAGGTTTCTAGCAGGCTTGGACTTCCTGCGCTTTCAAATCATTTTGCTGCTGGTGACGCTTGCGGTGCGCGTTCTTCGATGGGTTTTTCATGTCTCAACGCACTTTATCAGCACGCTCTTCTATACCATCATCGCGGGTAATGTGGCGATTCTGCTGATTCTGCTTGGACGGCCAATGTTCGAGCGACGTCCACGACCCTGGAACTGGATTGGCTACATTTTTCTCCTGGTCATTGTAGGGTTGATCGCGAATCTGGCTGCGGATGTGCCTTCTTATTGGCTATTTACACCGGCTGGCATTCCGTTTAAGCAAGCCGTCATAGCCGATCTGCCGTTCGCGCTCCTCGTGACCTTCATTGTGGGCATGATCGTATTCTTTTTTGACGAGAGCCGGGCAGAGCTAGAGGAACAACGCAGGGAGCTGCAACGCCAACTGCATAGCCAGGTTCAACTCGGGCTGAGTGTACAGACGGATCTTGATCAGGCGCATGAGATCCAGATGCATCTGCTCCCGCGCGAAACTCCGCAACTTGCCGGCTTTCAGATTGCGTGCGCGTGGCAGCCGGCACGAAGCGTGAGCGGCGATTATTTCGACGTTCTGCCTTTGAGCAAGGATAAACTCGGTTTGTGTATTGCGGATGTATCAGGTAAAGGAATAGCGGCGGCACTGCTGATGGCGAATCTGCAGGCTTCAGTGAAGTCACTGGCGCGAGAGAATATTTCACCCGCAGTTCTTTGTGCAAAACTGAATACCATATTGTGCGACAACATCGCGCCTGGACGCTTTGTAACGCTCCTTTATGCGGTACTCGACGGGCAAAGCCGCATTCTGCGCTACGAAAGCGCAGGGCATTGTCTTCCGCTGCTGGTACATAGCGACGGAACGATTCAGATTCCCGAAGCTTCGAGTGGCGTACTGGGATTATTTTCCCACTGGACATTCAGCGACCATGAGCTGCGGTTGGCGTCCGGCGATGCGCTGATGATGATGACAGATGGAGTGCTTGAGGCCTCGAATGAAAAGGAAGAGGAGTTTGGCTATCAGCGGCTGATTGATTCAGTGCTGGCGAGCCGCGAGGACGGCGCCCATGGGATTCGGAAGCGCGTGCTTGAGGATGTGTCCGTGTTCTGTGAGGGAAAATTTTTGGATGATGCAACGCTGATTGTGGTGACGATGGATTAACTGTCAGCTTTCCTACCTATTTCGGCCGGGCAATTGTTTCTGCACAAAACCTCAGGGCGGAGATCACGGTCGTCCGCCCTGAGGTTTGATGGATCTTGCAGCCCTTCCGATTTAAAAGTGGTAGGCAATGCCGATGACGGGATCACTTACGTTGTAGTACCGCCCTGTACTGAAGTTAGTCACGCCGAAAGTGGGGGTTTTGAAGACGAGGCCACGGTACTCAGCGCGAATGTCGAAGCTGGGGCTGATTTCGTAAGCAAAGCCTGCGCCATACATGGCTCCGACATTGGTGTTCCCTGAGAGCCCTGTGAGGTTGGTCTTTGAGTCATCAATGGGTCTGAAGAGAAAGCCGCCGACACCTGCTTCAACGAAGGGGTTCCAGTTGCGGAAGATAAAGCTGTGTACGTAAGCCCCGGAGACTTCCTGGAAACGATCGTGGACAGTGTTATTGTTGGTGGGGTTTGTAAAGTGCTGGACTTGCTGAGCGTACTGGTAGTTCAGCTCAAGACCGCTGCTCGGCGTGAGAAGATAGCGATAACTGAACAGGCCGCCGAATCCGACGGTGGCGTGCAACTGGGCTCCATTTCCGGCGATATAGGGTGGGATTAATGCAGATCCGCTAGCACTGACGTCCTGACGGCTTTCCTGAGCAAAACCTACCGCTGCAAGAAGGGGCAGCAGCAACAGCAACAACAGACTCTTCTTCATTCGTCTCGTGAACCTCTTGCCCGGCGCGGCGGGCACAAAAAGCCCTATGGGCCACTCGATTTGTGGAGTCGGCGCGCGGCGCGACCCACTCAGGCAATTGTACAGAAGGCGGAAGATCGGGTATAGAGCATTCGTTGCCATAGGACTAGCGAGAGGTTGCGGCTTCATCGCGACGCTGAGGGCGGAAGCTGAAGGGGGCTCCGCGCTCGGCAGCAACTTCCTTGACACACTTTAGAAATGCCTGTGCGGCGTGGGACATGGTGGCTGCGCGGCGGTGTATGAGCAGGAGCTGGCGCTCGATGCGAAGCTCAGGGACCTGAACCTGCACGAGTTCTCCGCGAGCCAGTTCGTCGCGCACTGTAAGGCCGGGGACCAACGCCACTCCATTGCCCATAGCCACGAAGCGTTTTATCGCATCGAGGCTGGGCAGTTCGACGCTCATGTTAAGCGGTGTCTTGTGCTGCTCAAATAAGGCAATGACGCGTTGGCGGAGCGGTGAGACAACATTGTGCGCAACGAAATTTTCCGTTCCCAGATCGCGTAGAGCCACCTTTTTCTGACGTGCGAAGGGATGACGCGGGTCGACGATAAAGACAACGGAGTCTGTATAGACGCCGATGGATTTGAGTTGCGCATCTTCAGGCGGGAACGTGACGATGCCCAGTTCGACCGTGCGCCCGAGGATGTGCTCTGGGATTCGGCTAGCAAGCGTGCGTTGCACCATGACGCCGATGTGAGGATACTGGCGACGGAACTGATCGAGCACAGGCAACAAATATAAGCAGGTGTATTCATTCGCGGCGAGGTGAAGGCGCCCGCGTTCAAGTGAACGCAATTGCTCCAAAGCGGCTGACGTTTCGCCGCGCAGCTTGAGCAGGCGTTCCGCATATTCGCGCAGAAGCTCGCCTGCAGAAGTGAGCGTGCCTTCGCGCGAAGCGCGCTCGAAAAGCGGTTCGCCGATTTCGTCTTCCAGGCGGCGGATGGTGTGACTAATGGCTGGCTGAGTTCGGTGCAGGCGTGAAGCGGCGCGCGAGAAGCCGCGCTCTTCAATAACGGCGAGGAAAGTTTCTAGCTGCGAGAGGTCCATAAATAATTTGCCGTGTGCGGTGTAGTTTAGAGTAAATATAAGTCAGATTTATTGATTCGGTAAAAATTATAAATTTGAATTATGTTTACCGATTTGGCAAACTGAAAGTGTCTTCGATGTTTCGGGGAGATGTAGATGGCCAACAACCGCGTACATTTTTTTGATACTACGCTGCGTGACGGGGAACAGTCGCCGGGCTGCAGCATGACGCAGCATGAGAAGCTTCAGATGGCGAATTCACTAGCCGATCTTGGGGTGGACGTGCTGGAGGCCGGGTTTGCCATTTCGTCCGACGGGGATTTTGCGGCGATCGAAGCCATTGCGCAGGAGGTTCGCGGCCCGGTGATCGCGTCGTTGGCCCGGGCGCGCGTTGAAGACATCGAGCGCGCGGGGCAGGCGTTAAAAAAGGCGCAGCGGTCGCGTATTCACATCTTTCTGGCCAGTTCAGATATTCATCTCGAGTACAAATTGAAGATCAGCCGGGAACAGGCGCTTGAGAGCGCAGCGAAGGCCGTCGCGCTGGGAAAGACGCTGGCCGATGAGGTTGAGTTTTCGCCTGAGGATTCGACGCGCACAAACCATGATTTTCTTTGCCAGATTGTCGGCGTGGCGATTGAGGCGGGTGCGACGGTGATCAACTTGCCCGATACCGTTGGTTATGCGACGCCGACCGATTATGCGGAGATGTTTCGTGTGATTCGCGAGCGCGTTCCAGGCGCGGACAAGGTAACGCTGTCGGCGCATACGCATAACGATCTTGGCTTGGCGGTTGCCAACGCGCTGGCCGCCATCGATGCGGGCGCGCGGCAGGTAGAGTGCACGATCAACGGCATTGGCGAGCGCGCAGGCAACGCAGCGCTTGAGGAGATCGCGGCAGCGCTGCGAGTGCGGGCGGACCGGTTCCCGGTGGAGCATCGTCTGATACTGGAAAAGCTGTATCCGGTGAGCCAGCGGCTTGCGAACACGATCAGTTTTGGACCCTCCCCCAATAAGGCGATTGTCGGTGCGAATGCGTTTGCGCACGAGGCTGGGATTCACCAGCATGGGGTGCTGTCAAATCCGCTGACGTACGAGATTATGACTCCGGCTTCGGTCGGGGTTCCCACGAACCGCATGGTGCTGGGCAAGCATTCGGGGCGGCATGCGCTGAAGTCGCGGCTGGTTGCACTGGGATACGATCTGGCTCCGGCGGACCTGGATATTGCCTATCGGGCATTCACTGAGCTTGCAGACAAGAAGAAGAACATCTACGACCTTGATTTGATCAATCTGGTTGCGCACCACCAGCGCCATGAAGATCTGATTGGCGAGGTCATCGTCGAAACGGTTGCACGGTCGAACTGACGCATTTTTCTGCAGCCACTAAATTTCTGGAGATGGGTTTCGCATGAAGCTGAAGGTGCTGGTTGTCGCCGGAGACGG
>JASHRS010000241.1 GCA_030037215.1 Silvibacterium sp. | reverse complement strand
ACCTTCTCTTCGATCAGCGCGTGCGTGCCGATTACCAGATCGGTCTCGCCGTGGAAGATCCGCCGCCGCGCCAGCTTCTTGGCCGCATCATCCAACGACCCGGTTAGCAGCGTGATCCGGTACTGCTTCGACGACCGCTCCAGCAGCTTCTTCGCCGCCAGGTAGTGCTGGGTCGCCAGAATCTCCGTCGGGGCCATCAATGCTGTCTGATAACCGTTCTCGATCACCACCAGCATCGCCTGCAGAGCGACAATCGTCTTGCCCGAACCAACATCGCCCTGCAGCAGACGCCGCATCGGCGAAGGCTTGCGCATATCTGCCACGATCTCCCCGAGCGCCGTCTTCTGCGCCTTCGTGGGATGGAACGGCAGCACCTGCCGGATAGCCTCGCGCACCTTGTCGTTCGTCTCGAACGCGAATCCCGCACGCTGTTGCAATCGCCGCCGCTTCAGCTCCAGCCCGCACTCCAGGTAGAAAAGCTCCTCGAAGATCAGCCTGCGATGCGCCGGAGTCGCGGATGCCTGCAACTGCGTCATCGGCGTGCCGGCGGCAGGGAAGTGAACTCCGCGCAAAGCCTCTTCACGTCCGGGCAATCCAAGCCGCTCCAACATTGATTGCGGAAGTGTCTCCGGAATTCGCCCTTTCAGCTCTTCCAGCAGGTTGTAGACAATCCTCCGAATCCAACGCGACGCCAGCCTGCTCCCGCCCAACGACTCATATACCGGCGTAATGCGCCCGACTTCGAGCAGATGCGACTCGTCATCGGCATTCTCTGGCAAAATCTCGAACTGCGGCTGGATCATCTTGAAGTTCCGCGTCGATCGCGACGGCTCAACCTTGCCGTAGAGCGCCACCATTTGCCCCGGCTTGAACTTCCCCTCCAGATACGTCCCGTGAAACCACATGCACTTCATCGCCGACAGGCCCTGCCCCACGGTCATCTCAAAGATCGGCATCCTGCGCGTGCGCAGCAGTACCGAGCCACGCACCTCCGCAATTACGCTCGCCATCTCGCCCGGTTTCAGATCGCTCAGTGCGCGCGGGTTCAGACGGTCCTCATACCGGAACGGCAGATGGAACAGCAGATCTTCCACTGTCGCAATACGCTTTTCTGCAAGCGCCGTTGCGATCTGCGGACCGATGCCCTTCATAAACTGAACAGGAGTCTCAAGCTGAATCACATTGCGATGCTAACAGGGACTTCGCGTCTAGCGGCACGCGCCTGCGCCGCCACGGACTCGCCTTCCAGGCAACTGCGCTTCGCGCTGTCATGGCGCGCCCGCGTCCGTAGCCGCTCCCGCTGGTCGGGGGTCTGCGCCCTGCGCTCTGAGCCCTGCTCTCCGTCCTGATAGACTTTTCTCAAACCACGGAGAAACCCTCGCGCATGTCTTCAGTTGCAGCCCCGGTCGCAGCGCCCGTCAAAGCGCCAGTCGTGGCATTGGACCGGATTTCGAAGGCCTATGAAAACAAAATCGCCGTTCAGGATCTGAGCCTGCAGATCGAGCCCGGAACCATGTTCGGCCTGCTCGGCCCCAACGGCTCTGGCAAGACCTCGACCATCCGCATGATGATCGGCATCACCATGCCCGACTCCGGCTCCATCACCCTTTTCGGCAAACCCTATGAGCGCGCCAGCCTTACGCGCGTCGGTTATCTTCCTGAAGAGCGCGGACTTTATAAAAAGATGAAGGTCATGGAGCAGCTTATCTTCATGGGCCAGCTTCGCGGCCTCGAGCCGGCCGTTGCAAGCCGGCGCGCGCATGACTGGTGTGAACGCATGCAGATTCTCGATGCTGCCCAGAAGAAGACCGAAGAGCTCTCCAAGGGCATGCAGCAGAAGATCCAGTTCATTGCTACGCTCATGCACGATCCTGACCTTATTGTCATGGATGAGCCATTCTCCGGCCTCGATCCCGTCAACACCTCGTTATTGCAGGACACGCTGGTTGAGCTCAAGAAAACCGGCAAGGCCATCCTCTTCTCCACACACCGTATGGACCAGGTCGAGAAGTTGTGCGATGCCATCTGTCTCATTCATCGCGGCCACGCTGTCCTCTCCGGAGGCATGCGTGAGGTCAAATCCCGCTATGAGCGCGACCGCGTCGTGATCAACTTCGAAGGCGACGCCTCATTCCTTCAGCATCCCGCCATTAAAAGCTTCAAAGACTACGGAGGACAGGTCGAAATTCAGCTCCATCCCCACGCCGATGCGCAGGACCTGCTCCGCGCCGCCGCAAATGCCACAATCTACCGTTTCGAGCTCATGGAACCATCGCTCGAGGAAATATTCATCCGCACAGTGGGAGAAAAGATCGATGCGTAGCATCTGGCTCATCGCGCGGCGTGAATACCTCGAACAGATTCGCGGTAAAGCCTTCAAGGTTACGACCATCCTCATCCCCGTCGTCTTCGCTGTCATCATGGCGGTGGCCATTCTGCCCAGCAAATATTGGGGAACGGGCAAGCACATCGCCGTCGCGACGCAGGACCCGGCGCTTGCAATACGCGTTCGCGATCAGCTTGTCGCAGATAAGGAGGCTAAGATAACGGTTGACGTTGTTGCCCCCGCCACTGCCGCCGACCGCCAGAAGCTGCACGCCGAAATGGACAGCAAGCAGATCGACGGTTTTGTCTGGATTGATGCTCCAGCCAGCGGTAAGGAGCAGGTAACCTACGTCTCGCGCTCCGCCGGAGACCTCACGACCGAAGATCGCCTGCAGAGTGACATCAACCGCGCGCTGGTGGAGCAGCGGCTGATTGATCGAGGCAACCCCTCGAGCGCCATTGCCTCGCTTACCGGAAACGTGGACATTACCACCATGCTCTACCGTGACGGCAGGGAGGTGCCGTCAAGCGTCCTCAGTACGCTTTTCCTAGGTTACGGAATGGCTTTTCTGCTCACGTTCTCCCTCGTGATGTATGGCATGAATGTGGGCCGCTCCGTGATTCAGGAGAAGACTTCGCGCATCTTTGAAGTCATGCTCTCCACCGTAAAGTCCAGCGATATGCTCGCCGGCAAGCTCATCGGCATCGGAGCCGTTGGACTTACGCAAATCCTTATATGGATCGCGCTCGGCGCCATTCTATTGAGCTCCGCGCTGGTGACTTCCTGGATGGCAGGAATGACAAAACCTCAAATCCCTGTCGTCGAAATCATTCTTCTCTGCATCTACTTCGTCCTCGGCTACGCGCTCTACAGCGCCTTCTTTGCCGGCCTCGCTGCAACGTGCGATACAGAGCAGGAGCTCCAGCAATACGCACCGCTCGCCGCCGTCCCGGTCTGGCTCAGCTTTGGAATGTTCATGTACATTCTGAGCAATCCGAACTCGATCTGGTCCATTCTCGTCTCCATGTTCCCGCCCACGGCGCCCATCACTATGGCCTTCCGCTTCACGGCGCAGTTCCCGCCCGTGTGGCAGATCGCGCTCTCGCTCGCGCTCATGGTGCTTGGCATCTACATCGTGCTTTGGCTCTCCTCGCGTCTCTACCGCGTCGGCATCCTCATGTATGGCAAGCGCGCCACACTGCCGGAGATGCTGCGCTGGCTGCGTTATAGTTGAGGGGACTTGCTGGAAAACCGCTTTTCTTTCGGTCAACGCCTCGCGCTCTGGATCGTGCCACGCCTCACCGCGCTGGTGCTCGCCGTGATCGGCGCCACGCTGCGCTTTGAGGTGATTGCTGAAGAAGGAGCGATCCCAGCCACCCCTCCGGCCAAAGGCATCTTCTGCTTCTGGCACCGCTGCACGCTGCCCTCCGGATGGTATTTTCGCAAGTTTCGCTGTTCCATCCTTATCAGCCAGAGCTTTGACGGCGAGCTCATCGCTCGCACCCTAGGCCGACTCGGTTACAACAGCGTCCGCGGATCGAGCTCACGCGGCGGTGCTGCCGGACTGCTGGCTTTGCAGGGAGTTCTGGGGCGTGGCGAGGCCGTGGTTTTCACTGCCGATGGACCTCGCGGCCCGATCTACCAAACGAAAATCGGTCCGGTAAAGCTCGCGCAGATGACCGGCGAGCCTATCGGAAGCTTCTACCTGCTGCCGGAACGCGCCTGGGTGCTCAAATCCTGGGACCGTTTTCTTATTCCCAAGCCATTCTCGCGCGTTGCGGTGAGCTGGGCTAGATCGATCGCCGCTCCAGCCAAAGACGCAGATACGTCTATGCTCGAGGTCGCGCGGCTTAAGCTCAACGACACGCTCGAGCGCGCGCGGCTGCAGGCCGAAGCGCATTTCGCCCGATAAAATCCTTTCAGGTGCTTGTCTCCGACTTCCATTACGATCTGCCCGGCGAACTCATCGCGCAGCAGCCCCCGGCCGAACGCTCCGGCGCGCGCATGCTCACGCTCAATCGTGTTACCGGCGCATACGCCGACAACTACTTCCGCGATTTTCCCGATCTGTTGCACGAAGGCGATCTGCTGGTTCTGAACAACAGCCGCGTCATCCCTGCGCGTCTTTTCGCGCGTCGTGAAAAAGGCCACGGCAAGACGGAAAAAGAGCGCAATAAAACACCCAGTGGTCGCGTTCAGGTCTTTCTCACAGAGCAGAAGTCCGAATGGGAGTGGACCGCGCTCGTCCGCCCTGGACGCAAAGTGCTTACAGGCGAAGCCCTCATCTTCGAAACGCCTGCAGGCGAGAAGAAACTTCGTGCCGAAGTCATTGCGCATGGCGAATTCGGCGAGCGCACCCTGCGCTTCCACGCGGTTGCCGATTTCTTTGCTGCCGTCGAAGCCATTGGACACATCCCGTTGCCGCCCTATATCCATCGCGAAGACGCGGACACCGACCGCGAGCGTTACCAAACTATTTACGCGAAGCAGAAAGGCTCTGTTGCCGCGCCCACGGCGGGGCTGCACTTCACACCTGAAATTCTCGACCGCATACGCGCCCGCGGCGTTCGTATCGCTTATGTCACCCTCCACGTCGGCCTCGGAACCTTCGCGCCCGTCCGCGTCGAGCGCGTTGAAGACATCCATCTCCACACCGAGCGCTATACGCTGCCCGAAGAGACCGCCCGCGAACTGAACGCTGCCCAGCGCGAGCGCCGCCGCATCGTCGCCGCCGGAACGACCACAGTCAGAACCCTCGAACATTGTGCTCTGCAAGGGCAATTCACGCCCCACTCCGGCAGCACCAGCATCTTCATCTCCCCCGGATTCCAATTCCGCGCTGTCTCCGCCCTACTCACCAACTTTCACCTTCCGCAATCCACACTACTCATGCTGGTGTGTGCCTTCGGAGGCGCGCCGAATGTTCTTGCTGCTTATCATCACGCGGTCCAGCAGCGCTACCGCTTCTTCTCCTACGGCGACTGCATGTTTCTCTCCTGATCTCCTGAAAGGTAGACTCGACCTGATGCCTTCTGACGCGAACAAGCCGCCCGTCTTCCTGCTCGACTCCATGTCTTTCATCTTTCGCGCGTATCACGCCATGCAGCGCCAGCGGCCCATGTCTACACGCACCGGAGTGCCCACGGCGGCCACGTTTGTTTTCGTCAACATGATCAATAAGCTCCGCCGCGATTTTCAGCCAGAGTACTTTGCGGCTGTCTTCGACGTCAGCACGCCTGTCTTCCGCGATGAGCGTGCGAAGACCATGACTACTATCCGCAAGTTCAACATCAAGACGCAGACCTTCGAAGAAGTTGACTACGCCGGATATAAAGCCAACCGCACCGAGATGCCCCCCGACCTTGCGCAGCAATTGCCGTACATCCGCCGCGCGCTCGAGGCCTTTCACATCCCTATCCTTCAGGCCGAAGGGTTTGAAGCCGACGATGTGATCGGCACGCTGGCGGCTAAAGCCGCAAAGGCGGGCCATCCCGTCTATGTCGTTTCCAACGACAAGGACATGCTGCAGCTTGTGACTGACAAGGTGAAGATTCTGAATCCTGTAAAGGATAATCTCGTCCTTGATCGTGAGAAAGTGACGGAAACCCTCGGCGTGCCTCCGGAAAAAGTCATCGATGTCATGGCTCTTCGTGGGGACTCTATCGATAACATTCCCGGAGCGCCCGGGATCGGCGACAAGGGCTCAGTCGAGCTGATTCAGCAGTTCGGATCCCTCGAAGCTGCGCTCGATCACGCAAGCCAAGTCAAGCGCAAAACCTACCGCGAGTCGCTCGAAAATAACCGCGATAATATTCTCCTCAGCAGGGAACTGGTCACGATTCATACCGCCGTCCCGCTCGACCTCGACCTCGATGCGATGCGCACTCAGCGGCCCGACACCGCGGCCTGCCGCGCTCTCTTTACCGAGCTTGAATTCACTACGCTGCTCAAAGAGCTTGGTCCCGCCGAAGACAAACGCACAGCACAATACATCGCCGAGCCGAACGCGGAAGACATCGGTGCATTTCTCCGCGAGGCAAACGCAAACGGTTTCTCGCTGGCCGTACCGTCATCGGAACTCGAAGCCGCAGCCGAGCAGGTCAGCGAGCGAGAGTCCGAATTGATCGAAGAGCGTGAGCCGGAACTGAAGACCATGTCGTTGCTTGATCTGGCAGAGGCCGCTTCCGCTCCCAGCCAGCTTTCTGAAGATCAGCCTTCCTCCGTATACAAAATCGCCGTCGCCAGCGAGTCCGAAAAAATCCTGCTTCTATCGCTCGACGAAGTCCGCGTCTTGCTCGAAAACCAAGACATCCCCAAGCGCGTGCATGACCTGAAAGGCACGCTGCGCGCCCTTGAGTCGCGCGGGGTTACGCTGCGCGGCGCGCACGACGACCTGATGCTCTATTCCTATCTCATCAACCCCACGCACGCGTCGCATCGTCTGAGTGATGTCGCTGCTCGCTTCAGCAACTATCCGCTGAAGGAGACAGGAGACCGGTTGCTGCTTGAATCGGCACACGCAGTCGAGTCGCTTGCGCCGGTGCTGCGCGAAGACGTAAAGGCTTTGGACGCAACCCGCGTCTATGAAACCATCGATCTCCCGCTCGTTCCTGTGCTGCTGCGCATGGAAGAGGTGGGTGTCCGCATCGACTCCGCCGTATTGAACAAAATGTCCGAGACACTTTCGGCGGAGATGCAGCGCGTCAGCGAACAGATTTATTCGCTCTGCGGACATCGCTTCAATATCAATTCGCCCAAACAACTCGGCGATGTGCTCTTCAACAAAATGGGACTGCCCAAGCCGCTTAAGTATGGCAAGGGCAAGGTCGTTTCCACTGCGCAGGACGTGCTTGAGGAGCTGGCAGAACACAACGCCGCGCCGCGCATGGTCCTTGAATATCGCCAACTCGCCAAGCTCAAGTCGAATTACGTCGATTCGCTTCCGTTGCTTGCCGATTCCGAAGGCCGCGTCCACACTACCTTCAATCAGGTGGGCACGGCGACGGGACGTCTCTCGTCCACGAATCCCAATTTGCAGAACATCCCAATCCGCACCGAATTAGGACGCGAGATTCGTGCCGCCTTCATCGCTGCACTCGGGCACAAACTCGTCTCTGCCGACTATTCGCAGATTGAGCTGCGCCTCATGGCGCATTTCTCTGCCGATCCGCTGCTGACACAGGCCTATATCACGGGCCAGGACATCCACACGCTCACCGCGTCCGAAGTCTTCGGTGTCGCACCCGAAAACATGAGCAAGGAGACGCGCAACCGCGCCAAAGCCGTCAACTTCGGCATCGTCTATGGCATCTCGCCCTTCGGCCTCGCACAGCAACTCGGCATCGATCAGCATGAAGCCCGTCTTTACATCGAAACCTACTTCGAGCGCTACAAAGGCGTACGTACTTTCATCGATCGTCTGCTCGAAGAAACACGCAGCGAGCAGAAAGTCCGGACCATGTTCGGGCGCGTGCGTCCTATCCCCGATATCCAGAGCCGGAACGCCAACCTGCGTGGTTTCGCCGAGCGCACGGCAGTCAACACCCCACTGCAGGGAACTGCGGCAGACCTCATCAAGCTCGCCATGATCCGCATCGACAAATTGCTCGCTGAGAAGAAGCTCAAAACGCAGATGACGCTTCAGGTGCACGACGAGCTTGTCTTCGATGTTCCCGACGCAGAAGTGGATGAGGTCTGCGAGCTGGTCCGGTATGAGATGGAGCACGTCATCGAGCTGAGCGTGCCGCTCGTTGCCGATGTCGGCGCCGGGGCCAACTGGCGCGACCTCAAATAAAGTTCACTTCCGTTCAGGAAGCAGCTTCCATATTCCCGGGTCTTCCGTTCCCAGCACCCACGAGCAGAAACCCTCCAGACCATGTTCCTGCGCGAGCTTGTAGCGGTCCTCAAATGTATGAACGTCGGTGTAAAACACCCATTCGCGCATCTGGTCGCGATAAAAGTAGAACCACTCCGTATGATCCACCGGGTCCCACTGCGGAGTGCCCTTGTACTCGTCCGCCAGCAGCGCGGCATCTGGCTCGCTGATGTAATCCGCGGTAATGTTCGGCTTCTCTTCACCTTTGACGATGGGGTCGCCCGTATACCAGTGATATCCATATAGCGGGATCCCAAGCGAAAGCTTCTGTGGGGGCACGAACTGCAGCGCGTAATTCAGGTTGTCAACCGTCCACTGCCATCCGGCAACCGGCCCCGGAGCGGTCCAGCGCGTGTGCTGGTCATACGTCATCAGGCAAATCAGATCCACGGACTGCGCCAGCGCCTTCAAATCGTAAGCTCCGCGCCAGTCCGCATAAATCCATCGTGCAAACGCGCTCGTTCCGGGATAACCGGGTGCATTCGGCACCGTTGCAATGCTCAGCTTCAGGTCGGCTGCGTGCAGTGCATCTGCAGATTCCTTCACCAGGGCCGACAATGCATCGCGGTCCGTCCACGAGACGTCTTCAAAATCAAACTGAATGCCCATATAGCCATTCAGCTTTGACTGCTCCACCAGCGACGCAATCATTGCCTTCTGTGCAGTTGGGCTTCCTAGCAGTGAGTGGAAGGCCGCTTTGTTGAAACTGGAAATAATCGGCATTACCGAGACATGGTGTTGCTGCGCCACTAGCATCACTTCCGGATTTGGCGCGCCTGACACCAACCCATCCGCATCCACCGAATACCATGTCGGAACAAGAATGCCGACCTGATCCGCGTGTGCCAGAAAAGAGCGTATAGAGTCAGGGCTCTCCGTCATATAGAAAAGCGAGACGAGACGGTTCTGTGCGCGGCATAAGCCGGCCGCACAGCCAATCAGGACAAGCAACCATACTTCGAGAAAACGCAATCTTCGTGTGATGACGGTGGCCAATTCCCATTCCTCCCAATTGTCCTGGTTTTCTGCTGAACGATGCACGATCCGGCAGGTTGTTTAAGTTCCCAGCGCATCGCGAATAGCGCCCGCGATGGCATCGGCATGACGGCGCATGGCCTCTTCCGACTCGGCCTCGATCATCACGCGCGCCAAGGGCTCCGTTCCGGAATACCGGATGACAACGCGCCCTGTAGACTTTAATTCGTTCTCGGCATTGCGGATCATCGCTGTAATCGAAGGAATCGCATCCAGCGGTTTTTTCTCCTTCACGCGAACATTGACGATGACCTGCGGATACACCTTGAGGTCTGCGACCAGTTCATGGAGCGGTTTTCCTGCGCGGCGCACAACATCCAGCACGACCAGAGCAGTCAGCAGGCCGTCGCCGGTCGTGGCCAGATGCGGAAATAGGATGTGTCCCGACTGTTCGCCGCCAATCGACGCGGAATTGGCGTGCATCATCTCCAGAACATATTTGTCGCCCACCGGAGCGCGCAGCATCTTGATCGCATCGCGTGCCAGCGCCGCCTCCAGCCCCATGTTCGACATGGTGGTTGCGACGACTGTATCGTCGCGCAGCATGTTGCGCGTCTTCAGGTCGCGAGCTGCCAGCAGAAGCACCGCATCGCCGTTCACGACCTTGCCATTTGCATCTGCAAACAGCGCGCGGTCGGCATCACCGTCGAAGGTTATGCCGATATCAGCGTTGTGTGTCTTGGTTTCCGCAGCCACGATTTCGGGATGGAGCGCGCCACAATTGGCATTGATATTGCGGCCATTGGGTTCAACATGCGTAAAGTGAACTTTGCCTCCCAGCCGTGGAAAGAGTTCGGGCGCGATGGCAGATGCTGCTCCATTCGCGCAATCAATAACCAGTTTCAGCCCATCCAGTTTTAAGCCAGGCACAGCCGAGAGCAAAAAAGCCTCATAGTCCGCGCGGAATTTGCTTTCGACACTCGGTATGGCTAGTTTCGCCGGATCAGGCGCTGTGACAGATTCGAGGCGGCGAAATATCTCTTCCTCAATATCAAGTTCGGTTGCATCCGGCAGCTTGTATCCGTCGCCGCCGAAAACCTTGATTCCGTTGTCGTGCCACGGATTGTGCGAAGCGGAGATCACTACACCCGCTGAAAATCCGTGTTTGCGCGTCAGATATGCGATGGCAGGAGTAGTAACCACGCCCGCGCTTTGCACGGCCGCGCCGGCGTCAGTAAGCCCGGCCGAAAGCACAGTGGCGATCCAGCTGCTCGATTCGCGGGTGTCCATTCCGAGAATGATCGAAGGCCGCCCCGCTCCGTTCTTGAGCCGGTGTGCGAGCGCCATGCCTACTGCGTAAATTGTCTTTAGATCCAGCGGCGGCTCGCCAGCCACAGCGCGGATTCCATCAGTTCCAAAGAGCTTTCTCATGATTTTATTGATCCGGGGTAGTTTTGGTTACGCGGCTTTCAATCAGCCCGCTGGCAAGCCGTGTGGAAAGAAGTTGTCCGGGGCGGACGGCAACAGAGCTTTTCAGCACAGCGCCGGCTTCATCATAGACCAGCGCGTATCCGCGATTGAGAACGGCGAGCGGCGAAAGCGACGTCAGTTGTCGCTCCAGGGAATCGACGGTCGCGCGCCAACTCTGGTTCATGAGAATCTGTGCGCGCATCATTCGCGCCGATAGATTCTTGAGCCGCTCATGCAGCAATCCAATGCGTTGAGCCGCATCGTTGCGCAGAATGACCGATGCCAGAGATTGCAGATAGTGCGTCTTCTCCTGTGAAAGCAAGCGCCATGCACCTTCCATCCGGAAACAAAGTTCGTCGATACGTTGCTGTCTACGGTTAAGCTGGTCCTCAATCCGCGCGAATGATGCTTCGATAGAGAGTCGAGAGAAGCTCTCCCGCGCTTGCATCACGAGATAGCGGGTTGTGCGATCGAGGCGTTGCGTAAGCTGTTCCAGGTGCTCTTCAACCTTGTGCTGCGCTGCCGTAATCAACTCCGCTGCTGCCGACGGTGTGGGAGCACGCATATCTGCTGCAAAATCGGCAATGGTAAAGTCCGTCTCATGCCCGACTGCAGAGACGACAGGCAGGTCCGACGCGGCAATCGCGCGCGCCATCGATTCCGTATTGAACGGCGCAAGGTCTTCAAGCGAACCCCCACCGCGTGCGATGACGATCAGGTCGACTTCGCGTGATTCGTTGAAATACGCAATGCCCTTTGCGACCTCGTCGGCAGCAGCTTCACCCTGAACCAAAGCTGGATATAAAAGGATTACGAGCGCTCCGTGGCGACGGTTAACCACGGTGATGAAGTCGCGAATCACCGCTCCAGAAGGTGATGTAATGATGCCCACGCTGCGCGGAAACGCAGGCAGCGGTTTCTTGCGTTCGGCGTCAAACAGGCCTTCCTGCTGCAGCCGGCGCTTGACCTGTTCGAAGGCGAGCTGCAGCGATCCTGCGCCCATCGGTTCCAGGTGCTCAGCGACGATCTGAATTTGCCCCCTCTGTTCGTAGAGTGAGAGCTTTCCGCGCAGGAGAACATATAGCCCGTTTTCCGGGCGAAAGCGCAGAAGCAATGCCTGGCGGCGGAACATTACAGCAGAGAGTTGCCCGCCGTTGTCCTTAAGAGTGAAATAGACGTGTCCGGACGCTGCAGAGCGCAGGTCGCAGATCTCTCCTTCAACCCAAAGATCAGAGAACTCCCGCTCAAGATCGGCGCGCAATTCGCCAACTAGTTCGCTAACCTTCCAGATGCGGCGTTGCGCTCCTTGCGCAGCCTCAAAGCTGAAGCCCAGTTGAACGGTGCCCGATAATTTCGCCGGACTCTCCACAATCCTCCCAGTCTAAATGCTCTTAGCGGCGGAAACGGCCGAGCAGATACAGGATGAGGCTCAGCAAAAGGCTGAGCAGGAGAGACGTTCCCAGTGGGAAGTACACGGAAACGTTCCTGCGGCGCCAGGCAAAATCGCCGGGCATATGCCCCAAGGGAATGCCCAGGCGGCCGAGCACATATACAACCCCGCCTGCGACCAGCAACAGCAGGCCAAGCATAAGGAGCAGACGCGCGAGCCATGACATCTTCTCCAGTATTACGCAAAAAGTCAGAAGTTGACGTATACACCCTGCTCCTGTTTTTCTGCTCTAGAAGAGGGTCTCTTGCATATCGTTCCATTTTGCGCCGGCATTATCTGCATCATCACAGCATTGCTGGATGCATTCCAGACTGTGATCCTGCCGCGTCGCGCAACAGGGCGCTTTCGCATCACGCGTATCTTCTACATCCTCACCTGGTGGCCGTGGTCCTTTCTGGCAAGCCGCATTCGCCATCCCCGCCTGCGCGAGACTGCATTCAGCTACTACGGGCCGCTGTCTCTGCTATTGCTTATCGTCGTCTGGGCCGGTGCGCTTATGCTCGGCTTCGCCATGTTGCTGTTTTCGCTGCGCCTTCCTTTTAGTGATCCACTGCATGCGCACGCAAGTTTCGCCTCTGACATCTACCTGAGCGGCACAACGATCTTTACTCTGGGGATCGGCGATATCACTCCCCACTCCTCTGCTGCGCGCTTTCTGCTCGTCCTTGAGTCAGGCATGGGGCTGGGCTTTCTCGCGATGGTCATCAGCTATTTCCCGGTTCTTTATGGTGCTTTTTCGCGGCGCGAGGTCACAATTTCTCTGCTTGATGCGCGCGCCGGATCGCCTCCTACAGCTGCGGAGTTGATGCGCCGCCACGCATTTGAAGGTGGCAGTGATGCGCTAAACCTGTTGCTGGTGGAATGGGAGCGCTGGTCGGCCGAACTGCTGGAAAGCCACATCTCCTACCCGCTGCTCTGCTATTTTCGTTCGCAGCACACGAACCAGAGCTGGCTGGCGGCACTGACCGCGGTTCTGGACACCTGTGCGCTGATGATTGCCGGCGTACAGGACCACGCGGCGCGTCAGGCGCAGTTGACCTTTGCAATGGCGCGTCATGCCATGGTCGATCTAAGTCAGGTTTTCTCGCTGCGGCCCGTCACCGGCGGCGAGGATCGTCTTCCACCCGAACACTTCGAGGTACTGTACCAAAAGCTCTGCGAATCAGGAATCCGGGTCTGCAGAGACGGAGATTCGATGGAGCGCCTGAAGAAAATGCGATCGCTTTATGAGGGTCAAGCTCTGGTGTTAAGCCAGCACTTTCATATGCCGCTTCCGCCATGGGTAGCGGAACACCCGCACCGGGACAATTGGCTTTCCGTCGCGCGTGTCAGACAGGCCGCCGAGGCGGCGGCAGCAGCTGACACCAGTCCCTCAACACTGCCGGAGGCACTGATTCACGATGAAGAACACCACTTGTTTTAAAAGGAATTAACTCAATTTGGTGGAATCGTTACTCGTTCCCTGCAAGACATGGATACTGGAGGCGATTCTGCTCGAGGGCAAACTCCCCATGGTCAATTTGCGTCCGCGTTCAAAGGGGATAAGTTTGGCCTTACCTCCCGAATCAGTATCCCCGCGCCTGTGCGGAATCGATAGCCGGCAGAGCGACCAGAGCCACACGAAAGAGATAACGTACAAGGCAGTAATTAGTTCAATCGTCAGCCACACTTCAATGCTCCCTAACCTAAATCGATTGAATTAGGGTAAATTGCGTCTGATGTTAGTCCAGTTTTCTTAAGGTGAAAAGAAAAATTCACAAGAGCTTCTTTGCTGAAATGGGTGCGCTTGCAAGAGAAAAGGGGGCAAATGCCCCCTTTTCAGGTGATTAGAGCGATGTTCCAATTCAGGCAATAACCGGATCGAGGACGCGTGACCAGCGGCGGCTTTGCCGTCCGGCATGCGCCTGCTTGTGCCAGGCGTATCCGGTGATGAGCGGCAGGGCAAGTGTGGCTTCGCTATAAACCATCTGCTCGAAGGTGGTGTCGACTTTACCCCAGGAACTGGCTTCCTTGAGCGTGCTCGACGAAAGCGCACCGTCGCGAACATCAGCCACTGTGATCTGGATTGCGTACTTGTGCATGGGAGCGGCGGAGCCGAGGATGTCGGCTGCCACGACGATATCCTGCGCGAAGTTCTTGGGCACGCCGCCCCCGATCATGAGCAGGCCAGTGGTTGGGTTGTTGATCTTGAGCTGGGTCAACTCGTAGAAATCCTTCGCCGAGTCGATGGAGACCCTGGGCTTGTCCTGACGGGCGTGCTGGTGAGCAACGAGTCCGAAGCCGGCGGAGCAGTCACTGAATGCCGGGCAGAAAATGGGCACATCGTTCTGGTAGGCCGCATAGACGATCGAATCGACGCCGCCTTTTTCCGGGGTCTTGCCTTCGCGCTCCAGATACGCGCCCATGGCGCGGATGAACTCGCGCGAGCTATAAGGACGAGGGTCGAGCGAGTTGGCGATTTTCTCTGTCGTTTCGTCACACAGGCGAAGCTCTTCCTCGTCGATCAGCGTGTCGTAGATGCGGTCGATCATCAGCTCGCGGAGGGTTCCATCTTCGGTGCCGGACTTGAAGAGATCATCAGCGATGTAGTGCTTGAAGCCGAGGGCTTCGAAGAAATCCTGATCAACAATGTTCGCTCCGGTCGAAACCACCGCATCGACCATGTTGTTGCGGATGAGGTCTACAAAGATCTGCTTGAGCCCGGCGCTGATCAGCGAGCCGGCGAGGCAAAGAATGACGCCGCAATCCTTATCGCGCAACATGCGCTCGTAAATCGACGCCGCCCGGGCGAGATCACGGGAGCTGTAGGCCATGTGCTGCATGGCGTCGACGAGCGCCACGACATTGTGCTGCTTAATGTCGATGTGCTGGATAGGTTGCTTGAGAAGTTCCTGTTTGGTAGGCATAGCTTTTCTAGAATATCAATGTTTGTGCGGCCATTTACACGGGTGCAGTGTTAATTTTCAAGCCGCGACATGCGACCGGGCTGCGTTTTGTCGAGGGTTTCAGCGGCCGGATATATACTCGCGGGATGAGCCCAAACCCTTCTTTTTGTTTGCGACGCGTGATCATTGCCGCTCTGCTGCCGCTGGTGGCTGTACCCCTCTCGTTCGGATGGGGAAGCACAGGCCACAAGATGATCAACCGGCTTGCTGCCGAAAGCCTACCTGCCGATATTCCCGCCTTTCTGCGATCGCAAGATGCAATCAACGAGATCGAATACCTCGGCCCCGAGCCCGACCGCTGGCGCTCGCCTGCCGAGCCGGAGCTGGTTGCGGCGCAGGCGCCAGACCACTTCATCAACATGGAATATGCCGAGATCATCGGACCTCTGCCACGCCGCCGCTATGACTACATTGCCGCGCTTACGGCGGCCGAGATCACGCATCCGGATATTGCGAAGTATCTCCAGCCGGACAGAGTCGGTTTCCAGCCCTACATCACCAACGAAATCTGGGAACGGCTGAAATCGGCGATGCGCGACTACCGCGAGCTTTCGGAGCAACATGCCGACACCAAGCCGGTTGAGGCGGCGATCATTTTCTATGCCGCGTGGATGGGCCACTACGTAGGCGACGGGTCACAGCCGCTGCATGTGACACGCAACTACGACGGCTGGGTTGAGAAAGACAATCCCAACGGTTACACCACAGAGCACGGGATCCATTGGAAATTCGAGAGCCTCTTTATCGACAAGGCCCCGATCACTGCGGCCGATGTGCGTCCGCTGATGACGCCCGTACAGCCGGTCACCGACGAGTGGACTGCGTATCTCGACTATCTGCATCACTCCAACTCGCTGGTCGAGCGCGTGTACCAGCTCGACAAGCAGCACGCCTTCGACGATACGGGAACTCCCGAAGGCA
>JASHRS010000240.1 GCA_030037215.1 Silvibacterium sp. | reverse complement strand
GTTGTAGTTGCTTCGGGCAAAAACGTGGCGGTGCCATCGCTGGTGGGCGAGCCGGTACGCGCCGTGATCGAACATGCGGGCGCGGCAGGGCTCGGGGTGCAGGTGGTCGGCTCCGGGATTGCACGGCAGCAGGTACCAGTGGCGGGAACGATGGTTCCGGCGGGTACAGAGATCGTGGTCCAGTTCGCACGCTGAGGACTGGCCGTCCAGGCGAACGCGCGTGCTTGCCGCACGGGCACACGCGCTTCGCGCCACTAGAGGGCGAACATAACGGCTCTCCCTTTGGTCAGGATATAGTCAGCGGCTTCGCTCCCATAACGTTCATCTATACAATCCATTCGAGTGAGCTTGCGAATGATGTGCGTCGATGAGGTTCTGCGAGGTGTCGAGTGTGTGCGCCGTACTGGCCCGGGAACGGAAGTGACGGGCGTGGAGTATGATTCGCGCCGAGTCAAGCCGGGATCGCTGTTCGTGGCCATGCAGGGAGGGTCAACCGACGGCAACAAATATATAGTGAGTGCAGTTAAGGCTGGCGCGTCGGCGGTGATTACGGATTCCGACGCAGCGTTTGATGAGACGGCAAGGCTGTACCCGCAGATTGCACTGGCTGAGGTCGCGCATGGACGCAACGCGCTGGCAGGGGCGTCAGCAAATTTCTTTGGGCATCCGGAGCATGCACTGGCATTGAGTGGCGTGACGGGGACGAACGGCAAGACGACAACAGCGTATCTGCTCGACGCAATGCTGAACCATGCCGGGCGGAAGACGGTCCTGGTGGGCACGATTGAGTATCATGTGGCCGGCGCGGTACGGCCATCGCCGCATACCACACCTGAGTCGCGCGATCTGTTGGCATTGTTTCGTGAGGGCGTGAATGCAGGCGCGACAGAAGCGGTAATGGAAGTGTCGTCGCATGCGCTGGAGCAGGGGAGAGTGTGGGGCCTCGGCTTCGACACGGCGATTTTTACGAATCTGACGCGCGATCACCTGGATTTTCACGGCACGATGGCCAACTATTTCGCGGCGAAGCGCAAGCTGTTTGACGGAAGCCTGCTGCGCCCTCCGCGCGTGGCAGTGCTGAATATTGACGACGCATACGGAGCTGAACTGGCGCTGACGGCACGCGAGGCGGGAAGCGAGATTTTCTCCTACGGACTGGGCGTGGGTGAGTTCCGTGCAGATGAAGTGAAGATGGCGGCGAGCGGGATGCGGTTTGTACTGCGGAGTCCAACGGGTGAGCGGGAGATTCGGACGAGGCTTACCGGAAAGGTGAATGTTTACAATCTGCTCGCAGCGTGCGCGGCAGCGTATGCGCGTGGGCTATCACTTGACGAGATCGCGAGCGGAGTGGGCGCGCTCGATTGCGTTCCGGGGCGATTTCAGACTGTGGATGCGGGGCAGCCGTTCACGGTGGTTGTGGATTATGCGCATACCGATGATGCGCTTCGGAATTTGACGGCGCTTGCGCGGGAGTTTGTAGCAGGGACCAGCGGAAGGGTGATAACCCTGTTCGGGTGTGGAGGCGATAGAGACAAGACAAAACGTCCGCTGATGGGGCGCGCGGCCGGCGAGGGAAGCGATCTGGTTTTTCTGACGTCTGACAATCCGCGCAGCGAAGAGCCTGAGGCGATTCTTGCGGATGCTGTTCCGGGGCTTGACGCCAGCGGTACCCGGTATATTCTCGAAGCTGATCGCGCACAGGCGATCGCGATGGCGCTTGAGGAAGCGCGGGCAGGCGATATTGTCCTGCTTGCTGGCAAAGGCCACGAAAAGACGCAGACGCTGAAGAACGGTACGATTCCCTTTGATGACGCGGAAGTTGCCTTGAGTGCGTTGCGCACCTTGCAGCGCACAGGAGCGAGCGAATGAGGCTCGATTTGCGCCAGATCGCGCACTGGACCAGCGCAGAAATTGAAGACGCCGGCGCAGACGGCGTTGCTGCGACTGGCTACTCGATCGATTCACGCACAATCGGAGCAGGCGAGCTGTTTTTTGCCATCAAGGGCGAGCGCTTTGACGGGCACGACTTTATTGCAGCCGCGATGGAGCGAGGCGCTATTGCAGCGGTGGTTTCACGTGAGAAGCTTGCCGATGCGCGGATTGCGGCAGGGAGCCATCCTCTGCTGGTTGTGGATAACACACTAAGAACGCTGCAGCAGCTTGCAGCGGCAGTGCGGCGGGACTGGGGACGTGAGGGGGGACGGCAGGGGGACAAGCGTGTGATCGGCATAACCGGGTCGGCCGGGAAGACCACAACCAAGGAAGCAGTGGCGAAGGTTCTTGAAACGAAGTTTTCGGTGCTGAAGTCGCAGGGAAATCTCAATAATGCCTATGGCCTGCCGCTGCAGCTATTGAAGCTGGAGATGACGCACGAAGCGGCCGTGATTGAAATGGGGATGTCAAACCCAGGAGAGATTGCTGCGCTGGCATACATTGCGGCTCCCGACTGGGGGGTGGTGACAAATGTGGGAAACGCACATGCGCAGAATTTCCCGGATGGTGTTGCCGGAATTGCACGCGCGAAATATGAACTGGTGGAGGCGCTGCCGGCAAACGGTGTGGCGTTTTTGAACTGCGACGACCCTTATGTTTCGCAATTCGGGCGCGATTTTCGCGGGAAGGCAGTCTACTTCGGACGGGGGCCGTGTGCTGATCCGCGCGCGACGTCGGTGATTGCACAGGGCACGGAGGGACAGACGGTGGAGGTCCGCGCACGGGATGAGCATGCGACGCTGCACCTGCATCTGCTGGGCGAGCATAATGTGGCGAATGCGATGGCGGCGATAGCGGTTGGAGTGGAGGCGGGAATTCCGCTTGCCGATTGCTGCGATGCACTGGCGGAGATGCGTCCGGAGGATAAACGCGGCCAGATTCTGATGATTGGCGGCGTGACAGTGATCAATGACTGCTATAACTCAAATCCTGAAGCGCTGAGGGCGATGATCGATACGCTGGTAGCGATGCCGGTGGGCATAAATGGCCGGCGCATTCTAGCTGCCGGAGAGATGCTCGAACTTGGTGCGGAGTCGGCTGCGCTGCATGCAGCCTGCGGACGTGCGGCTGCCGGAGCAAGAGTGGATGTTATTGCAGGAGTGAGCGGAGACGCGAAACATCTGGTGGGTGCGGCGCGCGATTCTGGTGCGGCGACAGTCTATTTCGAAACTCCTGAAGAAGCCGGAATGTGGCTGCGGTCGACAGCCCGTGAAGGCGATGTCGTCCTCCTGAAGGCCTCCCGCGGGGTGCGGCTGGAGCGCGCCCTGGACGCATGGCGCGGCTGACCCTTCTCCAATCCCCAATGTTGGCGGGCAGGGGAAAAGCGAGTAGGATTGCATGCGCGGTGCGGAATACTTTCGGATTCGTGCATTCATGTAGTTGAAGTTGAGACCAGGCAAACAATGGAGGGATTTTGACGATGAGCACCAAAAAATGGAGTCTGATTCCGGTGATGGCTGCCGGGCTCATGCTGGCGGCTACGACGACGATTTCGCCACGGGAACTGGCTTGGGGCCAGTCGGCTACAGACACCAGTCTTCGGGCAGAGATCATCAATAAAGCGCTGAACAAATCGCAATTCAAGAATATTAACGTGGATGTAAGTGGTGGAATCGTAACGCTTACCGGATCAGTGGATGTGTTCGATACCAAACGGCAAGCCAACGAGCGTGTACAACGCGTAAAGGGTGTTAAGGCAGTCGATAACGAGATTCAGATCGCAGGGCCGGCAATTTCCGATGCGCAACTGCAGGAGAAGGTGCTTAGAGCGGTTCAGTACGACCGGGTCGGCTATCGCAGTACTCCGTTCAACGCGATCAGCGTAAGAGTGCAGAATGGAGTGGTTATGCTTGGTGGACATGCATATGGCCCCGTTGATGCTGATTCGGCAGTAGCCGTTGCGTCAAATATCAAAGGCGTGCAGGATGTGGTCAACGATATCCAAGTCGATCCGGTATCTCCGAATGATGATCGCATCCGAATGGCAACGTATCGGGCGGTGTACGGGTTCCCGTCGCTGAACAGGTACGCAATCGATCCGCTGAAGCCGATTCGCATCTCGGTGCAGAACGGCAACGTGACCTTGTACGGTGTGGTGGATTCACAGGCTGACAAGAATGCGGCGGGAATACGCGCGAACTCTGTTTCAGGCGTTTTCCATGTGACGAACAATCTGCAGGTGGCGGGACAGGCTCCGGGACAAAAGTGAGGACTCACCGTCCAGGTACACGCGCTTCGCGGTGCTAGCCGCACGGGCGATTGCGCTTCGCACGTTCCGGAACTAACGCGAGCGGCGCTCCCTTTGGTCGCGGAATGAATTGAGCCAAAAACTCTGCATAGGACAAAAGCCCCACTGCGGCGGGGCTTTTGTTTTCTTCGGTAAACTAAGGCCATGGGTTTCTTTCGCAGCGTCGGCGTGACGCTTGAGATGATCAAGTGGGAGCACTCGATTTTTGCGCTGCCCTTTGCGCTGACGGGCGCGATGCTGGCGGCGAACGGGCTGCCGCGCCCGATGCAGCTGTTCTGGATTATTGTCTGCATGATGAGCGCACGATCAGCGGCGATGGCGTTTAACCGCTGGGCCGATGCGGCGCTCGACGCAGAGAATCCGCGGACGAAGATGCGGGCGATTCCGGCAGGGCTGCTCTCTCGCGGCTTTGTAGGCGGGTTCACGGTGGTGATGGCCACGATCTTTGTACTGGCGGCAGGAGAGTTGAACCGGCTGACGCTGCTGCTGTCTCCGGTGGCGCTGGCTGTGGTTCTTTCCTATTCCTATACGAAGCGGTTTACGCGCTGGTCGCACCTGATGCTGGGGCTGGCTCTAGGAATAGCTCCGGCTGCAGCGTGGATTGCGGTGAGGGGCTCGCTGGATCCACGAATTCTGATCCTGACGCTGGCGGTGATGTTCTGGGTAGCGGGATTCGACCTGCTGTATGCGTGCCAGGATGCGGCGCATGACAAAACTCACGGGCTATTCAGTGTGCCGGCCGTATGGGGGATTAGGGCGGCGTTCTGGCTGGCGCGGCTGCTGCATGTGGCGATGCTGGTGCTGCTGTTGTGGCTTGTACAGGCATTCGGGCTGGGGCATTATGCACTGGCTGGGGTGGTTGCTGTTGCGGTGCTGCTGCTTTATGAGCACCTGATCGTTTCGCCGGGCGATCTGCGGCGGCTGAACGCGGCCTTTTTTACGATGAACGGCGTGATTTCCATGGTGTTCTTCTGCTTTGTGGCAGCGGACCTGCTGCTGAAGCATTCTGAACTTCTTCATATCCGGTAATTGCGCCTCTCAGGCGTACCTTACAATCGGATTTCTGAGTCGGAGAGCGTTGATGCGGATTGCCATTCAGGGAGAGCCGGGGTCCTTTAGTCATGAAGCGGCGCTAAAGACTGAGCCGGATGCAGAGATCGTTCCATGCGCCGTGTCGCCGGATGTTTTTACGGCGGTCGATGAAGGCACAGTAGATGCCGCGGTCATTCCGATTGAGAATTCACTGGCTGGCTCGGTGGCCGAGCACTACGACCTCCTGCTGACACACGATGTTGCGATTGAGAGCGAGTCGCTGCTGCGGATAAGGCATAACCTGATCGCGATGCCGGGCGTTTCACTGAACTCAATTGAGCGGGTGTATTCGCATCCCGTGGCACTGGCGCAGTGCCGAAAGTATCTGCGGGCGCATCCCTTGATGGAGGCGGTTCCCTTTTACGATACGGCGGGCAGCGTAAAGCATCTGGTCGCGAACCGCGACGCCAGGGCCGCTGGGATTGCCAGTGCACAGGCCGCGAAGCATTATGGCGGTGAGATTCTGGCGGCGGGGATTGAGGACAATCCGGAGAACTATACCCGGTTTTTTCTGATCCGAAAACGGAACCTGGTAAAGGTTGATGCGAAGCCGGACAAGGTGAGCCTGGCATTTACGGTGGAGAACCGTCCGGGGACTCTGGTGAAGGCACTCGAGGTTTTTGCGAGCCAAGGGACGAACCTGACGCGGATTGAGTCGCGTCCGGTACATGGACGGCCCTGGGAGTACGTGTTCTATGCCGATTACCAGCTCTCATCGCCCGAGACAGCGGATACGGCGCTGAAACTGCTGGCGGAGCACTGTTCGATGGTTAAGGAACTGGGGCGATACCGAGCCGGCGAACCGAGGAATTAGCTACCCAAGCCGACGCTTTACTTTTCCACTTTGTCTGCCGATGAAGTTGGGTGGAACCTGGTTTATGCCGGGTGCGTAGCTGCATCTTATGGATAAGGGCTTGGACATGCTCTATCCCCAGACATTATTAAAAAGTTACCTCACAGATTCTAAATGATTTACTTGTTTGACAAGGATGCTTGCGACCGTTTGTGGACTTGAAGAGTCTAATAGCTAATAATTTGATAGAAAGGGACTCAATGGCCAGCGATTTTTTGAGTGTCATACAACCCAGTGATCCCAACCAGCGCGAAGGGCGCTCTGAGGGCAAGGCCTTTCCTGTGCTTCCCGTCCGCGATACGGTTCTGTTTCCTCATGCGGTTCTTCCTCTTACTGTGGGACGCGAGAGCTCGATTCAGCTGATTCAATCGCTCGGAGATGAGAAGACGATTGTTGTTGTCGCACAGCGCGATGCGCGTATGGATGCGCCACAGCCGACCGACCTTTACGAATACGGAACACTGGCAACGATTCATAAGGTAGTGAAAATGCCGAACCAGAGCCTTTTTGTGTTCACCGAGGGCACAGAACGGGTGAAGCTGGAGACATTTTCACAGATCGAGCCGTATATGACGGCTTCGGTAGAAATGATCGGCGAGATTCCGGAGAAAAAGGGGCCAGAACTTGAGGCTTTGCAGAGGAATGTGCTGTCGGCCTTTCAGCAGATTGTGACTGCGTCGCCGACGCTCTCAGACGAATTGCAGACGATTGCGATGAATATCGACGAGCCGGGCCGGCTGGTGGACTTTATTGCGTCCTCGCTGCCGTTTCTGGCGACGACGGACAAGCAGGAACTGCTGGAAACACCCGATATTACGGCGAGGCTGGAACGGGTGAACAAACATCTGGCAAAAGAGCTGGAGGTGCAGCAGCTTCGCAACAAGATCCAGTCTGAAGTGCAGGACCAGGTGCAGCAGTCTCAGCGCGACTACTATCTGCGCGAGCAGATGAAGGCCATACAGAAAGAACTGGGCGACACGGACGAGAGCCAGAAGGACATTGAAGAGCTGCGCAAGAAGATTGAAGCTGCGGGGATGCCCGAAGAGACGTTGAAAGAGGCGTTGAAGGAGCTGAACCGGTTGTCGCGGATGTCTCCGATGGCGGCGGATTATTCGCTGACGCGGAACTACATTGAGTGGCTGGCGGTGCTGCCGTGGTCGAAGTCGTCGGGCAGCGAAGTGGACATCAACAAAGCCAAGCAGATCCTGGACGAGGATCACTACGACCTCAAGAAGGTCAAGGACCGCATCCTCGACTACCTTTCGGTGCGGCGGCTGAAGCCGGACATGAAGGGACCAATTCTTTGCTTTGTCGGGCCTCCGGGCGTAGGCAAGACTTCGCTTGGGCGGAGCATCGCGCGGGCGCTCGACCGCAAGTTCCAGAGGATTTCGCTGGGCGGCATGCACGACGAGGCGGAGATTCGCGGGCACCGGCGGACGTATATCGGCGCGCTTCCGGGGCAGATTATTCAGAACCTGCGGCGGGCGGGGACAAACGATCCGGTGTTCATGCTGGATGAGATCGACAAGCTGGGCAGGGACTTCAGGGGCGATCCGTCTTCGGCGCTGCTGGAGACGCTGGATCCGGAGCAGAACAACACGTTCCGGGACAACTATCTGGACCAGCCGTTCGATCTGTCGAAGGTGCTGTTTATCTGCACGGCGAATCAGCTTGATCCGATTCCGGCTCCGCTGCTGGACCGCATGGAGATTATCGAACTGCAAGGGTATACAGAAGAGGAGAAGATTCACATCGCGTTCCGATATCTGATTCCGAGGCAGATCAAAGAAAACGGGATCAAGGCGGAAAATATCGAGTTTCCGACGGACTCGGTTG
>JASHRS010000239.1 GCA_030037215.1 Silvibacterium sp. | reverse complement strand
TCGACCCCAACATATAAGAAAATTCCCATGGCGCCCGACAAGGTGTGCCGGCAGGTCCAGATACTGCGGCGCAGTACCCGATCACCGTCCCCGCCAGAGCGGAGACCTTGCGTCTGGTCGATGTTCGGCAAGCGCATAAATGCCACGGTCAAGCCGAGCAGCACAAGCGCGGCCGAGATGAGCAAATATGGGATGCGAACTGTGTCGGCGATCTGTGCCTCCGAGGCCGTCTTGGAGGCACCGGTCAGGATAAAGGCTCCGGCAACAATGGGAGCGAGTGTCGCGCCAATGGAGTTAAATGCTTGTGCGAGAGTCAGGCGCGTTGGAGCGCTATGTTCAGGGCCGAGGATAACGACATATGGATTGGCACAGGTTTGCAATGCCGTGATACCTGCCCCCACGATGAAGACCGCAGAAAGAAAGAGCGGGAAGATGACGAACTTTGCCGCAGGAATGAATAATAGGCAGCCAATTACCTGGATGAACAGCGAAACTACCATTGTCCGCTTGTAGCCGATAGCGTCAATGAGCTTGGAAGTAGGCGCGGAGAAAACAAAGTAAGCCAGGAAGAACGCTGAATCCGCGAGCATCGCCCACGCGTAATCAAGATCAAAGATTGATCGCAGATAGGGCACAAGGGCCATATTCAATGTGGTGATGAACCCGAAAGCAAAAAACAATGCGGTGATGGCAAGAAACGGGCCGGAATAGTTGGGGTTGCGTGAAGTTGTCGAACGTACCGATCGAGTTGCTATGGGGGACCATTCCTCGCATTGTTGAGATGTTCCGGTAGTCTGAGCCATTTCCAATCATCCTTATTCATGAAGCGAAACAACAATTCCAGGAATCAGTGGATCTCAGCCACGGCCAATCCCATTGGCGGCAGCACGAGTGTCAACTGATGATCACGTACAGGCACCTTCTGGGGCAGCCCGATTTCCGCGGCAAGTCGCAGCGCCTTAACCTGCTGCCGTGTGGGATACTTCGGACTGCCCATCGCCTTCCACGCGGCAAGCGTATCGCCATGTTCTGCGTCGACGCGGCGAATTGCCGCGTGAGCGCCATCAGGCACGCCCTTCAGTTCGAAGGTGATGGTCTTGTCAGAGCCTACGGTGTCAGGTTCTACAAAATTCCAGGCGGCAATCACCAGGGTACCGTCGGCGCGCCGTGTGACGATGGCTTCGTTGACGGGTGCGGGCAGCCTTTCGTCGCCTAACTCGTGCAAGAGCTTGAAGGCATCGTAGGACGGTTTCGGAATGCCGTCTTCGGCGACCAAGCCAAACCCGCCATAGAAAGGAGTCTTGACCACACCCTGCTCCTCAAAGACGTCGGATAAGGTCCAGTAGGACATCATCGTTGTCTCGGACGCGCACTTGCTTATGGTTTCGGCAAACCAGGGGCCCATGTAAATCGAGTCGGTGTGAGACTGACGATTGTCGCCGGGGCCGTACTCGCTCCAGATGAGAGGAATGTGAGGGCGGGCGGAATGGAGAATTTCTTGATGCACTTTGTCGACCGCGGCACAGACCATCTCGCGGGGTGTGACGGCTCGGCCATCGGGAAAGACACTGCTGACGGGATCGTTGCTGTAGACGTGTGTGGACACAAAGTCGAGCGGCACATTGTCGCGAACGGCATGTGCAATTGTGTCGCCCACCCAGGCGGCCTCGGCGGTTGAGGGTCCGCCAACGCGCAGGCGCGTGTTGACCGTTTTTAACGCGCGCGCCGTGTGATCATACAGTTCGAAATAAGTCTTCTCGGCGGGCCTGCCGGTCCAAAAGCCGCCGTTGGGCTCGTTCCAGACCTCGAAATACCACTTGGCCACTTCATCGATTCCATAGCGATCGACCAGGTGACGCGCAAAGGCTGTGACCAGCGCGTCCCATTTCGCATAGTCGGCGGGCGGTGAAACGATGGGGAGATACCAGAAGCCCACGAGGTCGGGGCGGACGGCAAGTTGTTTGGGCATGAAACTAATCTCGACGAAAGGGCGAACCCCGTTGGCCAGCAACGCGTCGTAAATGTGGTCGACGTAGGACCAGTTGTAAACCTGCCTGCCCTGCGCGTCTTCACTATAAACGCCGTTTTCATCATCGAAGATGCCATGGAACCGGACGAAGCGAAAATCTGTGACGCCCTTCACAAGGCGAAGGTCCGACTGATAATCCGCGCGCATGACGAGGTTTGCATGGCCAGAACCAAACATCTCTTCCCAGACGTGCGGGAACGGTGTGGAGGTCCCATGTGCATCGACCGTGATTTCCTCATGCAACGCAGACTGAGAAAAAGCGGGCGTCTGCGGGCGCCCGAGGCAATTGCAGATCGCAACAGTTGCTGCAGCTAGGAGAAGAACCCGAATTCGATACATTGCCTATCTCACGGAATGACGATTTGAATCAGCACACGAGCTACAAACATCCAGCTTGTGCGCCGGCCCTCGGCACACGACGAACGTCTGGTCGGTTCAATCCTCCCTGTACCCGCTAAAATCATCGGCAAAAGCCTCGCGATTCCGCTTGCCCGCGCCGAGCGATGTCTTCCGTCGGTTCCGTACACTCGTGGTCTCGATGATCATGTCTCATCTCCGAGCATTTGATTCCGACTATGAACAAGGCACTTTTCGCCAGACAAGAAGAACTCCTCAGCTTCATCCATCGCGGAGCCGGAGCAGACACAAGAGCATTCCGAAAATTTGACGCAGATTTGTTCTACGAGGATCGCTTAAATGATATATCAATTAAAAGCACTGCCGTCAAGCAAAATACTAAGCACACACTGATGGCCAAGAAGATTCCTATTTTAGTTTTACTTCGACTGCCTTAGAGTCGAATATGCCAAATTTCACCTATATTTGCGCCGATCAGTCGAATTCTTGCCCAAGCTCGTTCGGCGGGTGAACAAAGACGAATTCATGTGGTTCGCCCTGACGAGCCAGCAAGAGCGGTCGATAGCGATCAATCATTGATATTCCAGTGACGATAAATTCGTTAACTCACGCGACCACGAAGCCTCCAGAAGAACGCCTGCACGCACGGAGGGGTGTTTCGATCGGCCTAATTAGCAATTACGATATTGCTTCGCGGTCGGCAGGGAGATTCTCAGGTAGTCTGTGAAAAAGCAGATCGACATTGGTTTCGCCGGCGAGCGCAATGTCGAACGGCTTCATGCCTGTACCCGCGACCTTCGGCCGTGCAGCATCCACACGGCGATTCCAAAGACTGCCCATGCAGTGCCGACAATCAGGGCTTGACGGTGAAGATTAGCCCAGATAAACAGACATACTGCAAAACCGAGCAGAGAAAGTAGAATCCAGAACCACTGCGAAACGCGCCCCTGACGCCAGCCGAGCAATGCTGACGAAAGATTAACCCCCATAAAGGCCAGCAAGGCGCCGTAGTTCAGCAGTTCTGCGCCGCGCTCGTAGCTCATGAGCAACGCACCGGCAAGGCAGATGACACCAATCATGATGACGTTGTTGCTGGGAATTCGATTTCGACGTGAGACCTGACCGAAAAACTTCTTCGGAATCGCTCCGTCCTGGCCCATTGCCAAAAGGAGCCGCGAGGCTCCGAGCTGCGAGGCCATGCCGCTGCCGATGGTGGCGAGCAACAATGCTCCATTGACAATGGCAAAAAGGATTGGGCCTCCGGCTCGACCCGATACGTGGACATAAGCGGTGTCGATGTCAGGGAAGGCAAGGCCACGCGGCCATACCAACTGTGCGAGATAGACCTCGATCGATGCGAGGATGCCAGTGATCAGACAGGTGGTGACAATAGCGCGCGGAATGCTGAGGCCCGGGTCCTTTGCTTCGTCCGATAGAGTCGAAATTCCATCGAATCCGATATACGTCAGCACTGCGATGGACGTTCCTTGAAAAAGTGCGTGTGAAGAGAATGTAGAGGGGTCGTAAAAAGGTGTGGTGTAGAAC
Source organism: Silvibacterium sp. (assembly GCA_030037215.1). Lineage (GTDB taxonomy): Bacteria > Acidobacteriota > Terriglobia > Terriglobales > Acidobacteriaceae > Silvibacterium. Next base: position 2,416 of record JASHRS010000239.1, on the reverse strand, counting down.
GCAGCGGGTTGATTCCCCAAGTGAAAGAGGTAACGCACGAATGCGATGACGACTAAAACGATAACCAGGCCGAGCGCTGCGGCCATCATGTTGTTGATGCGAGCCGAGGTCTCAACTCCGTTGAGATTGAGCAATGTAAACATCGCTGCGAAGAAAATGGCCCACGCGATATAGGGAATCCCCGGGGCAAAATTTTCTGCCGCTTTGCTGCACCAGATGGTGCAGATTAGTGGATTGAGGATATAGTCCATCGCCATGCACCATCCAGCCATGTAACCAGCCGCTGGATGCAGCTCACGGCTGACGTAGGTGAAAGCTGATCCCCCTTCGGGGTACTCGCGTGACATGCGCCCATAGCTGATGGATGTGAAGAGCATGGCTACCAGCGCACATAGGATCGCGGTGACGACATGTCCATGCGCATTCTGGTAGATCACTCCAAAGCTGGGCATTGGAGCTGTGGGCTGAATGAGGATGATGCCGTAGAGCACGAGGTCCCAATAGCGGAGGCTTCGTTTGAGTGTGATTTTGCCAGGGACAACTGCGGATTCTGAGGGCATTCATTTCCTCTTACGTCAAATCGAGAGAACCTGCAGCAGGCTGCCGATTCCTTGCTTCAAAGCTACACGTCAACTGTCCAGCTGTGGAACAGGTCTTTCGCCCATGACGGAGCTGTTCAGCTTGTTTGCAGCATTTATATTAAATCGATTCAAAAAAGAAAAGAGGCCACCTTGGCCCGCCTGCTCAGTAGCCGTAGGCGGGGAAGAATTAGAAGATGTTGCGGATAGATTGAGATCAGGCCAAATGCTGGCTGGGCATAGTGTTTACGGAGCGTCTTTGCCATGCTAAACTTTGATTCTGTACACCCCTGATTGCGAACGTGGACGTGTGTCCAAGCAGGTTCAGGTACAACTGTTTTGGGCTGGCGTAGCTCAGTTGGTAGAGCATCTGATTTGTAATCAGACGGTCGGGGGTTCAAGTCCCTTCGCCAGCTCCAGACTACGCTGACAGAAGGCAGACGGAAGGCAGGGTTTCCCGGTCTCTTTTCGGAGCGAAAATCCCTAACCAGCGAGGTATGGTTCTGACCGGAGTGCAGCTCCGGAATGCTGAAGGGTGCCTCCGAGACAGGTGTCGGGCGACTAGAAGGTTGTGCACAGGTGGCCGAGTGGTTAATGGCAGCAGACTGTAAATCTGCCGCTCCTTGGAGCTACGGAGGTTCGAATCCTCCCCTGTGCACCAAATAGTTTTGAGGTTGGGAGCCTCGCAGATGGCAGTCGCAGGCAATAGGCGCAAGGCAATCGCGCTCGCCGGGCTGGCAGTTCTGGCGGCTCTGGCCTGGTACACGATAGACGCGGGCAAGCTGCGCATTCTGGTGATGATTTTGCTGGGAGGATTTGCTCTTCGCATTGCGCTTACGGGCAGCCGTTCGCGATACGATGGAACAGGACCTCCCGAGTAGAGCTGGGCAAGTTTTTCGAGGGCTGATGTAGCTCAGTTGGTAGAGCACTCCCTTGGTAAGGGAGAGGTCACCGGTTCAATCCCGGTCATCAGCTCCAGAATTCAGCTATTAGCTTTTAGCTACTACTTCTAGCTCGGTCGTTGCGGTATCAACGACTTTTTGCTTGTGATCTCTGCCGATCGCGCAGCAGGAAAAGCTAGAAGCTAATAGCTAGAGGCTAGAAGCTGCCCTTTGCGGGAGTAACTCAGTGGTAGAGTCACAGCCTTCCAAGCTGTTGGTCGCGGGTTCGATTCCCGTCTCCCGCTCCAGAAATTGATTGCACAGGTACTGAGAGAGGTTAACAGGATGTTCGAGCAGGCTGTGCTCGCGATACAGGACGAGAAGACCTTCAAAGAGGTTCATGACGCTCTGGAGCAAGCCTTTTCGCGGCAGAGAATAGAGAGCTTTTTGAGCAGCGTGAAGAAAAATAAGCTGCGTGCCCGCCAGTTTGAAGCAATCCTCGCAAGCAGCTTGCTTGGCGCGGAGACGGCGACGAAATATGCAGCGCTGGGAGACTCTGATCGTGGGCAGATTCGTGAGCAGTATCTCCGGATGGTTGAAAAGGTTGACCCGGCCATTCGGGCAAAGTTTTTGAAGGTATACGCGTATTACTGAGGTGGGCGTGTCGAGACATGATTTTGCGGCTGCGGCTGCAAAGCAGAATTTGAAGTTAGGAGAGGGGTATGGCGAAGGAGAAGTTTGACCGTTCGAAGCCGCACGTGAACGTGGGTACGATCGGGCATATTGATCCCGGGAAGACGACGTTGACGGCGGCGATCACGAAGGTATTGTCGAAGCACAACCCGAACAACAAGTTCCGTTCGTTCGACACGATTGACAACGCTCCGGAAGAGCGGGAGCGGGGTATCACGATTGCGACGGCGCACGTGGAGTATGAGACGGGGAACCGTCACTACG
>JASHRS010000238.1 GCA_030037215.1 Silvibacterium sp. | reverse complement strand
TCCTCAAAGGCAACATGAATAATTGCCAACGCTGTGCGCATCTCGCCCCCGTTTCTACCCATCGTAATGGCATAGCCAACCTCTTACGTGACATTCGCAGTACGATTCCGTGGCATCTTTCGTTGGCTTGATCGAATTTACTGTGCTCCAGAAGGGGGTAAGGGTCCGGCAAGTCGGTTGATCAAATCCTTAGCGGTATTCGATAAAGCAGCAGGTGCTTTCATTTGACATGGCAGTTAAATACTGCCGCATGCTCACCTCAAATCTTGGGAAAAACTGATCAGCGGCTCAGTAAAGCTTGTTCACGCATAAGAGTTTTGCTCCAGATGGCGTGATGGGGGATAGTTTCCAAAGGGCGAGGGCTCATAACTGGAATATCAATAAAAGCATTTCCCTCAAGTGTATGTGAGCGAGTTTGTGGGATGGGAGTCGAGCAAAAGCAAACCAACAACAGAAATCGAAGTTGACTTCAACTCAATTGAGAATTAAGAGCTTGGGCAAAAGGCAATACTCGGTGAGCATGAATATTGTTCGTCATTCATGCTCGCTCTTCTGGTTGTTCGATGCTCGCCTTAGCCGCCAGTCGTTTGCTTGAGGAACTATCTGCTGGAGTGTTTCTACAACTCCAAACTGTACATGTACCCGCATGGCTTCGTCTGCAAGCTGTGGATTCGATCCCGTTACAGCCTGCATGAGTTCGGTATGAAAACCAGGCGGAAGAACTCGCCTGTCTGCAGCAAGGTCAAAAAACCAGTTGTAGATTAGAACCTGGTTCTTTTCGATAGCGTCTTTCAATTCCTGGCAGCGAGCATACTCGGCGATCCGCATATGGAGTTCAAAGTGCAGCGTATGAACGACATACTTCAGCTCGGGATCATCGTCATGTCCAAAGCGGTCGTACAAAGTGTCAAGCTGTTTTGCTAATCGAAGTAATTCCAGGCGTTCCTTCATGGTAGCCAGTGAACAGCACAAGCGCGCCGACTGAGCCTCGAGGGCTTCTCGCACAATACACTGCCCACGCACCTCTTCCGGCCGCGGAATACGCACCCGCGTTCCAGCGCGCGGCCGACTTTCAACAAGTTTGTCACTCTCTAGCTGTCGTAATGCCTGCGCTACCGGCAGAAGGCTCATTCCAAATTCTTCCGCTAGACGCCGGGCAGAAAGCACCTCTCCAGGATTCAATTCCCCGCGAAGAATGCGTTCGCGAATCCGAAAATATGCCTTATTCGAGAGTGATGGAGAAAACCCTCCCTCGGGTTCGTTTGCTTTCACAGGTGCCATTTTGACCAAATTTTTAGTCATTTTTTAGTCGCCGAAAGTCGATTCTATTGGAATATCACTCTAGACTCTCGGAATAGAACTGGCAAGCAGTCATAATGCCTATCGAATCGTTTTAAGCTGAAATCATTTCCAGACAAACGGTTGATGACCAGGGGCCGCTCTAACCTGCGATCACACAACAGGAAGAGCGCTTCAATGTGGTTCATGGAGCGCGCAAAATAATTTCGACCCGTTCCACAGAATTGAATGCGTTTACAAAACCCCCTCCAACTGCCAGCAAAAAAAAACAAAAACTATCGCTTGACTTTTTAAAAAGCCAAGGAGTAAAGTCCCTTGGACTGATATTTCAGTTAATTGAGGCATTGGTGCTGCGACGCCGAGAAATCAGGCCCATAGACCAGATATTGGGAATTTACGCTTCAGTTTCCGCTAAATAGCGTTTCACAGAACCAATTGATTGATATTGCAATTAGGAGGATCAAATGAAAGGCCGAAAGCTTCTATGGTATTGGACCGGAATCTTGGTTCTACTCATTTTGGGGGCGTGCAGCACTCAGAGGGCTTATGCCCAGTTAGCGGTAACGACGGCAACGCTCACCGGAGCAGTGACAGATTCGAGCGGGGCGGCAATTCCACAAGCCAGTGTCACCGTCACAAGCAGAGCAATTGGCGTAGTCAGAACGTATACGACCAATGCACTCGGACTCTATTCCTTCGTTGAACTCCCCCCTTCGACCTACCAGCTGAAAATTGAGGCTAAAGGTTTCAGTTCGTATATCCAGAACGGAATTACGCTGGACGCGGGCCAGTCTGCCAGTCAAAACGTGATACTGAAGATAGGGAGTGTCACTCAGCAGGTAGTTGTTACGTCCGCGGCTCCCCTGATTAACACCACAAACGCCAATATCGGGGCGGAGGTGAATAGTAAGCAGATCGTTGAGCTCCCTCTCAACGACCGGAACGTCTATAGCCTTATTCAACTGAACTCTTCAGTGCAAACCGGCAATTTATATCAAACGGTTCTCGGAGGCGCCGGCAATTCGGATAATGCCGATCAAGATGTGACGTTTTTGAACTTCGCGGGTGGTTACTTTGGAACTTCGGCCTATATGTTGGATGGAACGTGGGACACCGCCATTAACTCGTGGGGTGGTGTCATAAGCGTACCTTCAGTAGATGATACCCAAGAGTTCAAAATCCAAACAAATACGTTCACCGCCCAGTACGGCTGGAGCTCCGGGAACGTTGTCGATGTCACGACCAAGTCGGGAACCAACGAGTACCACGGCGACGCATACACGTTCTATCGCTCTTCGGCTACGGACGCAAATCTTTGGTTCAGCGACCACACGGGCCTACCCAAGGAACCGTTCAGCCGGAATCAAGACGGCGCATCGTTCGGAGGACCGCTTCAAATACCAGGCCTGTACAAACAGCGCGACAAAACATACTTTTTTGGACTTTTCGAACATTTGAATTTGAACTCCCCGAGTGCAAATTACTTTACGGTTCCCGACACCAACATGCGGGCCGGGGAGTTCGCTGAACTACTTGGCAGCCAGGTGGGAACAGACGCTTTAGGGCGTCCTGTTTACTCGGGTCAAATCTATGATCCGCGCAGCGGCCGAGCAATCACCGCCGGCCAGACTGACCCGGTGACAGGACTTACGGCCACGCAGACGGGTTATATCCGAGATCCGATTCAGGATAACAATCTTAATAACATCGCAAACGAGCTCGATCCATTGGGCGCAAAAGTGATTTCATACTATCCATCATCTTCAGGTACTGGGCTGGCTAATAACCTGGTGCTCAACGGAAACTCTCCGGCAGAATCGAACGAATATTCGATGCGCGTAGACCAGAACATTGGTCAAACTTCACGCTTCTTCACCCGCTACACATATAAGTACGAATACAAGACGGGTGAGTCTACGTTTTATGGTGCTTCAGATCCGGCTAACTTGGGCGAGGTCGTCGGGGATAGCAGGTGGGATGTTGTCTCAGGTTATAGTCATGCTTTCAACGAAAATTTTGCGATGAACGTTCATGCCGGCGTCAGGCTATGGCACGAGCATAATGGAATGGTCGGCCTCGGCTTTCTGCCGTCCACCATAGGCTTCCCGAATTACTTGGATACCGCCAGGCAGTTCCCGTATATGCAGCTTGCCAATGAGTCTCAACTAGGTCAGCAAGGGGATGCGCTATACCAGCATGGTCCGACTGTCAGCTCTGCCGTCGATTTCACAAAATTGACTGGAAAGCATTCAACCTCCTTCGGTTTTATGGGGGTGAATTTGATGGCCGGAACGATCGGACAATATACCAATTCAATTAATATTGACGGTAACTTTACCTGCGGTCCGGACCCGACCCTCTGCACTGCCAACACCGGAAACTCCGTAGCGCAGACTCTACTGGGTCTCCCCGATTCTGGAGATACAGGAGTCGCATCGAACCCGGAAACGACATTCCATTGGTATGGTTGGTATGTACAGGACGATTGGCATGCCCTTCCGAAGCTGACTTTGAATCTCGGCCTGCGCTATGAAATTCAAGGTGCCCCTACCGTCCACCACAATTTGGGTGCGTCCTTCAATACGGATATCGTCAACCCGATTGGAACGGAGATGGATGGGAAAATGGGCGTGCTGATGGGGGCCCTTCAGTTTCTTACTCCTGGCAATCGTGGCGTTTACGACACTGATTACAAGAACTGGAATCCACGGATGGGCTTCAATTATCAGGTGCTCCCAACGCTTACCGTTCGTGGCGGATATGGAGTCTTCTTCACGCCATCGGTTAATGGAGCGAATCAAAATTCCGATGGGTATGGCGCCACTACACCCATTGTGTCATCTACGAATGCAGGTGTAGATCCGGTTGCTGGGCTTTCTCTCGAAAATCCATGGCCACAAGGGTATGTAGTGCCTGAAGGCGATACTTTGGGGCCGCTGCAGGATGTCGGGTATAGCGTTGGCGGAATCTTTAGGCATCACCCTTCCGGGTATGTTCAAGAGTACATGTTTGGTCTTCAGGACGCGATTACGCGAAACGATTCTGTTGAGGTGGCTTATTTTGGGAATCATGGAGTTCGCATGATTGGCAGCCTGAATCACAGTCAACTGAATCCGAGTTATCTTTCTATGGGTGCTTTGGCGTTGAATGCTCAGGTCCCGAACCCATTTTATGGTTACATCGCTCCCGGGCAAAGCGGCTGCGGCATGGACCAGCCTACAATCGTACAGTCGCAGCTTTTGCAACCCTATCCGCAGTACTGCAGTGTGTCGGAAAGCGTCCCTCCAGTAGGGTCCTCCCTTTACAATGCTCTTGAGGCGAACTACACGCATCGTTTTCACAATGGGCTAAACGTGCTGGTGTCCTATACGTTCTCGAAGTTCCTCGACAATGTAGAAGGCGCTCAAAGCTGGGCCGTGGGGGGCAGCACCTCACCAGCCAATAATTATGACTTGGCGGCTGAAAAGAGTGTGGATGCGAGCAATACCCCTCAGAGTTTGGTTGCGAGCTATATCTACCAGCTTCCAATTGGCAAAGGCAGGGCGATCGGTTCGGGGTTCAACCGAAAAACGGATGCCGTGCTTGGAGGATGGGAGCTATCCGGCGTCGCAACTAGCAGATCAGGACCTCCAGTCCATGTAAGTGGAAGTAATTGGAATTCTTATGGAGGAAATCCCAGGCCCGACGTTATTGGCGATACAAGTGTGAGAAATAGGAGCATTAACGAATGGTTCAATACTGGAGCATTTGCATATGCGCCCTATGGAAGCTTTGGCACTGCTCCGCGCTATTTCTCCAACATACTCTCCCCTGGATATAACAATCTCGACAGTTCCATCATGAAGAACTGGTCTTTCCACGAATCGAAACGCATTCAGTTCCGGGTGGAAATGTTCAACACGTTCAATCACCCGAATTTCTTCACCCCCAACGGGTCCTATAGTGGGTGCGATCCGAACGCGAGCGCCAATTGTGTTTCTGGTTTCGGACAAATCACTAAGGCTTTTCCATCGAGAGAGATGCAGTGGTCCGGTAAATTTTATTGGTGATCCGTTCGTGAAGGTTCGTCTCAGGTTTTCTGCTGGCTATCCTGTTGGCCTTACCCGAACCGGGGTTCGGCCAACAGGGCTCTTTTGAGCCTGCTTCACCAATCCTGTAGAGCTGCAATCCTGCAGCTCATCTACACACAAGAGAACACAAGTGAGAATTTCAAATAGGCTACAACGCCTTATTCATATGTTTACAGGAGCATACTTGCTCATTGCAACGCTGGGAGGGGCTGCAGCGGCGGCACAAACCCTGTCATCACAGCGGAAAAGGAGACAGCTAGAATTCCCCGCCTATCCTCTTAAACTCAGCGCCAATAAGCGCTATCTTGTCGATCAAAATAATAGACCATTCCTAATTGTTGGTGACTCTCCGCAAGGTCTCATCTCTCGTTTGACAGATGCAGAGGCCGACAAGTATTTTGCCGATCGCCAGGCACATGGTTTCAACGCAGTCGGATGGATCGACGTTGTTTGCGCTGGGCGCGACTTCCCGAATAACAAGGATGCCAGCACCGTCGATGGGATCAAGCCGTTTACCGGTTATGTAGCCGGCGGAAAAGACTACCAACATTACGATCTTAGCAAGCCCAATGCAGCATATTTCATGCGGCTTGACCATATAGTCAAGCTTGCCGCATTGCATGGGATTTTCGTCTTCATTGATCCAATGGAAACTGTAGGCTGGCTTCCAACATTGCGTAACAATGGTCTCACTGCCGCATACACCTATGGCCAGTTTTTGGGAAGGCGTTACCGGAAGTTCCCTAACGTCGCATGGTTGAGTGGCAATGATTTTGTCAGCTGGAAGAACCCCACCGATGACGCGCTTACCCGGGAGGTTGCTAGGGGGATAAAGTCAGTGGACCCAAAGCAGCTTCAGAGCGTCGAACTTAATTATGAAACTAGCTCCTCATTGGACGATCAGACATGGTCGCCCCTGATATCGCTGAATGGCACTTACACGTATTCGCCGACATACATGCAAATGTTACATAGTTATAATCAGACGCCAGTGATGCCAACGTATCTCTTAGAGGCGCACTATGATTTAGAAGATGTCGGCCATCCGCCGGATTATGGGACGCCGGCAGTACTCAGGCGTGAAGAGTACTGGACAGTGCTTAGCGGGGGAGCAGGGCAGTTTTATGGGAATCATTACACTTGGAGTTTTGACTCGGGATGGGAGTCACACCTCGACACTGTTGGCGTAAAACAGCTCACTATCTGGAGCCGCTTCTTTACGGCTTTGCCTTGGCAGAATTTAATTCCAGATCAAAACCATAAGGTAGTCATATCGGGGCTGGGCAGCTACGGAGACTGGAAAACGAAGGTCAGTCTAAGTACCTATTCCACCGCGGCTATGACACCCAATGGCTCACTCGTCATTGTATATATGCCTACCGCTCGTACGCTCACCATTAACATGGCCAGTTTAAATGGCCTTGTAGTTGGAAAATGGTTTGATCCAACGGATGGAGCTTACATGCCAATTCCGGGCGGACCGTTTTTAAACACAGGGGCACAGCAGTTTACCCCACCCGGAAAGAATCACGATGGTGATAGTGACTGGGTCTTATTACTGAGTGCCGAGCACTCGCATAAGAAGTAGATATACACCCAGGTTGCTACAAAGAAGGCGGACGGCCATGGGGAGAAAACTGCCGCAGACGCAACCATTGCAAAGCCGTGAGAAAAAGATATGCGGGATTCAGATACAGGTAACGCCGCCAGAGTCGGCGCGGCTCGATGAACAGGCGAAACAGCCATTCCAGCCCCCGACGCTGCATCCAGGGTGGAGCCTGCGGTAATGTGCCTGCGAGAAAAGGAAACGCCGCTCCCACGGCAAGCACCGGAACCGAAAGCAGATTCCGCAATTCATAGGCGAAGACCTCCTGCCGGGGGCAGCCAAGTCCGACGAGGACAATTGCAGCCCCGGTCGAGCGTATACGTTGCGCGACGGCGGCCCTTTCTTCCAGACTCAATATGCGAAATGCCGATGGCTCACTCCCGGCGATGTGAATGTTAGGAAATTTTTCCCGAAGAGAGGCGATCAAGGAAGCCAGCACCTCCCGTGTGCTGCCGTACAGATAAATCGGCGTGCCTTCCCGCGCAGCCTGTTCACAGATACGGCGCATCAGCTCCGGCCCGTAGACGCGGTCGCTCAGCTTTGCTCCATAGAGCAGATTGATGGCCCATCGCACCGGCTGCCCATCGGGAACGAGCAGGTCGAAGCTGTTCAGGCGGTACTTGTGCTCGGGGTTCAGCGCGCCGGTCATGACGCCGTGCACAGCGAGTGCGGAGATTGTGGCTGCGCGCCTCTGCCTGGCGCGCTCAAAGACAAAGGCTACAGCGCTCTCGTAATCCATGGCGTCGACCATGACTCCGAGCACGTTGCGCTTTCCTAGGCTAAGCATTCGACTCCCCAGCGTTCCATGTTCAACTCATAGATTTGCTGCAGAATTTCCTTTACGCCGAATTGCACGGACCAGTCCGGGTAATCGGCTTTGAAGCGTGAGATGTCGCTGATCCACCAGATGTGGTCGCCTCTCCGGCCTTGCTCGACATAGGTGTGGTTTAACACGTTGCCGGTGATCTCCTTGCACAGCGCGATCGCTTCCAGCATGGAGCAGTTGCTGAACCGGCCTCCCCCCATGTTGTAGGCCATACCACAGCGCGGATCGAGGAAGAACTGATGGAAGGCGTGGATAAGGTCGGCGCTGTGTATATTGTCCCGGACCTGTTTCTTTTTGTATCCGAAGACCGTGTAAGGAGCGCCGGTCATGGCACACTTCATCAGATAGGCTAGAAAGCCGTGGAGTTGCGTTCCAGAGTGGTTTGGGCCGGTGAGGCATCCGCCGCGAAAGCACACCGTCTTCATGCCGAAATAGCGGCCATATTCCTGTACCAACACGTCGGCGGCCAACTTGGAGGCGCCAAACAAACTGTGCAGCGTTGCATCGACCGGCATAGTTTCTGGAATACCGTTCGCATAGGCGTGACAAGGATCGATCTCCCAGCGCGTCTCCTGTTCGACCAGTGGGAGGGTGTTCGGACGATCACCGTAGACCTTATTTGTGGACATATATATAAAGACCGCTTCAGGAGCATAACGGCGGGTTGCTTCGAGCAATATGGATGTTCCGTTTGCATTGACCGTGAAGTCGGTGACGGGGTCGGTCGCGGCCCAGTCGTGCGACGGCTGCGCGGCGGCATGAATGACGAGTTGGATGTCGGTGGAATATTTGGCAAAGATGCGATTAATTGCGTTAGTGTCGCGTATGTCCACGTCATAGTGGGTGTAATGCCGCAACTCGTTTTTCAGCTTCGCGGTCATCCATTGTGTCGAAGCTGAGTGGCCAAAGTACATCTCGCGCATGCCATTGTCGATTCCTATTACATCGAATCCAAGTGCCTCGAAGTACAAAGCCGCCTCCGATCCGACCAATCCGGAAGATCCAGTAATGATTGCGGCACTCATTTCTATTCCTCGGAGATAGCGATGGCAAGTATCAGCCGTAGTGAGGGAATTCCGATCCGAAAGGGTTCTGCGCACGTCATATCCCACCCCGCAGGGCAAAAAACAATGTGTGGACCAGAATCGCGATATCCATGAAGAAGGATCGATTGCGGATGTAATAAAAGTCGTACTGAATATTTTCGTGGATAGGGAAAGCGCGAGCGGCACTCAGCTGCCACAGGCCGGTGATGCCGGGAATAACCTGCAGCCGCTGCTGCTGCTCGGCCGTATAGCCATGCGTAATGAAGGGCATCTCCGGCCGAGGACCCACTAACGACATATGCCCCAGAACAACGTTTGCCAACTGCGGCAATTCATCGAGGCTCGTCCTCCGGAGCAGTCTGCCGATCCTTGTAATCCTGGGATCGTCGGGCGTAATCGGAGAGAAGTTGTAGTTGGGAGCGCTCGTATACATGGAGCGAAACTTATACATCCTGAAATGTTCCCCACGGTTGCCGACTCTCTCCTGGCTGAAGATTGCAGGGCCGGGCGAATCAAGCTTTACTAGAAGAGCAATAAGAACGAGCAGTGGGGACAGAAACGACAGCAGAAGCGAAGAGCCGACGAGATCGAGAGCACGTTTTGCAGCAGCGTAGCAACGGCTTTCGCAAGTCTCAGACAGCAAAGCCAGAGACAAGCCATCCATATCTATTGTCTTTTTCCATGGTTGTCTCCCAGGCTCCATGCCGTAGAGAAGCGCTACGTTTGCTCCCGCCTTTTTCGCTGCCTCGATGGCTGCATCCACCCTGTCCGACGCTGGATTGGGAAGGGCCACGACCAGGGTGTTGCATTGACAGGACTCCAGCAGTGCAGCGGTGACGGGTCCGCGCCGCGCTGGAACGAAGCGGCCTCGACGATATCCTATCTGGGATATCGACTCTCCCTCCTGTAGCCGGTCATCGTCGATTACTAGCACTGGATACAAGCTCAAGCCGCGGGCACGCGACAGAGCGGAAAGAACACGCGTGGCCGTGTCTCCAACGCCGTATATGACCGCATGATTCTTTCCCTGATTTTTACGGTGCAGGTCGAGGGCGGAGACTGTGAATGCATGCTTGCCCGCAACTAGCAGGGTCGGCACCAGTACAAGAGCCATGAGAAGTACTCCCATGTCAGACTGCAGTCCCAAAAAAAAGGCAAATGCGGACAGAACGAGCACAGACTGGACGGACGCGCGCAGGGCACGTTCGGTCTCGCGAATCTGTAGCAAGCTGCCGCCGCTGTGATAGGCCTCGTCTCGATAAAGAAGAAATACAGTGAGCAGCGCTACGCTAACGCACACGGCCGCGTCTTCTCGCATATGTGCAGAAAGCCGGCCGCCCAGGCCCAAGGAACGCTGAAGCCAAAACGCCAGAGCCATGCTGACTGTGCAGATGAGGAAGTCTACTGTGATTTCGCATACTCGCAGGGTGCCGGGGAAAAACCCGTCCATGCTGGCACGGTGTTCCCCGCGCGAGGCCCCGAGCGCATCCGCATAGAGACGCGGCGTGACTGAGTCAGATGTGCTCATGGCAGCTCCCGCTGGGAGTTCACGTGTCTCATAGCGACTGGCCCTCCGTTGCTGGCACTTCGATCGAAGCAGAGACATTCCTGCTCTCGACAGGAATTCCCGACGCGATGAGCTTTCGATAGAGATCGACGTACTGCTCCGCCAGCGTTAAAGCCGAGAACTGCGGCAATGCGACAGGCTGTTTTTCAGGCTGTTCGAGGACGATGAGAATCGCTTCGACGAGTTGCTGTTCTGCATTCCCGCACAGCTCCACAAACGCGCAGTGTCCATCGGCGATTTCCCGATGGGCGGGAATATCGGAACAGACGACGCGACAGCCCGCGAGCAGCGCCTCGGCGACCGGCAGGCCAAACCCTTCCGTAATCGAAGGAGCGACGAGCGCCGCGCAGTGACGGTAGCACCATTGCAGCTCCGGTTCCGGAAGGCCCTCAAGAAAATGCACGTTTCGACTGAGGCCGGACGCTGCAACGAGCCGCTGTATCTCGCAGGTCTGAGATGCCTTGATGCCGACGATTACCAATTGCATGGATGGGTTTATCCGACCTGGGCGGACTAGCGAATCGAAAGATCGGATGAGGAGCGGAAGATTCTTGTTGCGGCGATGCTGAGCGACACTGAGCAGAAACGGCTCGGATTGCCAACCCGGAATCGGCGGCTGCGCCGCACAGTTTGGCTTCACTTCGACGCAGTTGTATATGCGCACGGCCTTCTTCCATACGATCTCCGGTGTATAAAGCTGCAATGCCCGACGCGTCGTGTCCGACACGCACGCGATCGAATCCACACCGCGAAGACAATGCTGAAGGATGACACGGTTAAAGGTGTACTTCGGAAAACCGAAGTTTTCGGGGATTTCATAGGGGTACAGGTCGTGCAGCGTTACCACGGTGGGACAGCGAAAGGCCGCTGCGGCGACGGGAACCGGATAGCTGAGGTGAACGACATCGATATGCAGTCGCGCGGTGAGCCTTGGAAGCTCGCGATAATGCCAGAGGTTCCGGCCGAGTGAGCCTGTTTTCATTTGCGCAATATGAACCGATACACGCGGATCTTCCGGAACGCCACCGGCCTGCACGAGATCTTTCTGCCAGGGAGCAACTACGAGGTGAACCTCCGCAATCTCCTGTCTCAGCAACAGGCAGCGCACAAGATTGAACGCGTGGCGCTGGATCCCGGAGATGTTCGAGGCCCATGAGGCCGCGGCAATCAGAACCTTCATGGATGCCTTACCTGGCCGTGACACCGAAACACTGGAAGGAAGCTTCATTGAACCTCCCGGCGTAAGCGAAGGATGGCGCGTGCCTGGCGGCGGACGGCAGGCAGGACCTCGGCGGCAAGCACTTTGCGCGGATCGGCTGGATCCATCTCAATCCAGCGCTCACGCAGCAGTAACCACACCGAGGCCGTGGCGAAGGAGAGAAATGTGAGCAACAGGGCAAGGAACAGGCGTGGCGGAAAGGACTTTTTCTCGGGGATTCCCGGAGCGTCGATCACGCTGACCACGGGAACATCCTTCGCTTCCTCGATGCGCGCCATTTCGTACTGCTGGGTGAGCAGCTCGAAGACACCCTCCTGCACCTTTACGCGGCGATAGAGATCGGCATAAGCAACACCGAGACGGGGGAGCTGGTGCAGGGGAGGATAGAGTCCGTCGTTGTCGCTTGTGCTGGAACCGGATGGCTCACGCGTATCGTCGTACGTTGTTGCCGTGGCAGAGCCAGTCATCTTTGCTAGATCGCTCTGAAGGCTGGCGATGCGCGCCTCGGTTTCGCGCACGCGGACATTACCATCGCCGTATATCTGGCGCAGCGATTGCAAACCCGATTGCTCGACGAGCAGCTCCGCTTGTACGCGCGCGCCGGCATCTACCATGGCGCGCGTCTGCTCCTGAATATCGATAGCGTTGCTCTTGCTGGAGAACTGGCTTAATTCCAGCTCAGCCTGCTCAAGGTTTGCCTGTGCCTCATGCAGGCGCCGCTCGATAAAGACACGCTCGCGATGCGCTGCCGATGTATTTGTTTTTGCGACGAGCCTGTTCAGTTCATCGAGATATGCCTGCGCGAGGTCGCGGGCGCGCACGCGGCTTCTATCCTCTACGGAGATGGTGATGACGCCACTTTTCTTGTCTTCAGTAATCTTTGTAAGCCGCGCCAACCGCTTGGCAGTGTCGATGCGATAACGTTTGCGATAAACATGCTGCAGGTTGAAGCGGTCGATGAGGTGACCGCTCACGGTTCCGCTGCGCAGCAGGTCAACGAACAGAGCACCGGAGGAATGGCCGTCCATCAGACCGCCGGCAAGGGTACTTAGCGCTCCCAGGCCTGGCGAGTGAGACGCGAGCGCCGCTAGCATCATTGCACTGGAGCCCTGCTGCTCGGGCGGCATGATGCTCGCGGTGGACTTGTACATCTTAGGAATTGCAAAAGCAATGGCGAGACCCGCCAGCAGGGAGATGCCGGTGACCCGCGCGAGCAGGCGCCTGTGTGTCCAGAGCAGCGCGGCGCGAACGACCCATATCGGCCCCAGCGGACTCCGCGCCGGAGCTTCCCTCTCAGGCGGCGCGAGGACGGAATGCGAACTCATTGTGTCACCTCTCTGCGCACGGAGCCGGTTAACTTACGTCCAAAACCCGTCATAGGCAATCCATACTTCACGAGCGAAATATTCATCACTGCCGCACCCTACAGAGCCGAGGCAGCTACGCCGGCGGTGATCGCTACGGAAGCGGCGAGCTGTCCGGCGGTCAGCAGGTTTCTCCAGAACAGCGATCCGCCGATAATCTTCTGCGGTACGACTACGACATCGCCGGGATTCAGCGTTGTCGACAAAACGTCCCCATCGAACCACCCACCCGAGCGGCGGCCTACGACCGATCCGTTGGCGCGGATGATGAAAATCTCCTTTCGATTGGCAGCTGCATTCGCGCCGCCTGCGTGGCTGAGATACCACTTGGCCGTTTTGTTGGGCATGTAGGTTAGCGCGGTGGCGTTGTACACCTGTCCGGTGACAAGCACAAAGCCCGGACGCTTGGGAATGATCAATACATCGTCCCTGCGCAGCTCGATATCTGCGGACGTGTTGGCCCAACTGTCGATGTCAGCAGTGATGTGAATCACCATGCGCCCTGAGGGCTGATGGCTCTTCAGTTCGGCAAGCACCTGGTCCTGCTGAGCCTTAATCAACTGGAACGTCGCGGAAGAATTCGACCCGGCCAGAGCCGGTGAAAGCCTTGCGGCTGCGGAGTTCGCTTCGATCTGCCGTACCATCTCATCGCGGCTCTTCAACTCCAGGTCACGTACCTGGTCGCGGATCAATACCGCGCCGGCCGGATAGGCTGCCGGCAACATACCGCCTGCGCGAAGCAGAACCGAGCTGAGCCGCTCGCCGTCCGTGAATCCATAGCTGCCGGGAAACCGGACCTGCCCCTTGATGGTTATCGACTCGCCGATATCGTTCCAGTTCGTAATCTGATGGATGGAAAGGATGTCGCCTGGCTTGAGCAAAACGTCCGCAGCCGGATCGTTTCCTGAAAGGGCGGCACCGATCCGGACCGCTGATAGATTCTCGACAACTCTATCTCCACTCTCGACCTTGTAACTGGTCAGGTCAGCCGTCTCCTGCAGGGCGTCGCGCTGAAAGCCACCCGCCATGCGCACCAACTGCGCCGCTGTCATGCCTTTGGACATGGGATACTGACCGGGACGCAGCACCTCGCCGCGGACCGTCACCATTGGTGCATCCGCCTGGTAGCGCCCAAAGATGCGAATAGTATCGAAGGGTTTGAGATCGACATTGGTGTTGCCGATCAAAACATCGGGAACATTGAACTCGATGGTTTCGGCATGCAGGTCGGGAGGAACGAGGCGGACAATCTCTCCGCGGTCGGAGGGCTCTGGCAGCATGTCACGATAGCTGCGGAGTACATCGCTGAGACGCATGCCATCGATGTAAGGCAGGCGGCCCGGACGAACAACATGACCGGCGAGATATACGGCCCGCTCGCTGTATGGCAGAATCGGCTCGATGCGAATACGATCTCCGTCCTTCACCTGGAAGGAATCGATTGCGCTCTGGCTGGCCTGTGGGTCCAGCCCGCTATTGCCGGGCAGCGTTATGGTTACGCGCTGCTGATTGGCATCGATGCGTTCGATCCGGATGTGATTGAGGGAAGCCGCCGAGGTAATGCCTCCGGCATCCTCGATGACCGTGGAGAGGGTCGTCTCGCCCTCCTTTAATTCATAGATCGCAGGGCGCCTGATCGCGCCGAAGATCGCAATCTGAGGGCCTGTCGGCGGAACGAGAAGCGTGTCTCCGCTTTCAAAAGACGCGCTGCCATTGCGGATGCCATGCAGCAGGAAGTCATACAGATCAACCTTCTCAACAAGCTGCTTACCGCGATAGTGGAGCAGCATGCGCAGCGATCCCACTGCAGTAGGGCCGCCGGCAGCATATAGCGCGCTTATTGGAGTTGCCAGCGCGCTGATATCGTATCCGCCCGGCCTCTGCACATCGCCGACGACATACACGCGCACTGAATGCAGACTTGCGACTGTGACTGCTACCTGTGCATCACGGTACTGCCGCTGCAACTCAGCCGCGATCAAAGCCTGAGCTTTGCCGAGTGGGAGCCCCGCTACCTCAACAGAGCCAGCTTCCGGCAGCAGGATGCGCCCGTCTCGGCCTACGGTGCGCGATATATGCTGCGTAAGACCGCCCCATATGTCGATGGAAAGAGTGTCTCCGGGGCCGACGACATAATCCGGGCCGAGCGGCACATCAAGAGGAGTATTGCGAGCGGAGACCCCAGTGCCGATCTGCGAAATGTTGCGACGGAGAAACACATCCGACCCGAAGCGCTTTAATTCGGGCGTGCCGGATGGAATCTGCGCATAGATATCGTGGAGCGACTGCATGTCATACGGAGCAGGACGATGCACCACCTTCGGCAGATCCGTGGATGAGTTGGCCTCTTCCTGACTGCGGGGATTTTCCGGCGGCCCATTCGCGTTATGGTTTGCGCGTATGTTCTCAAACGTAGCCGCGGTACCAACACCTTCTGCGAGGCGAGACTTGCTTGCGCCTGCCTGAGCGTTTTCTTCTGCTTGCGATTCCGATGTATCGTCGTCAGGGCGGGATTGCGTACCGCCTGCCTCTTCGCCTGCAAGGCCCGGCTCAGCAGAACGAAGATCGTCATCGGGTACGTATCCACGAGCGCGCAGAACTGCCGTGATGTTTGCGCGTAGGCTAGGGCTAGCGGCAATTTGGCTGTAGAGCATCTGATCGGAGATGCCATCCGGATCGATCTGTACTCCTTGCTGCTCCAGCCGGTCTGCCAGCTCGGACTTCAGTTCAGTCGCTAGGTCAGGGTTTTGTTCCAGAATTTCGGTGATCTGATCCGCTGAGAGCGGGGCGCCGGAATTGAAGCTGTTCAGCCCCAATGAAGAGTTAATGCCTTCCTGAGAAGATGCATTTTCCTCCGTCATAGCCGATGCGCTGTTGTTATCGCTGGATTGCGACGATACTGAATCTTGTGTCGGCGTTGCGGAAGACTGCGACTGACCATAGGCCGAAGTAGCGGCCATCCACGATGCGGCCGTCAGCATGCATGCGAAAACGAGACGCAGCCTGCGAGAAACGCGCGTCACGCTGCCGCTTGCGCGTGATCGCCAGGCTGGGGTTACGCGGGCTGACTCGGAGAGGCTGAGGAACGGAAACATAAGCGTGGGCTCTTCTGCTTTGAACGTAAAGAGCACATGCGTGAAGCGTGTCATGCGTTCGTAAGGGAATTGTCACTCCTTTGTTGTCCGGCGAAAGCGCCGTACTGAACGCTGAAACACAGCCGCGCCGCGTCCCTGGAAGCATGACAATTGCGTTACGTTGCAGTGACAACAAAGAGGCATGCACGCGCTATTCTCCGGCACAGATGCTGCAGCGATACGCATGATCACGGCAGCTCATCTTCTGTTCGGGAGCGTCTGTGACATCCCTCGATTCCTCCATCCCATCGCGAATGCCTTTGCCAACTCGCGACAACAGGCACGGGGATGTGGCCGCTCCCCCTATGCATAAAAAAAGGCAGGAGGAAGGCGAGCGTTATAAATGGCAGGAACTGCGCGCAGCGCTTCTTGCCGATATGGATCTGCCGCTCCGCCGGACTTTTTACCCGTTGGGTTTTGCGGTGGAGATCCTCACGAACGATGCGGATGTTCTGGATGCCGCGGCGGAGAGCTTTGGCCACAGGCGTTTGTGTCGGGGAAATACTATGCTGCAGCTGCGCGTCGGCATCAGCGAGGGTGGAGGTCCGGCGTGTCCGCCAGAGCCCGTGCGGCGCGAATATGGCCACTTGTATTCGCTGGTCGCGGACGCAGAAAATCAGGCACTACTCGATCTGAAGACCTGCGCTACCTTTCTATGGTTGAACAGGTCCGCGCTGCGGAACCGGTTTTATTTTCGCTATAACTTCCTTGAGAAAGTCGTGTACCTGCTGCTAGGTGCGTCGGTCGTGACCGATCTGCACGCCGCGTGCGTGGGCAAACATGAGAAAGGCATCCTGCTGTTCGGTGATTCGGGCGCGGGCAAGTCCACTCTCGCGTATGCATGTGCGAGGGAAGGATGGACCTACACCTCCGACGATACCTGCTACCTGATCAATGACCTGAAAGCCCCACGTGTTATTGGACACGCGCATCGGATCCGCTTCCGCCCCGCGGCGAAAGAGCTATTCCCCGAGTTGAAACATCGTGGAATTACGCCGCGCATGGAAGGAAAACCTTCGATCGAAGTGCCGGTGTCCGAGCTTCCCGGACTTCGCACTGCCGCTGAAGCCAGCGTGTATGCGATTGTCTACCTGAACCGCGCTCCGGCAACGACGGCAACGCTGGTGAGGCTGCCCGCGGGAACGGCTACGTTGCGCAGCCGCCAGGAGCTTTTTTCTGCGGGAGAGATTCGCCTGAAGCACGAAGAGATATTGGCGGTTCTCTTTCCTGTTCCCACGTATGAGCTACAGTACTCCGATCTGCCCAGCGCCCTGCAGCAGCTCGACCTGCTGGTGAGGAGGGCTTAGCACGCGCAAAATTCAAGCGACAGCCTCTTACCTTATGAGACTGCCTGCATCACCAGACGGCGGTTGTTATGCGCTTGTCACTGGATATTATCTTCCGGCCGGTGGAGCTACAGGACTGAAGTTTGCCGGCAATTTCCGGCTCCCGGCGTATTGCTCGAAGGCCGCTTCAATCCGGTCCACCGCGTGTTCCAGGCCGTGATGAGACTGGAGCTCAACTTGGATCTTTTCCGCAGCCTTCCGATAGGTCGGATCTTCCAGAATTTCTCGCAGCGCCGCGCGCATCTGTTTGGCCGAGAGCTTTCCGGACGGCAACACAATTGCGGCTTTCCTCCATGCGAGCCGCGCTGCGATTGCCGGCTGATCGAATGCCTTGGGAATGGCCACCATGGGCTTGCCGTACATGAGCGTCTCCAATACGGTATTGAGACCCGCGTGCGTAATCACGGCTATCGCTCTTTTCAGCAACTCGAGCTGTGGGGCTTCTTTCACGACGATCGGGTTTCCGGGCAGATTTTGAAACATGCCGGGATCGCGGCGGCCTCCGAGTGAGGTGACCAGTTGCACACCGAGCCCGTAACAGGCCTCGGCGATCCAATGGAAAACGACTGGCTCGCACTTCCGTGTGGTCCCCAGAGACGCATAGACCAGTGGGCGCCCATCGAGCTGTTCCCATGGAAAGGTGATGGCTGGCCTTGCGGCTTCATCGATGAAAGGCCCGGCATAACAGAAAGTGGAAGGCAGATGCGAGCGTGGAAAATCCAGGCACTGAGGCAATTGCGTGATATGCGCAAGTTCCGGAAATATCTTTCGAATTTCTCGAATGGGGCCCAAGCTGGCTTCCCGCCGGAACCGGTCCAGTCTGCGACGTACCGGGCCTCTCATATTGAATACGGAAATCTCAAGCAGCACGGACTGGAAGCGGGCAAGTAGGGACTTTGCCGGTGCGATGCGGCGGGGAACAGACCATCCAAAGTTATGCGGAACGGATGTAGAAAGGATGAAATAAGGAAGGCGCAGCATCTCGGCCACTGTGGGGCCAGCCAGCGCAAGCTCATCGACGATGAGTGCATCCACCGCAGCACGATCGAGCGCGGGCGGCGTTTCACGCAGGAACATTTCCATTTCGCCGATGGTGCGGCGCACCCGGTAGCGGAGAGCGGCGATGCCTCCGGAAGGCTTTCTATGACGCGCAGAACCTGTATCTAGTGTGCCGATGGCGACAAACTCCAATCCGCAAGCGAGTATGTTGTCTTCCATCTCGGCATTAAGGAGAAAGGTCACCCTATGCCCTCGCGCCATCAATTGCCTTGACAAGGCGATGAGTGGGTTCAAATGCCCGGCGCCTTTATAAGACAGTACTCCGAAATGTGCCATGCTTTGCTTCCCGGTCCGGCAGCAGGGTAGAACGGCTTAAGTACCATGCCGCATGGCATTCATGCTTCCACACACGACTGAGAAAGTTGTATGCGAAATGTCATTCGAGAGGGCCGGAGCAATGTTTTGACAATCCGATGACATGCGCTCGGATGCGGGAGCGGTATGCTCCGTCCAAGCAATGGAAAATTACCGCATCGAGAGCTTTCCCGACCGGCTAAAGCGTAGACTTGCCCGCAGCTTGCGGCTGTCTGGTCATCGGCGCAGTGTCGCAGACAGACTCGATGCGCGCGAAGGCTATCGTCTTTGGGCTTCCAGTTATTCGGATGAAACAGCGACCAGCTTTCTGGATGAAGAATTAGCGCAAGAGATGCTTGATGGTTTGCCGCGGACGAGGCTACTTGATGCAGGCTGCGGGATTGGAAGACGCATCGCTCATATTCCCGGCGCCGTCGGCATGGACGCGAGCCCGGAGATGCTGGCTGCGGGCAGATGCCACAACACGGTGAGAGGAGATGTAAGATCCATGCCCTTTGCGCCAGACAGCTTCGATATGGTGTGGTGCCGTCTGGTGTTGGGACATTTACCGGACGCGCGGCCCGCCTATCGTGAACTGGCGCGCGTCTGTGCGCCAGGAGGACATGTCTTTGTTACCGACTTTCATCCCGATGCCGTGGCGGCTGGACATCAGCGCACCTTTACCGATCCCGCGGGAGCAGTGCACGAAGTTGAACATTACGTACATCGCGACCACGCCGCGCTTGCCGTCGATGCGGGCCTCTCTTTGATCGCGCGGCAGGATGGGGTTGTCGGCCCGTCGATTCGTGATTTCTACGAGCGCGGCATCGGCATGAAGGCCTATAGAAACGATGTCGGCCTGAAATTAGTGGGCGCGTTTTTGTTCCGCAAGCCAGATTTTTGATTCTTTCTCATGCGGGGATGCAGATGGGTTTGCCGCCCAGCTTCACATGATCCGTACCGAGCATTTTTTCAGCTTCTCGCAGTAGCTTGCTTACCGGCGCCCGCAACCAGCGGACGGATTCCTCAACCCATAACGGTTCCATACCCTGCTTCAGAGAATAGGGAAGCCGTTCCATGATTGCCTGCGAGGCAAGTTGTACGCTGCCGTCGATGATGACAAGCTCGATATCCCGATGCGAGAGCAGAGGCAGTCTGGTTGCCACATTCTTCCCGGTGTCTCGAATAGCGACCAAGTCGCCCGACGCCCGCATGCTTATGCGCCCCAAGCAATTTTCAAGACGAAGAACTTCGGCTGAAGCCTCCGTCACCATGCGATACGCGGTGTGGGGCGCGATGCCGCACTTGCGTATCGCAAAGCGAACCTCATCCAGCAGATCTCCTTCTGCGGTCAATGGAGAGTCACTGCCGAGGGCGATTCTTTCCATTTCTCCGAAGAGAGGCATATCCGGAAACCGTCCGAAGAGGAAACTGTTGGAAGACGGGCAGATGATGAGCGACGCTTCACGCTTGCGTATAAGCGCAAGTCCCGCGGCGTCGATGGCTAGGCCATGGACGAGAACGGTGTCGGCATCGAGCAGCCCAGCCCTATCAAGCTGCCAAAGCTCTTCCCGTGCCAGATAGTCGACGCCTTCGCACGCGTGAAGAACGAAAACGCCGCCGGGAGGTGTCGCGTTACGCGCAGCTAACAGATCGCCGCCGAGAGCGGGCGAATGTCCCCAGCCATTCGTCTGCACCACTTTTATCGGGAATTCCTTATTTCGTAGCACGGGCCAGAGCGGGTCGTGATGGCTGACCGTGGTGACGCCACAGAGGAGGTTTCGTATGCCGCCCCACCAAGCGCGAACCTCTTTGGGAACGGCTTTGTGCTTCGCAATGACATCGAAAAATCGTTGGTGGATGTCTTCCCCCCACTCGATGTAATTGCGGTAGGGCGGATTTCCCATCCTAGGGAAGAGAGCGAATTCCAGATGGTCATGCGCATTGATGAAGCCGGGCATGAGCAGGAACCCCTCTAGGTTAAGCGTTAAAGAGTCCGGTGAGACAGGCGCGCAAGAATAACTGCCGGAGATATCTACGATGCGTCCCGCGACGATCTGAATTGTGACAGGGGCACTTTCCCGCGGAGGTCCCATTACACAGCGTGCCCCGTAAAGCATGATCGGCTGCTGCCGCACGACTTGAGGAGACGGGATGCAGTCTGTCATGCCGTAAGTTTCCGCGCTGCATAAATGCGGAATCTAGAAGGCTCGCGCTTATGGCGCAGCCGGGCCATGAGAGGACGCACCCGCCAACGCAGATCGTAACGCGGCGTATAAGCGGTCCATCGAATCGACAACTGCCTTTCGAGCATATGGAGACGCTCGTCTGTCAGATATTCCAGGCTTTTGATGGAGTCCGATGCGATGCCGTATCGTGCGAGAAAAGAGTTGCGGCGTTCCGCAAGCATCTGCTGTCCGCCCTGATCGTTGGAATACCACGGTGTATCGCTGATGATGACCATGCCGCCTGACCGTATGCAACGGAAGGCTTCACGGAGGCTCGCGGCATAGTCCTCAGCATAATGAAAGGAGGCGTTGAAAATCGCCGCATCAAATTGCCCCTGCTGAAAGGGAAGCCGCGCCAGCTCTGCTCGAACACGTGGAAAGAGTCGCGGCAGATGAGCGCGGTAATGCGTGGCTGCGCCGAGGCCGTCGTAATCATTCACCAACAGGTCGACGGCGACGGGATGATAGCCCGCAACCGCCAGGAGATGGCTCATCCAGCCATTCCCGGCGCCAAGGTCCAGAATGCGCGCGGCGTCTTTCGGGAAGTTCGGTCTCAGCACCTGTTGTATGAGGCAGTCGAAGCTCTGCGACCGAATCCGCCACTGGCGATTGTTCCTGCCGGAGACATCTTTGTAGGGAAGTGCAAGATAGAAGTCTTCGCTTGTGCTGCCGCGGCCTTCCGCTGCCCGTATCCTTTCGTAGTCCTCGATAAAGCGTGTGTAATGCGCCTTTCGCGCAGGAGGCAATGCATCGAGAATGCCGTCGCAGACACGCAGAAGAAATCCGCAAGCGTAACAATGGCCTGTTTCAAGACCGGTCCCGCATTGCGGGCACTGCAGGCAGACACTCAACTGCCAGCCATCCTCAGCCATATCAGTCGGATGCGGCTTGTTCACGGAGCTCTCCGTTTCTGTTGGCCGGATCATTCAGGCTCTCTCCGCATGCGCAAGACTCTCAAGGGAAACAAACGCGGAAGGCGCATGAGATGCTGCGCCCGCCACGGGTGCGAAGACTTCCGCATTCCTGCTTTCCGGCTCCAGATCGGCTACTCGCTTCCACAGAGCGGTCACCTCTGCGCCTACGTCCTCAGCCGCCTGATCTCTCCAGGAGCTTACTTCCGCATGCAGCGCGTCGCGCACTGCACGATAGAAGCCGGTAGTATAGGCAGCCCGAAACATGATGCAGAGGTCGTCGCTGTCGACCCAGTTGCGTTTTTGTCCCAATTCCTGCCGGACACGCTCATAAAACACAGTCCCCGGCAGCGGGTACGAAAATGAGATGCCGATGTCGTCCGGGCGCGTCAGCCGCACAAGGGCAATGGTCTCCTGCAACTCAGTCCAGGTCTCGCCGGGATAACCGAACTGCAAAAAGAAGCAGGCACGAATACCCGCTTTCTTGAGAAGCCTGCGGGCAGCCACCACGGAGTGAAGGTCTAAACCTTTGTCCATGGCAGTAAGCACCGTTTGTGATCCCGACTCGACTCCCATCCATACCTCGGCGCATCCGGCGGTTTTTAGGTCGCGCACCGTTTGCTCCGTCATAAGATCGGCCCGTGATTGGATTTTGAATGGAACTGATGCATTCCTTTTAACAACTTCTCCAGCGAACTCCTGCACCCAATGATGGTTTAATGCGAAGACGTCATCACCAAACCAGATATGATCGACGCGCGCGTCTGTCTTAAGAAGCCGCATTTCCTCGGCGACGGCGGCGGCAGGCCGCAGATGAAACTTATTCCCGGAGATTGGCTTCGCGCACCAGTTGCAGTGATAAGGGCATCCACGGCTGGATACCATATTGGCCGAGAAGTATCCGTGCGCCGCCTGCCATGCCGTGCGATATGGCTCCAGATCAATAAGGTCGCGCGCCGGGAGCGGAAGGGACGACCACGCCGGATTTTTCGCGAGCCGCTCGAGGCTGCGGATGGTTTTTCCCGTCGCATCGCGTCTTACCAGACCCTCAATCGCTGGCAGTTCTGCGGCATGCAGGAGCGCGGAGCATAGCTCTACAAGCGTTTCTTCCGCCTCACCGCAAAGCACATAGTCGAATCCGTTTTCCAGAAACAGCTCGGGGTTATCTGTGGAGTCAGAGCCATGCACGATGGTGACGGCGCCTATGGCGCGCGCCACTGCCGCAATTTCTCGAGCTACCTCCCGCATGCGAGTGAGGCACATTTTCGAAAGGAAGTTAAAGTCATCTTCGTAGATGACTACGATGCCGGGTTGATGCTCCGATAACAGCCTCGGCAGTTTTGCGGAAGGGTCCTCGAGCATGGAGTCGAACACTGCCACGGTTATGCCGTGTTCGCGCAGGGCAGTAGCTGCATAGAGGGTGCCAAGAGGGGTATAG
The DNA here is from genome assembly GCA_030037215.1 of Silvibacterium sp. GTDB lineage: Bacteria > Acidobacteriota > Terriglobia > Terriglobales > Acidobacteriaceae > Silvibacterium. Next base: position 27,733 of record JASHRS010000238.1, on the reverse strand, counting down.
GGCTGCATTTTACAAAGCTGCTTAGGATCGAAAGGAAGATGATACGAATGCGTCAGCAGTACCTGTGCCAAATTTCACCTCCGAAATCCGGTCGTGCGCACTTAACTGTATGCACAGCCAGTTCCTGCGGTGCGCGTCGTGAAGAGCAGGTCCACGGGTACACTGCATTCATCGGTTCAGGTTAGTTTTTCGCGCGCGTACGCTTGTCGCGGAATTGTCAACTCAATGTCATTTGCCAGCAGCGAAGACGATGCCCGATGCGCGGACCTCAAGCGACTCATGACCGGAAAGATGGCCCAGCCTGTCGCGTTTGGTGGAAAGATAGCGCGCTGAATGTGGGTTTTCCGGAACGTCAGCACGCAGGCGTTCAGCAATCTCCAAGCCCGCAGAGCGGAGCGCGTCGATCTTGTCAGGATTGTTGGTCAGCAGCCGGACGGAGCTTACGGCGAGGAACCGAAGGATCTCCACCGGCAACGTGTAATCGCGCAGATCGACTTCATGACCGAGCTGAAGATTCGCATCGACAGTGTCGAATCCCTGCTCCTGAAGCTCATAGGTTCTCAGCTTTTCGAGCAGGCCGATCCCCCGCCCCTCCTGCTGCTCATAAATCAGAATGCCCGCACCTTCTTCCGCAATCATTCTTAATGCGAGATGGAGCTGATCATGGCAATCGCAGCGCAGAGAATGAAATACCTCTCCGGTTACACATTGTGAGTGAATGCGAACAATCGGAGGAGCGCTATGGATATCGCCCAGAAGCAAAACCAGCGCCGTCTCTATACGCGGCTCCAAAGATTGCGTGCTGGCACGCTCGAATGCCACCAGACGGAAGTCGGCGCGGTGTGTGGGAAACTTTATGTCGGCGATTTTCTTGAGTGTCATCTATCCTGCTTTTTCTGTGCGGCGAAACTGATAGAGGATATGGTCGCCGAAGATCGCCAGCCTCCGGGAGACAGCGCGATCGACTGTTTCCATAAACCGCAGAAGGCGCGGATGGGACGATATCCATGGCTCTGCCGCGCTGGGCGGTACGGCGATGCCGATGCCAATCCGCTTTTCCAGGACGAACCATGGGGCAAAGGCTCGCACCATGTCAAGGCGCCGATGATAGACAACGCGGAACTCTCGTTGGGCAAGACGCGCCGGTATTTCGCCTCGGCGGCAGCGGCGCAGGGCCAACTCCGGGCGCCCGCGCAGCACTTCCGTGACCCACTCGCCGGGACAGAGCGTTCCGAACACGACGAGCATGGCCGGAGCCCCCGGCTTCAGCAATTTTGCAAGCCCGCTTGCTACCGGCCGCAGGTCCGCTATGCAGTTAAGCGGCGCAAAATTCGAGAACGCTCCATCGAACAACATTCCGCCTGCCGCGAGGTGACGCGATGCAAAATCCTCATAGTCTTCTCCGGCGACCGCTTCTGTTCGGGCATGAAATTGAGCCAGCTTCGCGCTCGCCAGCGAGACCATCGCGGGCGAAGGGTCGGTGAGGAAGAGTCTGAATCCGCGCTGCGCGAGGAAAAGCGCATCTTCGCCAGTACCTCCGCCCAGCTCCAGAATTCTGTCGTAAGCGGGGAATTCGCGCAGCAGAGCGGCGCGTACCGCCCGCCGCTGTGCGGCGACGCTAAGCCATTGGCCGAAGCGATGATCGAATACAGGCGCGATTGAGTCGAATGCCTCGGCTGAAGGACGCAAGGGAAGTATCATGACGTGAACCGGCTCCTGAGCCGTCGCCAGCGGCGCGACTCCCAGGCGTAGCGAATACCTTCCACAAGATGAAAGCGGAGGCGAAGCAGGATAAGGACAAGTTGCATGCGATAGCGCGCCAGTCGCACGGCCACAGTCTCATCAGGGAATGCCCGGATGATGGGAGGTGGCAAGTGGTTGGGTAGCAGTACCTGCCGCAGTTGACGCTTTGCCGGAATTCCCGCCGTCTCAAGTTCTTTCTGCAGCAGCAGGTACAGCTTGGTGCCTGGAAAACTTCCGAACACGGCGCGCCTGCCATACATCTGCACCCACTGGCGAACTGATTTGGGAAGAGAGTCCACAGTCCACTCCGTCAGTCCTTTGGGCGCGAAATTGTCCATCACGTGCGTGATCAATAGTGTAACTACACCCAGCCCCAGCGAAGCTCTTGGATTTTCTTCAGCCGCGGCCCGAAGCGTCAGCCAGAAAGTGGAATCATTGAAGCGCGCCATGACATGACGGCGAAACTCCAGCAGATGAGCCGCGCGCGAGAACTCGCTGCACACGTGTTTGTACGCGTGCAGCCCTTGCCCCAGCAACAGATCCACAGGCGAAAGCACCGGCATGGTGCATTCATACAGATTGCGCATTTCGAGCCTGTCCATCAATGAGGATTGCCCTGAACGATTCGGCTCGATGTGCAGTTCGACCGCATGCGAGGGCTGCACTTTGTACAAGTCCTTGAGAGAAAGCCCCGGTCTTTCATTGCGCTTGAATTCCCAGCTTCTGCGGCTTGCCTGGTAAAGTCGGTAGCCGCGCCGCTCAAGTATGCTTTTCGCACTGGAGGCACTTTTCTCCACCACTAGGAAGTCGAGATCGAATTGCGACCGAAGCTCTGGCGCCGGTACGGAGCAGGGCCAAAGAGAGAGACCCTTCAGAACCGCATAGGAGACATGGGCACTTTGAAACTCCTGCTGGATCGCTACCGATTCGGCAATCATGCTCCGCGTTCGTTCAGTGTTGTCTTCAAGATTCTTCTGCAGACGTGCAAGGACGAACTCCGGCAGGCTGCCGGAGAATTGCAGATTCGCCATGCGGTCCAGAAAATAGAGGGCCAGGCCACTGAGATCGAGCCAATGAAGCAGGCTTTCCCACTCTCTACGAGAAAGGCTCCACAATACCGAACACTGCGGCGGCGGGGGATCGCAAAAACTCAGTAAGGCAGCTTCCCGCAGGTACTGTTTACGGCTCTGTGCTGGAGCGGCTTCCCGCATTGCGGCACGAAACGGAAGTGGCTGGACAGCGGTGCTTGAAGGGAGCGTCGTTTGCCCACCAGCGACAGCCTGTCCGCAGATACCGCCAGAACCTTTCGAGCCAGAAAGCTGTAGCAATGCGGTTTCACCTCGTGTGCGCTCCGGCGGTCTGGCTGCCGGCAGAAAAGATCAGCAAAAGATTAGCCGGACTGAGCGCACCGGCTTGTCATGCAGATGTAAGTCGATTGTCACTCTCTTATCGCGCATTTTTATCGATGCGTGGCCTGGTTGAGACGAGGGTTTTGTAGCCGGCGCGGAATCGCTTCATGACAATCCCTTGACAAAGAGACGACGATGCGGAGACACGCGAATGGAGGCGGGTCACTATCGTGATTGCAGTGTCGCCCGATGGTTCGGCCGCTGCTGTTCCCAGTTCTTGCGGAGTTTGCGAAGAAGAAAAGCCAAGGCCAATTTCACGGAGGAGAAACGATGAAATCATTTCATGAAATCCAGGCACGCGACCTGAATACTCCGGTCCTGCAAAATGAGATCGATACGAAAGGGTACGTGCTGGTCCGCAACCTGTTGCCGCGGGAGGATATTTCTCGCGCGCTCAACGCGATCACACAAGTCCTTTCCGCGGCGGGCTGGCTTCTTCCGGGATACGATCCTCTGGAGCGCATGGCTAATCCGGACGCCGCGTGCGGCGATCCAGACCCGGCATTCAAGAGTACATATCAGACTGTCTTCAATCTGGAATCATTCCATGCCTTGCCCCATCATCCGGCGCTGCAATCGGCAATGAAAGTGCTGGTAGGAGACCGCGTACTGGTACACCCCAAACCCATCGGGCGGTTGATCTTTCCGAACTGTGAGCGGCTCACCGTCCACGCTCATCAGGACTATCGTTTCATGGGCGGAGATCCTGAATGTTTCACCGCCTGGATTCCGCTGCACGATTGCCCCATCCACGCCGGACCGCTACGGGTTGTAGAAGGCTCACATCGCGCGGGATATGTGCAGCACGCCGATGAAAACCTGCATGTGCCGGAGATATCCTCCGATACAGTTTTGGAAGGCGATTGGGTGAGCGGTCAGATCAACGCAGGAGACGTGCTCATATTCCACAGCCTGACCGTCCATGCTGCCTCGCCGAACCTTTCCGACCGGCTCCGCATTTCACTGGACTGCAGGTTTCAGGACTACTGGCGGGCTCTAAACCCGGCAAACCTGGTGTTCTCCGGTGAATCCGGAAAATCATGGGAAAAGACATATGCCGGATGGCAATCCGATGAACTGAAGTATTACTGGAGAGGGTTGCCGCTCGCGTTTCAGCCTTCGAAGGCGGAGATTGAGCAGCTCTCGCAGACGGCGGAGCCCCCGGAAAAGAGAGCACGCTATGCGCGGATGCTGCGCCAACTCGATTGATTTAGGCGCGAGTTGTGAATTGCTCCGTCCTTCTCAAGATGACAATCAATTGACAATGAGCAGACGATCCGGAGACACGCTTATAACCGCCTCTCGCTATCGTGACTGCTATGCACCCTTCGACATCGCTGATTCGCTCTCGCAGAAACTCCCAGATTATTGGATTAATGATCTTTGCACTAACCTTGCTTTGCGCATCCGGGCAGGGTTACGCACAGGACACGCCGCTGATCTCCGGTGGCGCTGGATTTTTCAGTAGCACCACTGGCGGCAATACGGACTACCAGACGATCACGGAACCGCTGCTGGCGGCTCCGGTGGGCAAGCATCTCCTGATTGAGTCGCGAGCTTTCCTTGATGAAATCTTTTCACCGAATGGGAATGGCCAACCGGGTTACGGCCATGTGCACATTGTCGCGCTCACCTATTTGCAGGGCAGTTACTTTCTCTCGCCTCATGTGACCGTTACCGGAGGCAGCTTTCTGCTTCCCTTTAATACCTACAACGACCGCCTGTCGCCCATCTGGATTAGCAATTTCCAGGACGGCCCGTTGATCTCCAGCCTCGGAACCATGTCGACCGGAATCGGTCTTGGAGGCATGCTGGCTGGGTCCGCCGTTTCCACGCCTAAATACTCCATTGACTATAAGGCGTGGTTTTCCGCCCGCAGCGGGAACGAACAGTTCGATGCAGAGAGGTCTTCTGGCGGACGTGTCAGCTTGTATCTTCCGGAAAAGCGGCTGGAGGTCGGCCTTTCTTACGACCGGCTACTGCAGGGGACGCAGGAAAACTTCTATGGTGCGCATGTGTGGTGGGAACCTGCAGGCACTGCATTCCGTCTTCGCTCAGAATTCGCGCGGGGTCATCATGCGCAGGGCTATTGGGTGGAAGCCGATTACCGCACGCAAGCTTTTGGCGGCCTGGATAGCTGGATCGGCCGATTCGAACCGCTCTTTCGCATGCAGCAGACCTTCCGCCGCGATACGACTGCCAGCGATGGGTTGCCGCTGGTCAACACGCAGCGTGCCGATTTCGGATTGGACTACAATCTTCCGCACAACATGCGAATCCTGACAAGCTATTCGCGGCAGTTTTCTTCCACCGGCGATGAAAATATCTGGGAGACCGGCATTGTCTATCGCCTCCTGTTCCCGACCTGGAAGGGCCGATCGAAATAACCGCAGGCAGGCCGCCTCGAGCACTGATTTCACCTGAGCACACCTTCATGACAGGCAGCGCATATGCATGCTGCCTGACTTGCGTGGCGGATTAGTTTTCGATGCTGGCTGCCAAATTTTGCCCGTCTATCAATTCTTCCGTCAACTGCTCTTCGATCAGACGCCCAGCCCGCAGCAGGAAGATACGCTGTGCGAATGCGCGAAGTGGAACCCGATGCGTCACCAGCAGTATGGCCTTTCCCGATGCTCTGAGGTTCTCGAGGACCTGTCGCTCGCTCTCCATATCCAGGGCCGAGGTCGCTTCATCCAGAAGGAGAAGGTTACTTCCGCGCAGCAGAGCGCGCGCGAGCCCTAGTCTTTGTCGCTGGCCGCCTGAAAACAGCGCCCCATTATCGCCTACTCCAGTCTCTAGCCCAAAGGGCTGCGCCATCACAAACTCATCGAGCTTCGCGGCCCTGAGCGCATGTATCAGCTCCGCGTCACCGCGCTCCTCCAGTCCAAATAGCAGGTTGTTTCGGATCGAGTCGTCAAGTAGCGGAACCTCCTGCGGCACATAGGAAATTCTGGCGCGATTGACGCGAAGCTCACCTGTGGCTGGCTGCGAAACGCCGGCGATCAGGTTCAGCAGGGAGCTTTTGCCTGCTCCTGACGGACCGCACAGGACAATCGTTTCCCCTTCGCGCTGTTCGAATCCTACATCGCGCAGGATGGGAGCGCCTTGGGGGAATGAAAAGCCCACCTTGCAGAGCTGCAGGACGAAACCGGGTTCAGGTGACTGCGTCGCGGCAGGAGACTCGCGGTATCTTCTGCATTCACCCAGCTCGTCGCTTACAAGCTTCACGCTTTCCAGTGAGCTCTCCAACTGACCGGAGATGAGAGATATCTGGCTGATGAGAGGAATCAGGCGGCGCGAAAGGACGAAATAGAATGCCAGCAGCGAAAGTACCTGTCTTGCATCGCCGTGGCGCAACTGAACACCAATGATGATGCAGAGGAAGAGCAGCACCGCGCCCTGATCGGCAAGGCTGCTCCCGACCTGCGGGAGAAATACTGCGCGCATTCCGCTGATGGCCATATGCTCTGCCTGCTTGCGGATCCGCTCATAAAAGAATGCGGCGTTTTGGTAGGCACGAACCTCTTTGCCCGATGAGAACATGTCGGCAAGGCTTCTCTGCAGCATGCGTAGAGAGGTTTCGCGTTCAGAAGCAGCTTGTTGAATCCTGCCGCGGATGAAAAATCTGTGGAGTGCGAAAAAGGCAGCAAGCGCTGCTGCGAACCCACAGGCGGCGAGCGGGCTTTGGTAGATGAGGGCCGTGGCCATCACCGTCACAATGACGGCCGCGGCTGCGAGGTCAATGAACCGCTGATAAAATTCGGCGGCTTCACGAGCAGTATGGAGAACATGATTTGACAGCACACTGCGGTTGCAGGCAACAAAACGGCTCCACTGCATCTCGTTGTACCCATGGGTGAGCCGGAGAAGAAGGTCTGTATAAAGCCTGAAAATCCGGCGAACGACCGCGCGACCCGAAAAGATATCCATCACGACGCGAAGGGTGACAAGAACCGATGTGATCGTCGCGGCGGAGAGAGTCGTGCCAGGTAGCCACCAGGACGGATGGGTTACAGAGCGACCCTGCAACAACAGAAACAGGAGATACATGGCAGCGGCTACCGCAAGATCGCACAGCCCGACCGCGATCCTCGCAACGATGAGCAGTGCCAATGAAAGTCGTTGCCGCGCTGTCAACAGCCCGAATGCGATGCGAAGACTTGCCCTGCTTGCGGGTGTGCCGGCTGCTCCGGCGGCCTCTCGCGGCGGGCGCATGCATGCCTGATCCGTCACACCCCCGAGCCTAAAGGAGGAGCGCGGTGGAGTTGTCAGATATGCGTCCGTAAATTGTCAGCGAATTGTCAGCAACGCGAGGGAAGTTATCGCTCCGCCGCAAAGACAATCTAATGACAGGCTTCAGACTCCTGCGTGACATGCGTCCGGACGCGTATGCATACCCTTTTGGCTATGGAGCGCACCTGCGTCGCCTGGATGCGGTGCCACTCCACGCACTTCAGCGCTGAAAAGAGATACATGATGAAGCCTCTCGCACAATTCCTGCCAGCAGTCCTGGTGCTCGCAGCAGTAACCGTCGCTGCAGGGCAGACGAAAACCCAGGAGCAGCATAATCGGCCAAGTCCGCCTCCCCAGGCAGCGCATGCCATAAATACCGACAGAGGACAGCAGGTATTCAACCAGAACTGCTCACGCTGCCACAACGCTCCGGAGGGATTCTCACCCAGCATTTCCGGAACGATTGCCATGCACATGCGCGTCCGAGCCAACCTCAGCGAAGCGGACTACAAGGCGCTGCTGCGGTTCCTCAATCCTTGATGCGCTCCAGCAGCAATCGGCCTTAATGACAAGGAACTGACATTTAAACAACGGCAGTGTGACAAGCTTTTTCTCTGAGCCCGGTACGGTAGGTTGAGATCAGCCGATGCGGCTTTCCCGCTAGGTGCAATTTTTTTTGCTGGCTTGCCTGCATGGCGCATTCAAACATGAGGAGAACACATGAAAAAGAAATGTATGCTGCTGGCGCTTTGCCTTGGATTATGGCTGGCGGGGGCATCAAGCACGAGGGTATGGGCGCAGGCTTCGCCGCAGCAGATCGAGGTAACGGCGAAGCGGTTTGACTTTTCGCCCGGCGAGATCACGCTGAAAAAGGGACAGCCCGTGATCCTGGTGCTGAAGAGCGAGGACGTGGCCCACGGACTTCGGATTCGTGAGCTGAATATCGATGTGAAGGTAAAGGCTGGTAGCACGGCGCAGATCGAGTTCACGCCGGATAAGACGGGCGACTTCATCGGCCACTGCTCGGTCTTCTGTGGGTCCGGTCACGGTTCAATGACTATCAAAATTCATGTGGTGGCATAGGGTGCGGCTGCTTGTGAGCGTATTCTGCGGACTAATATTGGCTGGACTGGCGGGGTGCAAAGCCACGCCGCCGGGGGCATTTGAAACCAAAACGGTTTCATTTGCCAAGCACCACCTGTTCATCCGCAACAAAAATGAAAAGAACCCACTCCCGGACAATGCAGACACACTTGCTGATGGAAAAGAGGCCTTCTCGCACTATTGCGTTGCCTGCCACGGGATGGATGGGCAGAATACGGGCGTGCCTTTCGCCGGCCATATCTCTCCGCCCATTCCTTCGCTTGCTTCGCCCGAGGTGCAAAGTTATACAGATGGTCAATTGAAGTGGATCCTGGATTACGGGATATGGCCTTCGGGCATGCCCGGCTCAAAGGGAACGCTGAGCGATGACGAGTTGTGGTCAATTATCACTTATCTTCGCCATCTGCCACCGGCGGGAAGCCAGGGAATTCCGGATATGTATACCCACTGAGAACGCCGAGTCCGAATGGCATCGGCAGAAGAGAATTGTGTGAGCTCAACCCTTTTCATCGAGGAGATAACCGCGAAGCCGGTGCACATGCGAGCCCTTGCATTTGCCGCTGGTTTCTTTTTCTGCTTCCGGCTTGTGTTCACTTTCCTCGGCGTCCAGCTCATGGACTCGATCCCAGCACTGGAACCGCCATCGCCATAGGTATCGACCTTCTGCTGTTCGGCCTTGTTTGCTTTGACACTTCAATTCCGCCGCGCGCTGTGTTCCGGCGGTTGACATGCGCACCTGGTTTTCGGTGGGTACTTGCCTTTCTGCTTCTCTCTCTCTGCAGTCTGCTGTGGAGCGATACATCTTCAGTTGCCGATTCGATAGTTTACTGGGTTGGCCTGACTGCCGATGTCGGCATTGTGTCCCTGCTCCTTTGCCGCGAATCTGCGCTTGCGGAGTCGCAGTCTCTGTTGAAGGGTTTTATCTGGAGCGCGTGTTGTCTGGCTCTCATCGCATGGATCATGCCGGTGCAGGCCGACCTGCGGCTGGGCGACAACCTTTACTTCAATGCCAATGAGATTGGAAATGTCTGCGCATTCGCGATTTTCTTTGCCCAATACCTTATGCGCCGTAGCGGCGAGAAGTGGGGAATCGCCGTGCTCTTCCTGACCATTACCTTGATTCGCAGCCTGAGCAAAACGACGCTAGTCGCGTTTTTCATCAGCGAAGCTGTTCTCCTGTGCTGCGATCGGTCTATCAGCCGCAGGAAGAGGATGGCGCTGATTTTCCTGGCCGTGGCTCTCATCCTGGCGTTCTGGGGATTGTTTGAAGCCTATTACGATGTCTACACGACCGCTGGCAATCAGGCCGAGACGCTGACCGGCCGCACAGCCATATGGCTATATGTGTTCAGCGCCACCTTCGATCACCCCTGGACGCTGTGGATCGGGCATGGCTTCGACGCGTGGTGGAAGGTAGTACCGCCTTTTGGGAACGAGCAGTTCGAGGCGCGGCACGCGGAGAATGAAGTGCTGCAGCAGTTTTATGCCTACGGTGCCGCAGGGGTTGTTGTGCTCACCGGCCTGTACGGAAGCCTTTACCGCCAGCTACGCAAGCTCAGGCAGGAGCCAACGAGGCCGCTTCTGCTTTGCTTCCTGCTTTTCATTGTGATCCGTGGCCTCGCCGAGGCTGATGCCTTTGACCTTCTTCTTCCACTGTGGTGCGTGGTCCTGATCGGTGTGATTGCAGAGGAGCAAGGTACTCGATGGAGCTTGCCATTGAGCCGTGAAAATGCCCCTCTTCATAATTGTCATCCGATTGTAATTTCTGGCTTATCGCGCGCGATGGAGACGATGAATCAGCCAAAATAATTAGGATGGATGGAGGCATGAGCCATGGTCCACAGCATTGAGATGACAATAGACACCCAACCCGATCTTCCCTCCGCGCCAAGCTTGGGTACGATCCTCATCGTGGAAGACGATCCCCGGATGCAGAAGGTGCTGCGCAGGATCTTCACAGAAGAGCGCTATACGGCGGTCGTCGCGGGTGACGGGCGTACTGGGCTGGACCTGTTCCGAAGCGAACAACCGCTGGCGGTGGTCCTCGATTTAATCCTTCCGAACATCTCGGGGCGGGAGCTTTGCCAGACCTTGAAAAGCATTTCAAGCGAGGTTCCCCTTATCGTGCTTAGCGCCATCACGGAAGTCGCGGACAAGGTGCTGCTGCTTGAGCTGGGTGCGGATGATTATGTCACGAAGCCCTTCAGCCCCAGGGAGCTTATGGCAAGGGTGCAGGCGGCCATCCGCAGGCAGCGCAAACCTGCGCAGGATGTGGTCTATCGCTTCGGCGATTGCGAGGCCGATTTCAAGAAGATGACCCTCAAGCGCAGCGGGAACCCCGTCGTTCTTACGGCCCATGAGTTCAAGCTATTGAAGTTCTTTACGGAGAATGTCGAACGGGTTCTGACACGCGATGTCCTGCTGAATGAAGTTTGGGGATACAATTTTTACCCAACGACGCGAACGGTAGATAACCAGGTCCTGAAGTTGCGTCAAAAGCTGGAACCTGATCCTGCAAATCCGAAGTATTTTCTGACAATCTATGGCGCAGGATACAAATTTGTCCCTTGATGTAACGCGCGGCCCGCACCCTGAAGACGAAGCCATGCAGGGAACAGTACGCGCCGAAGAGAAACAGGGAATCCGTACCTACGCGCTTTTGGTCGTCAGCATGGCGCTTGTGATCGCTTTCGTAACTGGCGTCAGCCTGCTGCTGATCCGTCACCACCTGCGAGAGCAAGTAACTAGCAACCTGTCGCGGGATTTGGACCAATCGGTTGTGGCCTTCCAGAATTTGCAGGCGGAGAGGCTGGGTGCGCTTGCGCGCGAGAATGCGCTGCTTGCGGAACTACCCACGCTGAAGGCCTTGATGACGAGCGGGGACGATCTTACCATCCAGGATGGCGCGGCCGAGTTCTGGGAGCTGAGTGGCACCGATCTGTTTATGCTTGCTGATCCCGGCGGTCGAGTTGTCGCAGCCTATGTCAGAGGAGCGTCCGCCGACGATACCCTGCGCACGGGAATGAAACGTCTTCTTACCTCACCGCATATGCACTATTTGATCGATGGCGAATCGCTGTATGCCTGCGCGCTGCGGCCGCTCTACTTCGGCAGCGATCAGGACGGAACGCTGCTGGGATATGTGCTGAGCGGTATTTCCATTGAGCGTACAGTGCCGGAGATCAGCCAGCCCACTGGGGTCGAAGCCACATTCCTTAGCGGGCACCAGATCCTCGCCAGCACGCTTGCGACGGGGCTCCAGGCAGGCCTTGTGAAGCAATCCGGCACACTCTCCGTGATGCCGCGTGCGCCGGTAGCTGTAAAGCTTGGAAACTCGCAGTTTCTCGCCACCACAGAAGACCTTTCCGCCGCGGCGACAGCTCCTTTGCAGTTGGTGGTGCTGAAATCTCTTGAACCAGCAAATCAATGGATCAGCCGCATCGACCGCATGGTGCTTATTATCGGCATTCTGGCGCTTCTTTCCGGCATGGTCCTGATGGCTGTGATATCGCGGCTGGTGACACGCCCGCTCGAAGAGCTTTCGCACAGTGTGCGCGCATTCGGGCTTGGAGATGTGAAGCACCACGTGCCGCGCCATGGCACGCAAGAGGTGCGGCAACTGAGCATTGCATTTGCCTCCATGCGCCGTCAAATCCAGAAAGCGAACCAGACCATCCTCGAGTCCGAGCGGCTGGCGACGATCGGGCGAATGGCCAGCTCTGTCTCTCACGACCTGCGGCATTATCTTGCCGCCATCTTTGCCAATGCCGAATTCCTCGCTTCCGATCGACTATCCATGAAAGAGCGCACCGAGATATTTGCCGATATCCGTGCGGCGGTGAACGGTACCGCAGACATGATCGAATCTCTGCTGATTTTCAGCCGTACCGGCTCAAATATACGAAGGCAGCCAGAGCTTATGGCCACACTGGTGGAGCGGGCAGTGGGCCTGATTCGGTCACATCCGGATGCGGAGGGTGTGGCGCTGACAACCAGCTACGTCAATCCCGCGGAAACCATGGCTATCGTGGATTGCAAGCAGATCGAGCGCGCGGTTTTCAACCTTTTACTGAATGCATGCCAGGCGGCCCGCCTTGACGGGCCGGCTAGCGTGCATGTAGCCCTGAAGACCGAAGAGCAGCGCATCCTCGTTTGCGTAACCGATAACGGACCGGGCGTTTCGGCGAACATCCGCATGAGTCTCTTCGAACCTTTCGTGAGCGAAGGCAAGCAGAAGGGCACTGGACTTGGGCTGACCCTTGCCAACTGCATCGCTCGGGAGCATGGAGGGAATGTTGTTCTGCTGGAAAGCTGTCCCGGTAAGACAATTTTTCAATTAGCCGTGGCGCGCGGGCTTTCCCTGCAAGATAAGGTGGATCTACCGGAGGCCGGCGTTCACGATCAGGTGATACCAGATGAGAACGTACGGATGTAGACAGCCTCGGTCTTCCGGCCCGAATTTCCGTGGCCGCTGGAGATTTTTGCCTCTCCTTCTTGCCGTGGCGTGCATGATCAGCCCACGTGCTCATGCACAAAGCGAAGATTCCGAACCTCTCGCGCAGCAGGTGCAGAAGCTGACCGAGGCCATGGCGCGCACGCAGGCTCAATTGGAGCAGTCACAGCACGAACTGGAAGAGATGCGGAAACAGCTGAGCGAACTGCAGAGCCAGATGGCACAAAGCAGACCCGGCGCTGCGGATGTGGCTCCCAGTTCTGTTTCCAATTCTTCTTCGTCACCTTCTGCTGGTTCGCAGAGCGCCGGCGCGGCGGTTGACGACATGCATGAACGTCAGGCGATGGACGAAACCCAGATCGCAACGCTGGAACAGGCCAAGGTGGAGAGCGAATCGCGCTATCCGGTAAAGATCACCGGGCTGTTGCTGCTAAACGGTTTTGTAAATACCAAGGCAGTCGATATGCCGGCAACACCGACTGTAGCTATTCCCGGCTCCGGCAGCACGGGAGCATCCGTTCGCCAGAGCATCTTGGGACTGGATGCGCGCGGGCCGCATTTGTTTGGCGCGAGCAGCTATGCCGACCTGCGTGTAGATTTTGACGGCACCTCTCCCAATGGGGGCGCTTATTTCGGCTATTACAATTCCAATGCAACACTGCTCCGTCTTCGCACCGCTCACGCCGGGCTGCAGTGGAACCATACGGATGCCTACTTCTCCCTTGATCGCCCGATCTTCAGTCCTGATACGCCCACCTCTCTTACTGCGGTTGCCGTCCCGGCGCTTGCATGGTCAGGAAACCTGTGGACATGGAACCCGCAACTGGGCGTCAACCAGGACTTAGACGCCTTGCATGGACGTACGCTCCGCCTGCAGGCAGTGCTGGTGGATGTGAGCGATGCGCCGCTCACGCCTCAACAGGCAGGAGCAACCACAACACCACCCAGCAGTGCTGAGCAGAGCCGGTGGCCTGGCGTGGAGGCGCGCATTGCTTTGCTGGGGCACAGCATGAGCAATGACCAGCCTTATAACCACTTCGGCATAGGCGGATATTTTGCGCCTCATTACTCAACCTTTATCGGCCACGGTTTCGATTCATGGGCGAGCACGCTCGATGCCGGGCTGCTTCTGCCGGCCCATCTTCAGTTCACGGGTAGCTTCTATCGTGGACTGGCTCTGGGTGGACTGGGTGGAGGCGCGTACAAGGACTTCGCCTTTAAACCTGACGAGGACGAGACGGGTTACTACTTCCGCCCGCTGGACGATGTAGGAGGCTGGGCGCAGCTCAAGGAAAAGTTCTCGGAGAGGCTGGAGGTGAATGCCGCTTTTGGAATAGATGACGTGTTTGCCAGTGAGCTCCGGCAGTATGCCATCCCCGGGAATACGCTGTATCAGGACCTGGACAGAAGCCGCACCTATACCGGCAATGTAATCTACAGCCCCAGCGCATACCTGCTGTTCTCGCTGGAATACCGGCATCTCCAGAGCACGCCTGTTACGGGCCCATCCTCGGCGAGCAATATTCTTGGCTTGGGCGCAGGGTACAAGTTTTGAGACGGCTGATCAGGTTTGGAATCTGTATGTTTTGCAGCGTCATTCTGGCGTCTGGGCCGTTGCACGCCCGGGAAAGACCCTCGGCTGAGCTGCGTCTTCGCATCGTCTCTTCGCTGGGGGGGAAACATCGCGCTGTGCCGGCCGTGATCTGGCTAGATCCGATGACGGGCATGACGACCGCTCCTTTTCTTCCTGGACATTACACGCTGCTGCAAAAGAATCGCACCTTCCTTCCGCATCTCCAGGTCATTCCTGTGGGTAGTGTTGTCGCCTTTCCGAATGAGGACCCGTTTTTTCACAACGTCTTCTCGCTCTTTGATGGCAAGCGATTCGACTTAGGCCTTTACGAAGCCGGCTCGAGCAAGTCAGTCACCTTCTCGCGCGCTGGAGTCTCCTACATCTTCTGCAATATTCATCCGGAGATGAGCGCTGTCATCATTACGCTGACCACGCCGCTCTACGCCATCGCGGATGCGGATGACACACTGCTGCTGCAGCATATCCCGCCCGGCGAATACCGGCTGCATATCTGGGTCGAAGGCGTGCCGCAATCTTTTCTGGACGGTCTTGACCGCACCGTGCGATTCTCGTCCGGCCCCATCGACCTCGGCACCTTGCAGGCCCCTATTGCCGCTGCCGAAGCAGGCTCTCATATGAATATGTATGGCAAGCCGTATGCCCAGGATTCCCAATCTCCGTATTCCGATCTGCCATAGTTCAGGCTGCGATTCTTTGGGAAAATATCCCTCCGGACTTGTGACAATCCAATGACAGCTAATTGACAACTCCGCATCTGCGGCAGCCTAGATTGGCAACAGATGACGACCAGATTGCAAGGACATCCTCTTCTGGCCACGGATTGCGCGCCGCAAACGCCTCGGAACAGAAAAGCACCCAGCATAAGTCCTGGCATCGAGGAGGTGATCACATGAAGGGAAATTCACCGTTCGCAGATATCCCAATGGCGCTGGAAGAGATTCGCGCCGGGCGCATGATTGTCGTTGTCGACGACGAGGACCGCGAGAACGAAGGCGACCTTACCATAGCCGCTGAAGCCATTACCCCGGAAACTGTGAACTTTATGGCTAGATATGGGCGCGGGCTCATCTGCCTTGCGATGACGCGGGAGCGTCTGGAGTTTCTTGATCTGCGCCAGATGACCTCCCGGAATACCGCGCGATTCGGCACTGCATTCACGGAGTCTATCGATGCCCTGGGACGCGGCGTGACGACGGGCATCTCTGCCTATGACCGTGCTCAGACTATTCTGTGTGCGATTGATCCTGCTACTCGCCCTTCCGACCTCGGTCGCCCTGGACATATATTTCCTCTAAGAGCGCGAGAGGGCGGTGTGCTTGTGCGAGGCGGGCAAACGGAAGCAGCCATCGACCTGACGCGTATGGCTGGAATGACGCCCGCGGGCGTCATCTGCGAAATCATGAATGAGGACGGAACGATGGCAAGAGTTCCTGACCTTATTGCATTCTGTAGCACCCACGGCCTGAAAATGATCACCGTTGCAGAGCTGATTCGTTATCGCTTGCAGCATGAGTGTCTTGTCAATCCATATGTAGTTGCCATGTCAGAAGCCAGCCTCATCAAAGCATAAGCTTTAAAGCATGGCGCCTCTGGGATAAGCTCAGTCGTGAAAATAGGGTTCATTGAGCCTTGGAGAGGGTGCTCAAACCTGGGAAGGCGAGCGCCTGGCTGGCGGCATAGGCAGCACCCTGCATCTAATCTTGAATCTACGCGGCGACGCTAGACGCAAAATAGCTCGGATGGGTAACCATGATTGGATCTTCTGATCTGCGGATGACGAGATTTCCACTCAACCGTGGAGCCGGCCATATGCCCGCACTCGGCTTTGGTACCTTAATTCCCGCCGCAGATGTGACCATCACTGCGACCAGAGACGCACTGGAAGCCGGCTTTCGACATTTTGATTGCGCGGAACGATACCGGAACGAGCGCGAGGTAGGCAGGGCGCTGCAAACAGGACTTGCCGCTCAAGGGATCGCGCGCGAAGACATTTTTGTCACCACAAAGCTGTGGAACTCCAATCATCGGCCAGAGCGCGTCGAACCGGCCTTCGAGGCGAGTCTGGACAGACTCGGAATCCTGTATTTGGATCTCTATCTCATTCACACTCCGTTCGCATTTCAGCCTGGAGACGACCAGGACCCACGGGATCAAAACGGCAATGTGATTTACGACCGCGACGTGACGTTGTTCGACACTTGGAAAGCGATGGAAACTCTTGTGGATCATGACAAGTGCCGGGCCATCGGACTATCGGACATCGGTTTAGACGAACTGAAACCTCTCTATGAATCAGCGAGAATCAAACCGGCCGTGGTTCAGGTAGAAGCGCATCCGTATCTGCCGGAAACGGAGCTATTGGAATTCTGCAAGGAAAAGGGCATTGTGTTTTTGGCTTTTGCGCCATTAGGTCACGGGATGAGACCGGGCCCGCTCGAAGATCCAGTCATCTTGGCTATCGCCGCGCGAGTGGGAAAGACGCCGGCACAGGTATTGTTGGCCTGGGCAGTACAGCGCGGCACGGCTCTGCTTACCACGCCCAGGACTGCGGCTCGCGCGCGAGAGAATTTCGACATCTCTGTTCTTCCGGAAGATGCGCTTGACGAAATCAATTGCATTCAGACCAGGCAGAGGCTGAATCCAGTGGTAAAAACCGGTGTTCCTGGTTTCATTCCACAAAGGTGATGAATATGAATGCAAAACCGCAGCCAGAGCAGACCATGCACGAAGAGCAGATCCGTGCGGCACTGGATCAGCATTGGGCGGCCTCCGATGCCAACGATTTTGAAACGGAGCACCGTATCTATCACGAGGACGCAGTGCTGGATTACCCGCAGTCAGGCGAGCGAACCAGCGGTCGATGCAACATACAGAACCAGCGCGCTAGTCAGCCGAGCAAAAAGCGGTTTGCTATCCAACGAATCATTGGCAGCGGTGATCTTTGGATTACCGAATTCATCCTGACATATGATGACAAGCCGTCCTACACCGTGAGCATCATGGAGTTCAGGGACGACAAGGTTGCGCGGGAAACACAGTACTTTGCGGATCCCTTCGAGGCGCCGGCTTGGCGGAAACAGTGGGTTCAGCAGATCACGTGACGCCGCACGGGTGAGGAAATTTGCTTGGCGAATCGCTGACCATCCAAGCAGACAGTAACATTTCCCTGCTGGTTAAGCCTTCCGAAGTCGGATGATTCAGGTAGGACTGAACGTTCAGCCTCCGGAAACGCATATGCGTAACATGGCCAGGCGCTTGTTTAAGTCGCGATAGGTCCTGATTGATAACGCTCAAAAATTCGGATGGTTGCGATTCGCGGAAATTACTGAAAGGAAAAGCTTTGGTTGCGGGGGGTGGATTTGAACCACCGACCTTTGGGTTATGAGCCCAACGAGCTACCGGGCTGCTCCACCCCGCACTCTTATATTAACTCTTGTGAAAACAGCTGGTCAAACACCTTTAAAATGTCGTTGACGAGCCGCTATTAGCCTTACGTTGCGGCATAGAAGTACTGGTCGCCTGATTACATCCAGCAGATCTTCACGCAATGCGATCACCGGCGAAGAACTGTCAAAAGTGCCAGTTTCACTGCACGAATGCGCTCGTTACCATTTTCGGGGGTTACTGGAGGAGCGTATGCAAATCAAAC
The DNA here is from genome assembly GCA_030037215.1 of Silvibacterium sp. GTDB lineage: Bacteria > Acidobacteriota > Terriglobia > Terriglobales > Acidobacteriaceae > Silvibacterium. The sequence continues at coordinate 9,548 of JASHRS010000238.1, read as the reverse complement.
AGGGTGGCAGTCTTTTTGTATCGGTCATTGCGCTGCTGTTGCTGACGGCAGGAACAGTTGCTGCGCAGGACGTTACATACAACTCTATGCCGGGAACGGATTTTACGAAGTTCCATACCTATAAGTGGGTAGCCGTTCAAGGCGCGAGCTATCCAAATCAAATACTGGACGCGCAAATTAAAGAGGCTATTAATTCCCAATTGTCGGCCAAAGGCTTGACATTGACCGATAGTGATAAAGCTGACTTGTATGTTGCTTATCAAGCGTCAGTGACTCAGCAAACACAATGGAACGCCTACGGTACGGGCGGCGGATTGCGTTGGGGAGGCGGAATGGGAACCGCCACAAGCTCGACCATCAACGTAGGTACACTTGTCTTGGACATGTATGATCCTGCGGCAAAAGCACTTGTGTGGACTGGGCGTGCGACCAAAACTCTCAATCCCAGTTCAAACCAGCAAAAGACCCAGCAAAATCTCAACAAGGCCATGCAGAAGCTGTTGAAGAACTTCCCTCCCAAACCCTAGAAACCTGATTATTGAAAGGTTGATAACACAGGACAGGGCCGAAAAGGCTACGCGCTGGCGCCCCCAATGCTCTCTTGGGAGCTTAGGCGGTTTCTCATGATCTACGGGATGTTTGCGAAGAGTGGATTTGAACCACCGGCCTTTGGGTTATGAGCCCAATGAGTTACCGGCTGCTTCACCCCGCACTCTTGTGTTAACTCTCTGAAATTGCAGGTCAGACTTTTAGAGTGCGCAGCCAAAGCTCGCCTAAAAAATCTGGCGCTCCAAATGCCTGCCGCACCGCTGATAAACTTACTCTTAAGCCATGTTCGAAAATCTTTCAGAAAAACTGCAGCGCGCCTTCAAAAACCTTCGCGGACAAGGTGTTATCAGCGAAGAAAACATGCAGGAGGCGCTGCGTGAAATTCGTGTCGCGCTGCTCGAAGCCGACGTCAACCTGAACGTTGTCAAAGACCTCATCGAGCACATTCGCGCTAAGGCCTTGGGTCACGAAGTCATGACCGCGCTCTCGCCTACTGAGCAGGTCATCAAGATCATTCGCGACGAGCTCATTGCCATCCTCGGCAAAGACACCGCGCGTTTCAACTTCGCATCGCGCCCGCCCACGGTCATCCTCATGGCGGGACTCCAGGGCTCCGGCAAAACCACCACCTCCGGCAAACTGGCCGCGTGGCTGCAGAAGGGCGGCCATCGTCCGATGCTTGTATCCGTCGACGTCTATCGTCCTGCTGCGCGTGAGCAACTCAATGTCGTTGCAAATTCCATCAAAGCGAAGATCTACGAAGGCGATACTAAAGGTGAGCCCGCCGTGACCCCGCTCGTCGAGCGCCTTGCGAAGGAAGCCCGTCGCGAGGCCATCATTAGCGGCTGCGACACACTCATCGTAGACACCGCCGGCCGTCTGCACATTGACTCCGGTCTCATGGACGAAATGGCGAAACTCAAATCGCTTCTCTCGCCGCAGGAGATACTCTTTGTCGCCGATGCCATGACCGGTCAGGACGCCGTCCGCTCCGCCGAAGAGTTCCACAAGCGCCTCGCACTCACCGGCGTTGTGCTCACCAAAATGGACGGCGATGCCCGCGGCGGTGCGGCATTGTCCATCCGTCATGTCACCGGCCAGCCCATCAAGTTCATTGGCACCGGCGAAAAACCTGACGCTTTCGAACCATTCCACCCCGACCGCATCGTCAGCCGCATCCTCGGTATGGGCGACATTATGACGCTCATCGAAAAAGCTGAAGAAAATCTCGACCGCAAAAAGTCCGAGGAGTTTGCAAAGAAGGCGCTTAGTGGCGATGGCTTCTCGCTCGAAGATTTCCGCGACCAGCTCCGGCAGATTCGCAAGCTAGGCTCTCTGCAAAGCATCATGAAGATGCTGCCTTCCGTTGGGCCGTTCGGTGGGATGCAGCAGATGGCCGATCAGGTCGACGAAAAGCAGTTCGTCCGCATCGAAGCCATCATCAACTCCATGACGCCGAAGGAGCGCAACCACCACGAGATCATCTCCGGTTCGCGCCGCAAGCGTATCGCTGGTGGCTCCGGAACCACCGTGCAGGAAGTGAATCAGCTCCTGCGCCAATATGCGCAGATGCGCAAGATGTTCAAGGGCGTCGGCAAGGGTGGCCTGCTCCAGCGCCGCGCCATGGGCATGTTGAGCGGCATGAAAGGAATGCGCTGAGGCGGCACTCAGATGTCTCATCTTCAGGACCAGCTCGACGAAATCACTGCCAACACGCGCACACTCGTCCAACCTGAGCGCCTTGCTGTGAATGAGCGCGCCGTCGAAGATCTCTTCGCCACCGGCATCGAGCAGCACATTCTTCCCGTCGGAGCCAAGGCTCCTGACTTCACGCTATCCGACTCTTCCGGACGTTCCGTCAACTCGTCTGATCTGCTTGCGCTCGGACCCATCGTCCTCAATTTTTTCCGCGGGCGCTGGTGTCCGTATTGCGTCACTGAGCTTGAAGCATGGCGCGATCTATACCCTGTCGTGCGTGAACTGGGTGGCCTCCTCGTTGCCATCTCGCCACAAACCGTCCGCCAAAGCGACTTCACGCAGGGCCAGCACGATATCCCATTTCCGCTTCTTTACGACGATGGATGTAAGGTGTCTGGGCAATTCGGCCTCGTCTATACCATCCCGCCCTGGCACCAGCAACACTATCGCAATGTCCTCGTTAATATTCCCTTCGTCAACGGCGATCAGAGCTGGAAGCTCATCCTTCCCGCTACTTACGTCCTCGCCGGCGACGGAACCGTCCTCTTCGCTGAAGCACACGCCGATTTCCGCGTTCGCCCCGAGCCAGAAGAAGTCTTACGATACCTGCCCAGCGTGAGGCGCGAAGTTCCATGAAGCGCATCCTCTGGCTCATAATTCGAATCCTGATCGCGATCATCGTTGTCATCTACCTCGCCGACTGGGGTCTGTTACGCATCAAAATGAGCCATGGCACCGGATACGGTACAGTCCAGGTCGATCAATATCTCACGACACCGCTCAAGGGCAACAAAGACGAATATGACTTCATGGGTACGGTGCCCGAACCCTGTTCGCACTCCATTTTTCCGCACGGAGCCCCGCCTTGCTGGTGGTTGCAAAAGCACAACTCCAGCTGGGAATAGACACTACAATTTTTCCCAGAGAAGTGGAGGAGCGTTTTGTCAAAGATTGAACAAGCCGAACAGTCGATGCGTTCTACCTCACCGCGCACTCCTAGGATCTCGCTAACAAGACGTATTAAAGCTCATATTCAAATCTCGCGGCTTGACCATAGCGTTAAGCAGATATTCGTTGTTCCCGGAATTGTTGTTGCGGCGATGATCGTGCACGCCCGGTTTGATGCTGGTCTGGTCCTTCGTATCTGCATTGGCCTTGTCTCAGCTACCCTGATTGCCTGCAGCAATTATGTCGTTAACGAGATACTGGATGCGCCTTATGATCGGCTCCATCCTACAAAAAAGAATCGACCTGCGGCATGCGGACTCGTGCACATAGGCTGGGCCTATGTGCAGTGGGTCCTCATGATGATCCTGGGACTTGCATTGGCCCACTTTATCTCGCTGGGCTTCATGTTAAGCGCAGCTTCGCTTTGGATCATGGGCTGTATTTATAACATTCCTCCGCTGAGAAGTAAGGACGTTCCCTATCTGGATGTTTTAAGCGAGTCGATCAATAATCCGCTTCGCTTTCTTCTTGGCTGGTACATCGTGACGGCGACGGCGATCCCGCCTCTCTCGCTCCTTCTTTCTTACTGGATGTTGGGCGCGTACTTTATGGCTTTGAAGCGCTTCAGCGAATACCGGCAGATTGCCGATCAAGCAGTTGCCGTAAGCTACAGAAGGTCGTTCCGATATTACCGGGAAGAATCTCTGCTTAATTCCGTGATATTTTTCGGCTCAGCATCGATGCTTTTTTTCGGATCGTTCATCATGCGATACCGATTCGAACTGATACTCTCATTCCCGCTGATCGCATGGCTAATGGCGGTGTATTTCAGCCTTTCTTTTCGTCATGAGAGCGCAGTCCAGAACCCCGAGAAACTCTATCGCGAGCCGCAGCTGATGGTTCCATTGGTCGTCTGCATCGTCGCGCTTGTGCTGCTATCTGTCATCGACATTCCGCAAATTGGAGCAATGTTTCCAAAAGCCCATTGAATTTCAGCTGCGCGATTCGACTGAGAGGTGTTCTGTATGGAAGAGTGGAAGCCTAAAAGGGAGGAAATTCTTTTTGCAATTTTCTGCATTATTGGATGGGTTGCAGTATGGATGTATCTGCCTCCGGCCTTAGGCGGTACTGACGTTTATCTCTTTCGCGATCCGGCGTGCAATTTCCTTGCCGGCGAGGGATTCCGCACTGCGTCGTTTGAACACTCCCGCTCATTTCAACCTGTACTTTTCAGCATCTACACGCCTGGTTCAATGTGGATGTTCATGCTATTTGCCAGGATATTTGGCTGCGGTACAACCATAGCCAGGGTTTATCCGATCCTGTGTGCTCTTCCTCCCGCTTCGATCGCGCTGGTAGGAGGTCTCCGATTTCTGAAAAATACCCGAAGCCGATGGATATTTCTCCTTTTGTGGGCAAGTGTCTTCCCCGCTGGATTGGGCATGGCATCAGAGCGGCCGGAAGCCGTGTCGTTCCTGTGGCTTCTCCTGCTTGTGATTGTTTTGCGAAAACAACCAGGAGTAGGACGCAGTGTGGTCGCTGGAATCCTGGGAGGGATGGCCGCTCTCTCCGAGCCGTTCGCCGGAATTCTCGCATTTCTACTTATTGCAGGATGGCTTATTACTGCGCTTGAGCTTGAAAAGTCCTCAATCATGACCGGGGGCAGGACAAACCTTGCAACTATTGCTAGGAACGCAGTCATTTCGATGTCTTGCCTTGCACTGCCCGTAGCGCTGACGGCTCTGTGTTTTTATCACATAGATAATCAAAGCCTGAAACGTTTCCTATGGGAGGCCAAATATGGAGGCGTACAACGATCTATCGATTATTCAGCCACCGATCTAAACCATGCTCCTGTAAAGGCAGCCAAATCTTGGCATGACATCCTGCAAACTTATAAGGGTGTAGCAATGGGAATGAGCCTGCTTCGCATGTTCACTTACCTCGCTGCTGGGGTAATGCTTGTCATCTGCATTTATTTGATATTGAGCTCTAAGTCAAGAAAGGCCAGGTTTTCACTCGCGATTGCAGCGTTCGGTTGTTTCTTGTTCCCAGTCGTTGTCTTTCCTCTTGAATACAAATACCTATACTTAACCTGCGCGCTGTTCCCGGCTTTACTCGCCTTAAACTGGGGAAGGAGTCGGTCTGATCAGAGCAGAACTTTTTTGATCCCGCTCTTGTTTGCAATTAATTTGGCTTGCACGTTACCCGCATTCTTGCTCTACATAATTCAAATGAGCGAAAGCCGGCCGACTTATAAATATGCGCTGCAGCAGGCAGATACCTTGAAGCATTATCTTCAGCAGCATCCGCTTGGCGATAAAGTGGTTCTGGTGCCAGGAACGCACTATTACCTGTACAAGGACGTAGCGCACAATATTTACAACACAGGCTATCTTTCCAGGTATGAAAATCCGGATGACGTAGGCGCAGTCGTTAACTGCTACGAGGCAACGAAAATCTTTGTACCGGGCAGTCTGCCAATTCCGGAGTTTGTAAGCTCAGAGCAGTGGACCGAGATCTCATCGGCAAAGAATTCTCTCAACGTTTCACTTTTGCATCATAGGCTTATGTCGCGAAACTGGGGCTTGGAATGTGATATCTACGTGCGCAGGGACAATTAATTGCTTGCTAATGTGGCGCTTTTCGTAAGGAAAAATACCAGAGAGTCATGCAGGTTCAGAGGAACTGTCTGTTGATATAGCCTATCTAATACTTGCCTGTCCGCAACGGCCTGATTTAGCCTGCTCATCGGCGGAAAATATACCGCGATTCTCTCTGCCAGATATTTGATCGGGAAAAACCATTTCGCGCGAAATTTCTGCCTGATGTGAAGACCAGCCAGTTGCGCAGCAAGATCCATGGAGTGTGCGTCAAAGTAGCCGACATGCGCCAATCGGAAATGCCACCAGCGCTCCCCCAATATCTTTGCCGCAGCGCTCGACACATCGGGTGTAACTACGACACATAATCCTCCCGGTTTTAATGCGGCAGCGGCGTCTTTAAGAAAAGTAACTGGGTCGGCTACGTGTTCAATTACATCGATCATGCAGACGAGATCGAAAGCGTGACTGTTGAGCGCAGAGTTAGGGATGGTACCCTGGATTAATTCACTGCCCGATAGCCCATTTTGAGCGCGGCCAGCAGTGACAAGGGAATGGCTTGGCTCTATGCCTACCGCGCGCAGGTTTTTGGCTTTGGCTTCTATAACCATCAGCCCTGTTCCTGCGCCAATGTCCAGAAGGGTTTCTGCAGAAGAATGAATGCGCAACGCCCGCTTGAGCAACCATTGCATCTGCAACCTGCGTGTTTCGCGTCCGGACTCATAGGTAGGGTCGTCAAGCTCGGAGTACAGATTGAATAACTCTTCGATCTCGGCTCCATTGGCTTGGATAAAGCCGCAGTATTTGCATCTCCACAACTCTAGCGTAACTCCATAGCGAGAGTCCGTAATGCGCAAATCATCAGGCACAAGCTTGCGGCTGAGCGTTCGTTTACGCCAGAAAGTTACTGCGTCTGACCCGCAAATTCGGCAAAGCACTGTGTCCTGCATATTTATCCTTTTAATGAAATTCGGTCATCTACAAGAGCCTGCATAAAGTACCTGTCTGTAAATGAACTCTGGAATGTCACTTTTCTTCGTGATAGTCCTGCTCAGTATTGATCTTCCAGATGCCGGTCTTGTCCTTCACTCCCGCAAGAATGTCATCGACAGCAGTCATTGCGGTCAGCATCGAGTGGTCCTGGTTGTTGTACTTATGCATCCCATTGCGGCCTACCAGATACAAGTTATCGAACTTATTCACGAAGTCCACAATCTCTTCAAAGCGATCATAGGTTCCAAAATATGCCGGATAAGTCTTCGGCACGCGCACCACATGCGAATCGCGAACATCCGCCGCTTTCAGAATCCCGATCTTTTCAACTTCCGAGATCGCAAATCGAGCAATCTCCCCGTTCGGCATCTTCCACAGCGGATCGGTCTCGTAACAGAAATACTCCAGCCCAATCCACACCTTCTTCGGGTCAGCCACCATGTAAGGGCTCCAGTTGTTAAAAATCTGCAACCGCCCCACCAGCACATCGGGCTCCTGGATGTAAATCCATGTGTCTTTCAGCAGCCCGCCATCCTGCTCGGTTACAGACAGCCTGTCTGCCAGTAGTCCGACAGTCACAAAATCGCGGTAGATCAATCCTTCGCTTACCTCGCGCACATTCGCAGGAATCTCGCAGTCCAGCCCGCGGATCAACTCGCGCACTGGCATCGTGGAAAAGACATGATCAGCAGCGATCACCACTTTCTCTCCCGCCTCGTTCGCTGCCTCAACCGATACTATGTGATTGCCCTCAGTGCGTAGGCCGCTAACTCTCCATCCCAGTTTTACTTCGCCACCCTTTTCTTTCACCAGATCGGCTACGTGTTCCCACAACTGCCCTGGTCCGTACTTCGGATACAAGAACTTCTCAATCAGCGATGTCTCTGTCCCTTTCTGCGCGACATCGGCAGATTTCTTCCGGCTCAACGTCTTCTTCAGGAAATGCAGAATCGCTGTCCGCAGCGAAAGCCCTTTGATGCGCTGCGCACCCCATTCTGCGCTGATCTGGTCGCATGTCACACCCCATACTTTTTCGGTGTATGACTTGAAGAACGTCAGGTAGAGTTCCACGCCGAAGCGATTAATCAAAAAATCTTCCAGCGTCTTTTCCGGTTTGCGCGGGAAGAGTTTCGCGCGCATGTAGCCTATCCCTATCTTGAAAGTGCGCTTGAGCCCCAGAAGACGCAGTGTCGCCGCATCCAAGGACAGGGGGTAGTTGAAAAAGTTCCGCAGGAAGTAGATTCGGCTCTTGCGCGGCCTTACCAGCATCACCAGGTCGGAGTCCATAGAAGTCGCCGTAACCGTGCGCTCTTTGTTCTGGTAACGAACCGCATGCTCGGCTGCGCCATCGTCCCCGCTCGCCACCGGCATCAGCTCGGTCCACCAGTCCATCACTCTGTCGGATTTCGAAAAGAAGCGATGACCGCCTATGTCCATCCGGTTGCCGTTGTACCGGATAGTACGCGATATCCCGCCAATCTCATGACTCGCTTCGAGCACAATTGGCTTGATCTCTGAACGCCGCACAAACTCGAGGGCAGCTGTAAGCCCTGCTGGTCCGGCGCCGATAATCACTGCGGTTTTCTGTTGCTGCATCAGGATGCGGCTCCGTACGTGCAAATACCTGCAAATTTATTCCGCGTTCTCGCAGCGCAACAGCGATGAAAGGTCTGAAGCATACTTCTATTGTTGGGGATGGTTGTAACTTGGGCAAGCGGCAACGGCGCTTTCTTTACTCGCAGTAACCCTCAGGCTGTTAGTGCAGGCCGTTCGCCCTCTCTCGAATCACCGTTTCGAGGCAACATCAGACCGCCCGGCGCAAGTTTGTAGACCTGATTCCGCCAAACGATCTCGCTGCTTCCGTAGCTTGCCGCCCAGTAGATGAATCCCAGCAGGTCGCGCAGCGGAAACAGCAGGGAAGTGCGGATCAGATGCCTTTCCTCGACCACCGCTGCTCCCACAACCATCGCCAGCGCGATCCGCGAAATCACGCTGTAAATCAGCAACCCCAGCCCCAGCACGGAATGATGTAGCAGCGCTGCTGCAAAGCACGCCAGCAGTCCGAATGGAACGCTGAAAGTGAGCGCAGTCCCAAAGTGCCCCTTCGGCCGTGAAAAGCGCGTCGACTTCATCCACCGGATCTGGTGCTTCTGCGAATCCACAAAGTCCGAGTTGAGAACGAGATGATCAATGACGTGAGTCGAAAGCACGACCGTGTGGCCATTTGCGGCAATCGCATTTCCCAGGACAAAGTCGTCTGCGCAATACGGCCCCAGCACACTGAAGCCGCCCATCTCGCGCACGCAGCTACGGCGCACGGCCATTGTCGGGCCGAGCGTAAACTGCATTCCCTCCATCAAGTCTGCTGCCAGCACGCCCGAGGTCATTTCAATCGACATGCCCGCAGCCTCGAGCTTGGCCCAAAGTCCGCGCTCTGCCACGCCTCGATATAAGCACGTCACAGCGCCCACCTTCTCATCGACAAAAGGAGCAACTACCTCGTGCAGATAATCCGGCGCAACGCGCACATCGCTGTCACTGATGACAAAAACATCGTGAGCTGCTGCTTTTTCCATCAATTCCAGCGTGCAGACCTTGGCATTGATGTGCCATGGCTCCCCCGTCAGCACAAATTTCACAGGAATATGCGGATAACGTGCCGAAACGCGCCGCGCAGCCTCAAGGCCGGCATCTGACGCGACGCGCGCTCCAAACAATATTTCGTACTCTGAATAATCCTGCTCGAAGAAAGTTGTC
>JASHRS010000237.1 GCA_030037215.1 Silvibacterium sp. | reverse complement strand
TACCCAGAGGATGCTGCCGATGTTTCCGACGACTTGATCTTTGAGCGGACGAAAGCTCGGGGTGATCCTCCATTTTTCATACCAGTGAGGGTTGGTGCCGGGACCGTTGGTCCAGGAATCCATCCAGACGGGGATGAGGCGAGCGATGTCGGCGTCCGCCTGAGAGAGCGTGACTCCCGGCTTGAGGCGGGCGACGCCGTTGTAGCCGAAGGGCGCGAGCTTTTGATGGACGGGATCGAGCGCGAGGGGGATGAGAAGATCGAAGTCTTTATAGACCATGCGGAAGCTGCGCGGCATGACGCCGACGATTTCGCGCGGCTGCGAATCAACCTGAATGGTGCGGCCTATGACGCTAGGGTCGCCGCCGAAGCGGCTCTTCCAGTATCCGTAGCTGAGCATGACGGAGGTCGCGCCGCGCGGATCCTGATCGGCCTGCGTGAACCAGCGGCCCAGCACGGGCGGAACGGAGAGCGATTGCAGAACGCCGTCGCTGACCATCACGGTGTGGACCTCTTCAGGCCGCGCGAGGCCGGTGACGTTGGCCAGCTGCGGCGTCCAGATACCCATGGACTGGAAGCTGTGGTTGTGTGTTGCGAAAGTGAGATACATGGACGGCGACATCTGCAAGCCGTCGATGAAGCTGGCGAGGCCGCCCGCTCCGGGCGCTTCTAGCCTCAACGCGACGAGGCGATTCGACTCAGGATACGGAAGCGGCTTGAGCAGAACGCTGTTTACCACGCTGAAGACTGCGGTGTTGGCTCCGATACCAATGGCGAGAGTGAGCAGGACAGTTGTGGTGAAGCCGGGCGATTTCAAGAGGCGGCGTAGATTGAGTCTTACATCGGCGAAGAAAGATTCAACGGCCTGCCACTGCCAGACTTCACGGCTGCGCTGTTCGATGAGTGTGGGGTTGCCGAAGGCGCGGCGAGCGGCCTGTTCGGCTTGCTTGCGAGGCATGCCGTCGCGCATGAACTGCTGGGTCTTTTCTTCGAGATGCTCGCGCATCTCGGCGGCGAGATCGTTGTATAGATGCTTACGGTCGAAGATGCGGGTGAGCCAATTCATCGGGCTTTCCTCTTCAGGCTTTTTCGGGATTGAGGGCCTTTGGGTTTAAGACAAGGCTGATGCCCTCAAACATGCGCTCGAAGCTGGAGATTTCCGTTTCGAGATGGCGCAAACCAGTCGTTGTGATCTCGTAAGTACGCACGCGCCGATTGGTAGGTGACACCGTCCACTCGGCTTTGACCAGCTTGGCCTTCAACAGGCGCTGGAGGGCCGGATAGAGCGAGCCTTCTTCAACCTGAAGCAGGTTATTCGAGCGCTGCTGGATGTGCTGGACAAGCGCGTATCCGTGGGCAGGCTGGCGGCGGAGCGACTCGAGGATCATCATTTCGAGCGCACCGGGAAAGAGGTCGCGGGAGGTTGGATTTTCCATATATAGACCTGTTTACAACAGGCATAGAGTAAATAGGTGTTGAGATGAAGTCAAGAGAAGAGTTTTGGGCAGGCTAATCGAATTTGGGTGGAAATTTTCTTATCGGGCTGGCCTAGCCTTCCGATAAAAATAAAGATTTATTATGTTTTTTTGTTAAAAAATTAAATTTTTATAATTTATATATTGACATTTTTAATTTTGCAGTTAAAATTTGCGCATGGCCGAGGAAAGACAAAGATCAATGGAGTGGCAGGAGCTGACCAGACTCACGCAGGGACAGCCGATCTTGATAGAGCGGGTACGACTGGCCGACCGCTATGTGGCGATCGAGGGTTTGTTTGAGCTGCCGCAATTGGCGCGGCTAAGCGCCGAGGACCAGATCTTTGTCGTGGCTTTTCTGCGGAGCCACGGCTCGATCAAGGAAATGGAGCAGGTTTTCGGCGTCAGCTATCCCACCATCAAGGCGCGGCTGACGCGGATTGAGGGAAGTCTGGAGTTTGTAGAGACTAATCCAGCGCCGCCGCGGGCGGACGTGCTGGAGCGGCTGAAGCGAGGCGAGATCGGAGCGACGGAGGCGATTCGGGAGCTGGAGGAACTGCGATGACGCCGAACATTGCTGTTGTGCACGTTAGTAATCCGCATTGGCGCGGCTTCCGGCTATGGCTGCCGTTGTTCCTGCTTTGGATTCCCTTGATCCTTCTCTCTCCCCTGCTTCTTCTGATCCTGGCTGCGGTCTGCATCGTTGGGCAGGTGAATCCGTTTCGCGCCATTGCCGTGCTCTGGTCAATCATATGCGCTCTGCCGGGCTGTGATGTTCACGTAGATTCGCAGGGCAATCGCGTTCTGGTTCGGATTTTCTAGGAGGGCGGAATATGGATACTGCCTGTCGCGCTATTTTGCAGCTTGTGGCACAAGGGCGTTTGACGCCTCTGGATGCCGAGCGACTGTTGCGTACATGGAATGACCGGCGCGAAACCGCATGGGTAATGGCCTGCGTCGCCGTAATCGCTGTTGCCGGACAGATGCATGCATCGGCTGCTCTGGCAGTTCCCCTGGCGCACATCGGCCATGCCTTGTTGCGGGTAAACCAATTTCTTGGAGGAATGTCATGAGCGATTATCGTCGCGAAATTCTGGAAATGCTTGCTGCGGGAAAGATTACCGCTGATGAAGCTGAGCGGCTGATCGCCGCCTTCGAGGGTCACGCATCAAGCGGCAATACAGAGAATGGCAGCGCCACGGCTTCCGCTGTACCGTCCAAGCCTCGGCCGAAATACCTGCGGGTACAGATGGAGGCGGACGAGTCCATGACAGGACTCAAGGGCGGCACGACGACCGTGAACGTGCGCGTTCCCATGCAATTGCTGCGCGCGGGCGTGCGATTGGCAGGATTGATTCCGGCACAGGCGCATGAGCAGCTCGATGAGGCATTCAGCAAACATGGGATTCATATCACGCTTTCGCAGATCAAGCCGGAAAACATTGAGGAGCTGATCGATCACCTCGAGGACCTGACGGTAGATGTGGACGGCAAGAACGGGAACGCAACTAAGGTGCGGGTATTCTGCGAGTAAAAGACCAGAGCGTGAGAGTACGCTGGCGCGTTGCCTCCCGGCTTCGACGTTCGTGAAAAAAGCCCGGCGTGTGCCGGGCTTTGGGTTGGGCTGCGGGGAAGCTTAGAGCTTTTCGTAGAAATCGCAGGCCGAGCAGGAGATATAGACTCCGCCAGGAATGCCGCGCTCGCGGTCCTTCACGCGCTTGACGATGCGGGTGGGCTTGCTGCACTTGGGACAATCGGTGCTCTTGGTGGTGTCCATGACCTTTTTACGGTCAGCTGTTTTTGCAATCTTGGCCATGACGGCTCATCTCCTCATAAAAACTTTGATCGCACTCGCACTCGGGAGGCGCATGGCGGCCGGACTTCGCGGTGTTGCGCCCTGATTGCTTCCTGAAACGATTTCTAGAAGGGGTTGGGCGGATCGGGAAGGTTCCGTGCTCGCTTACTTATTTTACATCAAAGGAGCGGGCGCTGGTTTGACGTGTAGCGGGCGCAGTTAGCAATTGCCTGGCGCGAGATCGGGCAGGGCTTGCGCAGATTGTATGCGCCGTTGGTTTTCCTTTAGCATGAACAGCAGCATTCTTTTACTGATAACTTCAAATATCCAATCCCTGAGACATAAACAATACATTCGTTCCATTTTTGGAGAAGTTATGACCACTGCGAGCTGTGATATCGGATTGATTGGCCTTGCTGTCATGGGCCAGAACCTGGTGCTGAATATGAACGACCACGGTTTTAAGGTCGCCGTGTTTAACCGCACTGTGTCGAAGGTGGATGATTTTCTGGCGAACGAGGCCAAGGGCACGCAGGTGGAAGGCGCGCACTCGATTGAAGAGCTGCTGGCGAAGCTGAAAAAACCGCGCCGCGTGATGCTGATGGTGAAAGCGGGCGCGGCGGTGGATGCGCAGATTGAGCTGCTACTGCCACATCTTGATGCCGGCGACATTATTATTGACGGCGGCAACTCGCTCTATACGGACTCGACCCGCCGCACGAAAGACCTGGCGGCGAGGGGAATCCTATTTATCGGAACGGGCGTTTCAGGCGGTGAGGAGGGTGCACGATTCGGCCCGTCGATTATGCCTGGAGGCAATCCGGCGGCGTGGCCGCATGTGAAGGAGATTTTTCAGGCGATTGCGGCCAAGGTGGACGACGGGACTCCGTGCTGCGACTGGGTGGGCGAAGAAGGCGCGGGGCATTTTGTGAAGATGGTCCACAACGGAATCGAATACGGCGATATGCAGCTGATCTGCGAGGCATATCAACTGCTGGAAAAGGGTGCAGGGCTCACGAATGATGAACTGCACGAAGTATTTGCCGAGTGGAACAAGGGTGAGCTGGACAGCTTCCTGATCGAGATTTCGGCAGAGATCTTTGCCAAGAAGGACGATGACGGCAAGCCGCTGCTGGACAAGATTCTGGATACGGCAGGACAAAAGGGCACAGGCAAATGGACTGCGATTGCCGCGCTGGACCAGGGGATGCCGGTGACGCTGATCGGCGAGGCAGTGTTTGCGCGGTGTTTGTCTGCGCTTAAGGACGAGCGCGTGGCCGCGTCGAAGATTTTGACGGGACCAGCATCCCGCACAGCTGGCGACAAGAAGGAATTTATCGAGGACGTGCGGCGCGCGCTCTACTGCTCGAAGATGGTGAGCTATGCGCAGGGCTACATGCTGTTGCGCGAGGCAGCCAAAGATCAGGGCTGGAACCTGAATATGGGCGGCATCGCGTTGATGTGGCGCGGCGGATGCATCATTCGCAGCCGCTTCCTGGGCAAGATAAGAGATGCATATGCGAAGAATCCGAAACTGCATAACCTGCTGCTGGACGAGTTTTTCGCGGGCGTGCTGAACAGCTACCAGGCATCGTGGCGCAAGGCGGTGATCCATGCGATCGGGTTTGGAGTTCCGACGCCCGCGTTTTCGACCGCGCTGGCGTTTTACGACGGCTACCGCACGGAGCGACTGCCGGCAAACCTGCTGCAGGCACAGCGCGACTTTTTTGGCGCGCACACCTACGAGCGCGTGGACAAGCCGCGAGGCGAATTTTTCCACACCAACTGGACGGGGCACGGCGGACGCGTGTCTTCGACGACATATAACGCTTAATTTGTTTGAAATTTCGGCCCGCTGAAGAAAAATTCTTTCTGCGCGAAGAATTTGTTGACAAATCATTCCGTGCAGAGCTAGAAACATACCAACTGGTCGGTACGCAATGAAGAAAACCATTCAATCATCAATGCCAACCGCTCCGCTAACCGCAAAAGAGAAGCTGCTGGGCGCGGCTATCTACACCATCCGCGAAAGGGGCTATGCGGGCACATCTGTAGACGAGCTTTGCTCGGCAGCGGGCGTGACCAAAGGCGCGTTTTTCCATCATTTCGAGAGCAAGGAACGGCTTGCGGTTGCGGCTGCTGAGCATTTTCAGGCGAACGCTGAAGTGCTGTTCAACAACGAACCTCATCGGAAGCTGGCTGATCCCGTGGACCGGCTGCTTGGATATGTTGAGCAGCGAAAGAACATGCTGCGCGGTGAGCTGCCTGAATATACATGCCTGCTGGGAACGATGGTACAGGAGGCATATGAGACGAATCCTGCGATTCGCGAGGCATGTAACAGGGCAATGTTTCAACACGTTGGATGGCTCGAGGCCGATATTGCCGCGGCCATCGAGAAGTATGGAATCAAGGCGGACTGGAGCGCGAAGAGTCTGGCGGTTTATATGATGACGGTGATTCAGGGTTCGTTCATCGTTGCCAAAGCACAGTACAGTCCAGCGGCTGCCGTCGAGAGCATGGAGCATTTGCGCCGCTATCTGAAGATGATTTTCGGGCGATCCGCGAAGAACACGCGGCGTGCGGTCACGCGAAAGAAGGCGAGAGCATGATGTGTCCGGCATGCATAGCGACAGCAACGGAGTGCACGACAGCAGCCGCGGGAGCAGGTGCACTGGCGTTCCGCACCCTCAAAACATTCATCGCACGAATGAAACCAAACGCAGAGGAGAACACTCATGAGTCAGGCAGCAGTTTCACAGACAGCACTGGAAGCGAAGAGCGGCAGTTCCCTGCACCGCGTAGTATCGCAGGAAGAGTGGACGCGTGAGCGGACGGCTCTGCTGGCGAAGGAGAAGGCGTTTACGCGCGCGCACGATGAGCTGATGGCGGAGCGGTTGGCGCTGCCATGGGTGAAGGTTGAGAAGGAGTATGTCTTCGATGGGCCTGACGGCAAGGTCACGCTGAGCGACCTGTTTGACGGGCGCAGCCAGTTGTTCATCAAGCATTTCATGATGGGGCCGGAGCAGAAGGGGCAGTGCGTGGGCTGCTCGCTGGAAGTGGACCATATCGAGGGCATCTTGGTGCATCTTGAGAACCATGATGTGTCATACGTGGCAGTGGCGCGCGCTCCGATTGAGGAGATTGAGGCGGTGAAGAAGAGGATGGGATGGAAGTTTCGCTGGGTTTCGTCGCAGCATAACGACTTCAGCTACGATTTCGGCGTGTCGTGGCGGCCGGAGGAGATGGCGATCGGCGAGGTCAGATACAACTACGGCAAAATTCCAGCACAGATTGCGGATTTGTCGGGCAATAGCGCGTTCTTCAAGGACGGCGCCGGGCAGGTGTATCACACCTATTCAACCTATGGACGCGGTCCGGAGCCAGTGCTGGGGATTTATGGGATTCTCGACATGATGCCCAAGGGACGAAATGAAAACGGACCGTATCACTCACTTGGCGACTGGGCGCGGCTGCATAATGCATATGGCAAAGGCGGAACGGTCGCAGCGACGGGACATTATCGCGAGGACCAGAAGCACGAGTGCGGGTGCGCATAATTTCACGCGCACGATAAGCTGATTGTATGAACCCTCTTGTTACGGTGGAGTGGCTGGCAGAGCGTCTTCGCGATCCTCAGATCGTTGTGTTCGACGCAACGCTTCCTACGGTTGGCGTAGTTCCGAAAGTAGACACGCGGGCGCGCTATGTGGAACGGCATATTCCCGGCGCAGTGTTTTTCGATATTGACGAGTTGTCGGATCATGCGACTTCATTGCCGCATATGCTGCCATCGGAGACGGAGTTTGCACGCGCTATGTCGGCGCTGGGCGTGAGCAGCGAAGCGACGATTGTGGTGTACGAGCAGGAGGGCGTCTTTTCGGCTCCGCGGGCATGGTGGATGCTGCGCGTGATGGGTGCGAAGGACGTCCGCGTGCTCGATGGCGGGATGCGCGCATGGATCGAAGCGGGGCTTCCGGCGGAATCGGGGAGTGTCGAGCGCCCAGCGGCGCGGTTCGAAGCGAAGCTCAACCGGGATGCCGTGGAGGATTTTGCCGGGATACAGCGGAAGATTGCGGAGCGGGGACAAATTCCAGCGCAGATTCTGGACGCGCGCTCGGCGGGGCGGTTCGCGGGTACGGCTCCTGAGCCGCGACCGGGAATTTCTTCGGGCCACATGCCGGGAGCGATCAGCCTCCCGTTTACGGAACTGGCCGAAGATGGGCGGATGAAGAGTACTGCAGCGCTGTGGGAGATTTTCGCGGCGAAGGGCGTGGATATTGAGCGTCCCGTCACGACGACGTGCGGATCAGGCGTAACGGCCGCTGTGCTGGCGCTCGGACTTGAGATTGCAGGAGCGGAGAAGGTTCAGTTGTACGACGGGTCCTGGTCTGAATATGCGACCGAGTATGCGCAGAGGTCTGAGGCAGGGATCGAAAAAGACACCCAATAGCCAATAGATGGATGCGGTAGCTAGTTTGACGCGCCGACCCCAACCAACTGGGCGACCCCCACCAACTGCTGGTTGGAGTTCGGCGTGGGTTGTGTGCCGGACGATGGCTGGGTCTGATTTGTAGAGGCGGGCTGCTGCTGGCTTCCCTGCTGCTGGCCTGTTCCTTGCTGGGTTGAAGGCTGTGTGGACGGCTGCGAGACTCCAGGATCCTTCGGGAGGTCGACGGGCTTCATCTGCGGAGTGTTCGGGTTGTTGTCGGCGGGCAGCGTCTCGCCTGGGTTGCGGAGCGTTGGCGGCTTGGACGGCGCGGCCTCCTTATTTTCGTCGAGCGGATTCTGGTCGCCGAGTTTGACGACGCGCGCGTTTTCAGGCTGCTGCGTGCTCCAGTAGTCGCCCATTTCGTTCTGAGCATGAACCTCAATGGGCTCGCCTACGCGCGCGATTTCGAGCTTGATGACGCGGTTGCCATAGAAACGGACAAATTGGGTTGGCTGCGGCGGCTCGCCATAGATCCAGATTTCGACATCCTGCTGGTCTACCATCTCGCGCATTTTGTCTCTGGGCTGGCCCATGGCGCTGAGCACCATCTCGTGGTTCATACCCACGAGCACGTGATGCTCCTGCACGGCTTTGCGCAGAAATGGCGGCAGCGTGTCGGTATAGGCCTGCTGCGGCGTTTTGACGGTGAAGTCGACGATGGGCTTGATGAGCGCCTCAACCTGAAGGCCGGTAACGTCAGG
>JASHRS010000236.1 GCA_030037215.1 Silvibacterium sp. | reverse complement strand
ACAACTCTTCGTTCACCACCGGCAGGCTCAGATGCGCCTCGACCTGGCCCTCAATAAACTTGAGAACCTCATCCAACCTCATATTTGTTGAGTCGATCACAATCGCATCTTCCGCCGCGCGCAGCGGAGACTCTGCCCGGTTCCGGTCCCGCGCATCGCGCTCGCGCAGCTCCCTTGCAATTCGCGCTGCCGCCTCTGTGTCCCGCACCTCGCCCGCGCCGGCGCCATCCACCGGACTCACCTGTTCATACCGCCGCTGGCTGCGCGCCTCCGGCGATGCGTCAAGAAAAAACTTCAAATCGGCGTGTGGAAACACTACCGTCCCGATATCCCGGCCTTCCATTACCACGCGCGCATCCTTGCCCAGCGCACGCTGTAGCTTCACCATCCATGCTCTGATCGCCGGATGCACGCTCACCCGCGACGCGCCCTGCGTCACATCGGCGTCGCGAATCCGCCCCGTGACATTCACTCCATCCAGCAGCACGCGATTCCCGCCCTCAGCAGCCTCAAGTTTGATCACCGTCTCTGCTGCCAGTTTTTCCAGCGCTGCCGCGTCATCCACATCCACGCCGCGCTGCATGGCTTTCAGAGCGAACGCGCGATACATCGCGCCCGTTTCCAGATTCAGAAACCCGAAATGCTTCGCCAGATGCTTCGCTACCGTGCTCTTGCCAGCGCCCGCCGGGCCGTCAATCGCAATAATGCAAGGCCGCGCGCTCATTCAGCGTCCCCGCTCCCTTCGCTCTTCTTTTTACGGAACGGAGGCCGGAACCCGCCCGGCCTTGGCTTCCTGAACGCCGGCTTGCCGGGCCTGCCGGAATCACTCCTGCCCGACCCCGACCTCACCGAACCGGGCTTCCCAAATCCCGGCCCTCCCTTTCCAAACGACTTGCCCGGCTTCCCGCCAAATTTCCTGAAATCTCTCTCCGGTCTTCCAAACGGTTTCCCCGTTCTCTCGCCTGGTTCATTCCGTTGATCAGGCCTGCCCGCATCGCCTCTGAACTTCGCCGTTTTCCCAAACCCCGGCTTGCCCGGCTTCCCGAAGCTCTTCTGAGATTTCCCATATGGTCTGCCCGGTTCCCCAAATGGCTTTGCCTTCTTTCCAAACCCAGGCTTGTCCGTGCCTTTGAACTGCGGCCTGCCCTCGCGCCTGAATTCCGATTTGTCCTTCGGCTCAAACCCACCCTCTCCATGCTTCTTAAATCCAGGCTTCTTAAATCCGGGCTTCCCGAATCCAGACTTCCTGAATCCGCTCTTCCCGCGCTTCTCAAATCCGCCCTCCGCGCGCTTCGGCTTCCATCCACCCTCACGCCGTTCCGGTCCAAACCCGCTCCCGCGCGACTCCTCATCGCGCGCCTTGCGCTCACGGAAAAACGGCCGCTTTTCTCCCGGCCTTTCGCGCTTGAATCCGCCCGAAAACGACGCGCGTCCTCCTGCACCTTCACGGCCTTTCCACTCACTTGACCTCGAATCGCCTCGCCTGAACTTTGCTTTTCCAAACTTCTTCGCGCCGCCAAACCCTCCGCCGCGACGCTCGCCGCCTCGCTCCTCTTCGCGCGGCTCGCGAAACGGCTTTGCCGCTCTTTGGACTGGCTTGCGTTCTCCCTCAAACGGCTTCCTGTCGCCCGGTCTGCGCTCAAATCCGCCGCGTTCCTCACGTTTCCACTCTTCGCGTGGTTTGCGTTCGAACCCCGGCCTGCGCTTCTCAAACCCGGGCCGACTCTCACGCGCAGCCCGTGGCTCAACCTCAGCCTTCGTTGGCTCCGGCTCCGCAAACTCCGGCAGAGTTCCCGCCACATGCACCAGCGGCTGCGCGCCTACTGAAATCAGTCCCAGTTGTCGCGTCGCCTGCAGACCATTCACCACCTCGCGCACCTTCGACCGCGCCGTCATCGGAGACAGAAACGTCTCCACCTCTTCGCTCGTCGCCGCAATCACCGACTCTAGATACAACGACACCAGCGCCGACAGCGCCGTTGCGTGCCCGACCTTCTGTGACGCCGTCAACTCCTCCGCAAACCGTGCCTGCGTCAGCTCCCACCGCGTCCCCGTCTCGGAAGCAGTCGCGTCATACACCGGAATCGCCCGCAGTCCGTTCCACAGCTCCACCACCGCGCGCAGCACCGCCGTCTCGGTCAGCTCGCGCCCCAGCGCCGCCTGAATGTCCTGTGCCGACAGCGCGCCCTCGTGATCGAGTAGCGTCCATATCTCCTTCATCAGCGGAGAAGCCTTGTCACCCGGTCCGCTCTTCCAGTTCCGCCCGCCGATCAGGCTGAATACATACGGCAGCACCTCGCGCGTCACCACAAAATCCGGCTGGTCTGTGCCTCCGGTAGCCACACTCGCACCTGCGCCGCCGAACACACTTCCAATAAGATTCAAGGGAACAACAGCTCCATCCGCCGCCAGCCTGCGCAGCAGCGACATCGCCTGCTCAACCGTCTCGCGCGCCGGAGCATCCGTCGGCGCACCTGCAACCGCCTCCACAAATGACGGCGCGGGAGCAAGAAAATGCGCCCGCCGCGGGGAAAAAAGACAAAGGCCAATGCCGTCGATCCACGCCCGCGCATCGTCAGCGGTCACAATCGGATTCGAGGCTTGGCGCCATCGCTCGGCGCGCGCATTCTGGAGCTGTTCGGATGTCAAAGAAACTCATTTCCGCCCGTCACAACGGGCGCAGGCATCATTTCCCGCAGACAAAGCGGGAACAGGTGCACGTATTCAGCCTTTAACCTGCGTCCCTCAAGTATAAGGCCCGCACAGACAACTCCCGAGGGCGAAGCCGCACTCACGCTATTGGCTTTAGCTACCCGCTTCACCAGCTACTGGCTATTGGCTGCTTCTCTCGGCCTCAATACCCCCAGAAACGCCTCAATATTCGGAGACATCCACTTATCCTTGTGCCACAGCACGCGCGTGCCTATATCCAGCTCCGGACCATCCCACCGCAGCGACACAAGCTGTCCGGCCTTCAGCTCGCGAGTCACCACCACCTCCGGCAGCACGCCCAGACCCATGCCCGCCATCATGCACTGCTTGATCGCCTCCACGCTTGAGAACTCCGTTATGTTGGCCGGCTTTGCATTCGCCGCCGTCAGTGCGCGGTCGAACTTCACGCGATAGCTGCACCCTGCTTCCGTCAGCAGAAGCGTCTGTCCTGTAAGGTCTTCCGGTCTGATCGCTCGTTTTCTCGTCAGCGGATGATCCGGCTCAGCCAGCAGCAGAACCCGTTCCGGGCTTAGTTTCAGCGATTTCACCTGCGGCCACTCGACCGTGTTCGTCATCACAATAGCCACGTCCAGCCTGCCCGTCTCGATCTCCGCAATCACCGACCCATCCCAGTACGGACGAAACTGCAGCTCCACCTTCGGATACTTCTTCTGGAACCGCTTCAGGATCTCCGGCAGCCTGTACGTCAACAGGCTCTCCGGCGCGCCGATCAACAGCGCTCCCCCCGGCTCCGATCCCGACTTCACCATGCGCAGCCCTTCATCCATCGTCGACAACGCCTTCTCCGCATACGGCAGAAAGCGCCGTCCCGCATCCGTCAGCACAACGCTCTTCGCCAGCCGGTCGAACAGCTTCGCGCCCAGCTCGTCTTCCAGAGCCCTGATCTGCGCCGTCACATTTGACTGCACCGTGTTCACTTTTTCCGCCGTGCGCGTAAAGTTCAGCTCACCGGCTAGTGTGCGGAAAATCTCAAGTTGACGCACTTCCATACGATCGCTCCCACCATCTCTCTTACAGATGGTTTTCATCATATCAATCTATTAGACAGATCAACAAGGCGCGCTCACACTCGTTTTTAGGAGATGGAAATTCCGCTCCGGAAAGCGAAGGAACCTGCAATGAACACCAGTTTCAGGTCCGTTTTCACAGCCGCACTTGCCGTTCTGGCCCAGGCTGTCTTCGTTCTTTTCGCCGTCACGTTCGCCTCGGCGCAAAACCCGCAGCCTGCTCTGGACACACAACCTGTCTCGCAGCAGACCACCCCATCCATTACGCTCATCGTCCTTGCCGACCGTCACGTTCAGAGCCATCTCTGGCCCGTCCTAGTCTCCACGCTCACCCGCGACGCAGCCGCCGAGAGCCGGACATGGCCCGAATCCTCGCCGGAAGCCGTTCTCACCCCCGGCAATCTGCGCATCATCCTCAGCGCGGGCAACATTCCCGGCCCTGCTTACCCCTCGCGCATTGAAGTAGAGTTGCTCGGCCGCTGCGACTCGCTCTGGGACAACAACGCGTCTCCGCTGCCGAACGGCCCGCTCGGCTGGGTGCTTGGCACTCCCGGCCACATTGCGCCCATCATCTACGTTGACTGCGCGCAGATCAGCCAATTGCTCTGGCCCTCCACGCGCACTATGACCGATAGCCTGCGCCTCCGCGCCACCAGCGAGGCCATCTCGCACGTCATTCTGCACGAATGGATTCACATCGTCACACAAAGTCCGGCGCACGCCGAACGCGGCATCATGCAACCCTACCTCACCGCGCCTGAACTGATCGCACCCATCACTGCGAACGAAAAACTGGCGGCAAACGAAGAACCGGCGCGCAACTCCACGCCGGCCCTGAAATGATCTTTGGCGCGAATGGTTAATGTCTTTCCGCTACCCGCTTCTTAGCAGCCCGGACATTAGCCATCCGCTTCTTAGCTAATCCCTAGTTCTCCACCGGCCCCACCGACCCTTTGTTCTCATCCGCCTGTGGATTCACCCCGAACGCCCACGCATCCAGGTTCACGTCCCGCGGAGACAGAATCTCCACCAGCGCATACTGCCCGATCATCAGATTCCCCTTCGGCGTCACCTTCATCCACCGTCCGCCCGGCATAATCTGCTTTGTCGTCTCCGTCACATCCGGATCAGGCGCGCCGCGCACAATCCCATCCACTGTCTCTGCCGTCGCCGTCCTTATATTCCGCCCCACATGCAGCGCCACAATCACATACCGGCTGTCCGGCGAACTGAACGCGTGCTTGTCGTCCGGCACCGAGCTCGCCCCGTGCGTATCCACCGTCAGCGGAGTGCTCAACTGCTCCGGCTCCGGAGCTCCCTTGGGCATACTCAGGCTCACATAAAACACCGGCTGGTTCACATGCAATTCCACCGCAGCCGAGTAGCCGTCCGCCTGTATCAGCTCACGCGCGCCGCGCTTCGATCCCACCTCATACGGCAGCACGCTGTGCTCGTACGCGCGATTCAAATCCCCGTTCGTCTGCATAATGTGCACCAGCTCCGGCTGCCCATTAAACGTATCCTGGACCCACACGCCGCTCTCATCCGGAAGCCGCAGCCCCGGCTGAATCACCGGCATCCTTGCCAGCTCCGCCGCGCGCGCCGCTCGTTCTTCTGCATCGAGCTTCGCCGCTTCCACCTGCCCCGGATCATTCGGATTCGTCACCGTCGTCTGGTCCGAGCTGTCCGGAGACCCGTAGTTGGCGCGTTTCCACTTCTCCGTCGCCACCCAGTCCACCATGCTCTCTGGAACCTCTTCCCAGTCGTGCCGCTCCGCGCTGAAATAGCGCACCCGGTCGCCGTGGATTTCATATTTCGTAATCATCTGGTAGCTGCCGTCCTGCATAATCAGCCGGTAGCCGTCCGCCTGACCCCAGGCAAATGACGCCATCAAAAGAAATAACGCGGCAATGGTACGAATTACCTTCATTTCCCGTCTTACTCTATACGATCTATAGACGCGGCAACATTGCAGGCGTCTTCCGCTGGTATCCTGAAAGAGCAGAGAAATCATGGTCGAACACCTACAACACGGGTATGAAAATACGCTCCCCGCCGTGCCGTACGGAAGTTCTGTCCAAAGTGGCAAGGAAACAACATCTCTGCGTTCCCGCTCTCTTTTCCCCTTTGCCCTTTGCCCTTTCCCCTTTACCCTTTCCCCTTCATTCCCTTCGCGGAAACGCCTGAGCGCCATCCTGGCTGTTTTTTGCGCCTGCATGGTGCTTTTTGCCGCGACCCTGCGCGTCGCGCACTCTCATGACACCGCCGCTCAGGAGTCCGGCCACTGCCAGATTTGCATCGCCATCCACACCGCGATGCCTGCCGTTACCGCGCCGGTTCACATCGTCCTCCACCCTGCGCCCGAGCCTGTCGTTACACCGGCTCCGAAAGCCCCTGCAAAAGTTCGCGTTGAGGTTCTCTCCGATCGCGCGCCTCCTGCCATCGTCTAGCCATTCGTTTCAACCTTAAGCTAGCCGTTTCATCAGGAGTTTCCCCATGCACGCACTGCGACGCTTCGGCGCGCTTGCTTTTCTTTCCATATTCCTCTTTGCGCCGAGCCTTGTCCCGGACCGCGCCCGCGCGCAGGCCGGAACCTCCGGCCTCGTTACCGGCTCTGTCACTGACGCCTCCGGAGCCGTCATTCCCGGCGTCTCCGTCAACATCCACTCCGCGCTCACCGGATACGACCGCACCGCCACCACCGACGCCGGCGGCAATTTCCAGTTTGCGAATCTTCCTTTCGGTAACTACACCCTCACCGTAAAACAGACGGGCTTCCAGACTTCCATTCAGGACGTCTCCGTCCAGTCCGCCGTCGCCGTCAACAAGACCATCGCGCTCCAGATCGCAACCGCCACGCAGACCGTCACCGTCGCCGCCAGCACCAACGACGAGCTTCAGAAGGATATCTCCGACCAGACCGACATCGACAGCTCGCTTACCGACAAGCTTCCGCTCATCAGCTCGTCCACCGGCGTCGCTTCCGCAATCACCCTCGCCAGCCCCGGAGTCACCGCGGACTCCAACGGAATGTTCCACCCGCTCGGCGAACACGCTGATACAACCTACTCCATCGATGGCCAGCCCATCAGCGACCAGCAAAGCAAGACCTTCGCCAATCAGATTTCCCTCAACGCCATCCAGTCCATGCAGGTCATCGAAGGCGTCATTCCACCCGAGTATGGAGACAAGGCCTCGCTCGTCGCCCGCACCACCACCAAGTCCGGACTCGGCTCATCCCGCGCCAACGGCAACATCGGCGTCACCTACGGCAGCTTTGGATCCACCGACGCCAATGCTGCCCTCGGCTTCGGCAACGCGCGCTTCGGCAACTTCACCACCGGAAGTATCTCCAACAGCGGCCGCTATCTCGACTCGCCCGAATTTGTCCCCCTTCACGACCACGGCAACGACGAGTCCATCTTCAATCGCGTCGACTACGCGCCCAACTCTATCGACACTTTCCACCTCAACCTCACCGCGTCGCGCTCATGGTTCCAGGTGCCCAACCAGTACGATCAGCAGGCCGCCGGACAGGACCAGCGTTCGCAGATCTTTTCCTATAACATCGCGCCTTTCTGGACGCGCGTCTTCGGACAAACCGGCGTCCTCGAAGTGAACCCCTATCTGCGCCAGGACAACGTCCACTACTACCCCAGCAGCGACATCTTTCACGACACCCCGGCCACACTCTCGCAGGACCGCGCCCTGCGCAATCTCGGCCTCAAGGTTGATTACTCATACTCGAAAGGCATCAACAACGCCAAGTTCGGAGCCGACATCAATCACACCTTCCTCACGGAAAACTTCGGCGTCGGCATCACCAGCCCAACCTACAATGCCGTCTGCGTCGACTCTGAGGGCAATCCAGTTCCCGCTCCCGGCGTAACCCAGCCTTCACAGTGCGCTGCTGAAGGCTACCAGCCAAACCCCAACTTCCAGACTGGCCTTTTACCCTACGACCTCACCCGGGGAGGCGCCATCTTCAACTTCCACGGCTACACCGACATCAAAGAAGAGACCCTCTACGGGCAGGACCAGATCACTCTCGGCAACTGGCAGTTCCTCGCCGGCATTCGCGGCGACAACTACAATGGCCTCACCAGCAAATACATGGCACAGCCCCGCGCCGGAATCACCTACAACCTCAAGCCCACCAGAACCGTTCTTCGCGTCGGCTATTCGCGCCTCATGCCCACGCCTTATAACGAAAATCTCATCCTCTCCAGCGAAACCGGCGCAGGCGGCCTCGCGCAGGACACCGGAGCCTTCGGCCAGCATCCGCTCACTCCCGCCGCGCGCAACCAGTACGACACCGGCTTCGAGCAATCCATCACCAAACACCTCGTCGTCGACGGCGAATACTTCTGGAAGGAGACCAAGGGCGACTACGACTTCGATGTTCTGCTCAACACGCCGCTCACCTTCCCCATTCAGTGGCGCAAGTCCAAAATCGATGGCTTCGATCTGCGCCTCACCATGCCCGCATGGCACGGCCTCAACGCCTACTCCGTCATGGGACACTCGCGCTCGCGTTTCTTCGGCCCTGAAGTCGGCGGCATTCTCTTCAACAATCCCAACGGGCTCAATTCCTACGCGCCCTTCCGCATCGACCACGATCAGGACTTCGAGCAGACCACCAACCTCAACTACCAGCCCCGCGCCACCGGCCCGTGGTACGGATTCACTTGGCGCTACGACAGCGGCATGGTCGCTGGCAACGCGCCCTACGCAGTCGATGACACCACGCCCGTGAGCCTCACCTATCTCACGCCCGACCAGCAGCAGCAGATCGAGCTCACCTGCGGCACGCAGCGCGCCACGCTCTCCAGCCCGCTCACCAGTTGCGCGCCCAACGAGATGTCGTCGCCGCTCCTCCGCATCCCCGCGCCCGGAACGTTCAATCCCGACCGCAACCCGCAGCGCGTCGCCCCGCGCAACCTCTTCGATATGTCCTCCGGATGGGACAACGTCTTCCGCCGCGACCGCTTCAAGACCAACGCGACCTTCTCCGTCACCAACCTCACCAACAAAGTCGCGCTCTACAACTTCCTCTCCACCTTCAGCGGAACCCACTTCGTCCCACCCCGCGCCTACACCGCCGGGTTGACGTTGAACTTCTAAGCAAAGCCCGATTACCCTCGGGCTCTGCTTTTTTCTTTAGCGCAGCGAAGGGGACATGCTCTTTTTTACGTAACAGCACCTATACCGCGACCAGCGGCCAGCACCCGCAAAGCCAGTCCACGCCCTTCACACCACCTTCATCAGCAGCAGCGTCACATCGTCATGCTGCGGAGCGTCTCCCACAAACATATCCAGGTCGCGCATCACCGCCTGCAGCATCGTCTCCGGACTCGTCCGCGCCAGCGCGTTCACCATCATCGTCAGCCGCGCCTCGCCGTACTCCCGCTTATAGTGGTCTTCGGCCTCCGTCACGCCGTCCGTGAACACCACCAGCCAGTCGCCGCTCTCCAGCTTCACCAAGCCCGGCTCATACACTGCGTCCTCCACAATCCCCAGCGGCATACCGCCTTTTTCCAGCCGCTCAATCACGCCCGAGCCGCGCCGTAGCATCGGCGGATTGTGCCCCGCATTCACATACGTCAGTGTGCGCGTCGCCGGCGCATACTCTGCCAGAAACGTCGTCGTAAACCGCCGCCCGTTCTGGCTGTTGCCGCACGCATAAGTGTTCATCCGCTGCGCCAGCTCGGCTACCGACCCGTGCATCTGCGCCAGTGTCTTCAAGCTTGCCTGGAACGTCGCCATCAGCATCGCTGCCGGAACGCTCTTCCCCGCCACATCCGCAACCGCCATCAGATACGTTTGTTCCGCTTCACTCTCACCCTGCCGCGCAAACACGTCGTAGTAGTCGCCCGCCACCGTGTTCGCCGGCCTCGTCGTAAACGCAATCTCAATCCCCGCTATCACCGGAGCCTTCGCCGGCAGCAGCCACGCCTGAATCTCTTTCGCGATCTGCAGGTCGCGCTTCATCACCACGCGGTCCCCGATCTCGAGGATCAGCAGCGCCAGCAGCAGCAGTCCTGCCCAGAACGCGCCGCTGAACACCACCTGCGTGTGCCCATTCCTGCCCCATTCCCAGTCAATGTTGATGAACAGCAGCACCAGCGCAATCAGCAGCAACACCCGCCGCGCCGGGGTCAGCTTTTCGAGAATCGCCCAGAAGAACTGCTTCACTACCTGGAAGTAGTGGTGGCTCTTTTTCGTTCCCGGCTGCTGCGTCGTGTCCACGTCCCGCGAATACAGCCGATAGCTCGACTGCGCCTCTGTCTGGAACTGCTTCCATAGCTGGTTCAGCTCCATGCCATCCGTAACGCGCTGCCAGAATCCCTCAAATCGCGACATGATCGGCCCTGACCATTACCCTGACCATTATTGGAATAGCTCCTTCGTTGCCCTGCAGCTCGGCAACAACTTAGCGCGATTATAAAAGTCCCGCGCGCAAGCCACCTCGGCTCCGGCAGCCCCGTTCCAGCCCACCGGCAGTATCATTGAACCCGACAGGTCACAGCCCATGAAGCCCATCCTTATCTCAACCCTCGTCGCCGGAACCCTCGATCTCGCGCTCGCCATAACTTTCTTCACCATCAAAGGAGCCCCGATCGACGCCGTGCCCCACGCCGTCGCCGCAGGACTCCTCGGCGTACGAGCCTTCAGCCTCGGCACCTCCATCGCCATCCTCGGAGTCGCGCTTCACTACTTCATCGCCTTCTGCGTGGCCGCGTTCTATTACCTGCTCAGCCGCCGCTTCGGCTTTCTCAACAACCGTCCCATCCTCAGCGGAGCGCTCTACGGCATTGGCGTCTTCCTCTTCATGCAGTACGTCGTCGTTCCACTCTCCGCCGAGCCGCGCTCGCACCCCACCCACGCCTGGCTCATCGCCGACATCGGCTCGCACATCTTCTTCATCGGAATCGCCATCGCGCTCATTACGCGCTGCTTCGCCGCGCCGCCGCCGCACGTGCCTGCCGCTTAGCCGCCTTCCCTAATCCCTGTTGACTATTGGTTATTGGCTATCATCCCTTCAGCACGTCGTGCAGCAGCGTGCTCAGTCCGTTCCACGCAATCTGCACCCCAATGCACAGCAGGATGAAGGCCACCACCCGCAGAATCCTGTGCGCCGTCGACGGCGAAATCGTCTTGGTAATCTTCGGAGCGTACCCGTAGCACACGTACACCAGCGCGCTCAGCAACACCACCGCCGCAAACACCCCCACATGCCCCAGAATCTTGTCCGTCAGTGCGCCGCGTGAGATGTGCGCCGTCAGCGTCAGCATCACCACCAGCGTCCCCGGCCCCGATGTCACCGGAAACGTGAACGGATAGAACGCCTTTGCTTCGAGCACCCGCTCGCCAATCGTCAGCTTCCCGTCCGCATCGCGCACGCTCGACTCTCTCTGCTGGCACATCGCCGCCGCGGATTCATCGTTTTCGTTCAGCACGCCCCAGCCGAGCGCCGCAATCACCAGCCCGCCCGAAAGCTGCACAATCGGCAGCGAGATCCCGAAAAAGTTCAGGATCGCCGACCCCAGCATCTCGATCACGGCCAGAAAAATGACGTTGTTGATCGCAATCCGCCGCGCCAGCCTCTTATACGTCTCTGCCGGAGCATCCCCCACCAGCCCCAGAAACACCAGCGCCGATCCCAGCGGATTCACCAGCGGAAACAGCGCGCTGAACGCCAGCAGAAATGAGTTCCAGACCTCCAAGCGTTCTCTCCCCCCACTCGAAGCTTACGCGATTCCCTCCCGCCGCCGCACCCCTGGGCGGAGCGAAGAATCTGCTGTTTCTCACCTGGCCACAAACTCTGGGTGCCCTATCCTTTCGCGCTCTTGCGAAAGGGTGGGGAAGATCGAAAGCCAACCGGCAAGTGGCCAACTCAAGCCTCCGTTGAGTAGGAGATAAAAAATAAAAACTCACTGTTCCTAAATCCACACATCGTTCTTGGCCGTCCGCTCGCCGCCCGCATCGCCTGTATTGCGCACCCCGCGAGGCTCAATCAGCATCAGCTTCACTTCTTTCTCTGCATACGGCTTGTGCTCCACACCTTTCGGAACCACATACATCTCGCCCGCTCCAATCCGCACCGCCCCGTCACGAAAGTCAATCCGCAGATCGCCCTCCAGCACCAGAAACGTCTCGTCCGTCTCCTTATGGTCGTGCCAGATGAAATCCCCCTGCAGCCGCGCCACCTTGAACTGATAGTCATTCATCTCCGCAATGACTTTCGGCTGCCACTGCTCTGTGAACAACGCAAACTTCCCCATCAAATTGAT
>JASHRS010000027.1 GCA_030037215.1 Silvibacterium sp. | reverse complement strand
GCACCGGCTGCCGTGGCCTGCGCTGATCGTTTGCGTGATGTTTGCGCTGGCCGCGAATGGGCTGCTGAAGTTGAAGCGCTGGGGATGGGCTCTGACACTGGGCGCGGCATTTTTGTCGCTGAGCTACGGCACATTTGTGCTGGTCCATTTCCATCAGCTTCCGATGATTGTGATGGTAGGGATGAACCTGGTGTTCTTTTTGTACCTGATCAGGCCGGAAGTGATCGAGCGGGTGAAATAGGACAGTTAAAAAGCGGATCGCTGGTAAAGCGAGAGGCTAAAGTCTGGGTAGCTAAAAAGCGGGTTGCGGATCGAGACGATGGAGGGAGTCAATGCAGGATTCAAAGAGACTGTTGAAGCGATTTTCGTTCTCGCTGGTTTGCTTGATGGCGCTCGGCGTGTTCGCGGGCGCGTGGACCGATGGCATTCCGGATACGGCGACGCACACAAAGGTGGGCGACAGGATGCCGGCGATTTCGGTCGAGGAGGTTTCAGGAGGCACGTTCTCGCTGGCGAGCGAGAAGGGGAAGGTGGTCCTGGTGAACTTCTGGGCGACGTGGTGCGGGCCGTGCCAGGTGGAGATGCCCAGGCTGGAAAAGGAAATCTGGGAAAAATACAAGTCGTCGCCTGACTTCGCAATGATTGCGATTGCGAGGGAGCAGACGAAGGAGACGGTCGCGGATTTCGAGAAGAAGCATCCTGTGTATACGTATCCGCTGGCGTTCGATCCGAACCGTGCGGTGTATAAGCAGTTTGCTGATTCGGGAATTCCGCGGACGTATGTGGTGGGGCGGGATGGGAGGATTGTGTTCCAGAGCGTGGGATATGAAGACGCGCAGTTTGGCGATCTGGACAAGGCGGTGGAGAAGGCGCTGACGGGGAAATAGGTACGGCTAAGAGGCGGTCAGCGGAAGTATACTGCGGCAATGAATTTCAGGGAGTTCACGCGCATTGCGGGATTGCTTCTTCTTCCTGTTGATTTTGGCAGGACTGCTCTTGGGCTTTGCGCTTGCAGGCGGCCTTGTCGGTGCCGCATCCTTCCGACATCCATGGACCTGGATTTTGGCTTTTGTGGGGCTAGCCATTTTTGACAGTGTTATTCGCGTGATTTACAAGAAGAGCCCTATTCTTGACGACGTCCTCCGCATAATTCGTAAGAAGCCCGGTAAACAAGATTCTCATTGAGGCCTGACTTGATTTGCTGTGGCGCCACATCGCTTGGAGAGCACTTAGATTATTCGTGCTGCTCGGTAGAAACCGCAGATCCTTCGCTGCGCTCAGGATGACATCGTTTTGCGTTAGCGCGGTTCTGATTCCACGACCAACGGGAGTGGCCACGCGAAGCAGTATGCCTGCGACGGCGAGTCGCCTACAATAAAGGGTTATGGCCACAGCTGTTGAACTTGTGCAGATTGAGCTTGCTCCGAAGCGTCCGGTGTCGAAGCCGGAGTGGCTGAAGGCGCGGGCTCCGGTGGGCGAGAACTATCACAACCTGAAGAAGCTGGCGCGGGATCTGAATCTGCATACGGTGTGCGAGAGCGCGCATTGCCCGAATATCGGCGAGTGCTGGAACCACAAGACTGCGACCTTCATGATGCTCGGCAACCTGTGCACGCGGCGATGCGGGTTCTGCGCGGTTCCAAAGGGCAAGCCTGACGCGATTGATTTCGACGAGCCGCGTCGCGTGGCCGAGGCAGTTGCACAGCTGGGGCTGAAGTTTGCCGTGATCACGAGCGTGAATCGCGACGACGACATTCTCGGCGGGGCGCGCGCGTTTGCGACGGTGATTGAGGAGATCCGGCGGCAAGCTCCGGGGTGCCAGGTCGAGGTGCTGATTCCGGATTTTCAGGGCAATGAGGACGCGATCCGGATTGTGGTGGATGCGCATCCAGAGATTCTGAATCACAATACCGAGTCGGTTCCACGGCTCTATCGTGCGGTGCGGTCAGGCGCGCGGTATGAGCGGACGTTGCGGCTGCTGGAGTTTTCAAAAGAGCTGGATTCGACGGTGGTGACGAAGTCGGGCGTGATGGTGGGTCTGGGCGAAGAGATGCACGAGCTGCTGGATGTGTATCGCGACCTGGCTGGAGTGGGCGTGGATGTACTGACCATCGGCCAGTATCTGCGTCCGTCGAAGGATCATTTGCCGATGACGCGGTATTACACGCCAGAAGAGTTCGAGTTCATGAAGATCGAAGCGCTCAGAATTGGCTTCCGGCATGTGGAGTCAGGTCCGCTGGTACGGTCGTCGTACCACGCGCACGAGCAGGGACTGGCCGTCCAGGCGCATGCACCTTCGGCGCCGTCGAATACAGGGCTCGTTGGACCTCCCGCTGGCCGGTGAGGAAGAAGTGAGTCCGGCTTGATTGGTCGCCCATCCTTGTGTGCGATTAAAATACTCACTTTGGATACTGAACCGGAAGGACGGTAGAGACTATGGCACCCTCAGTGATGGCGGGAATTCCCGCGCTCAAAGGCACATTCAGTCAACTGAAGACGCGCATGGACAAGGCGGTACAGGATTTTCAGACAAACCTGGCATCGACGCGGACGGGACGGGCGTCGATTGGGATGCTCGACCAGGTGAAGGTGGATTATTACGGTACACCGACTCCGTTGAATCAGGTGGGGCAGCTCACCACTCCCGATGCGAATACGATCGTGATTCAGCCGTGGGATACAGGCATTATCGTCGAGATTGAAAAGGCTCTGCGAACTTCGGACCTAGGATTCAATCCACAGAATGACGGCAAGGTCGTAAGGGTGCCGGTGCCTCCCATGACCGAAGATCGGAGGCGCGAGGTGGTGAAGCATGTGCATCGCGTGCTTGAAGACCACAGGACGGCGGTGCGGAATATCCGGCGCGACGGAAACGACGCGATCAAGAAGGCAGCGAAGGACAAGGCCATCTCCGGTGATGAAGAGAAGCGCGCGCTGGATGAGATGCAGAAGCTGACGGACGACGAAATCAAGCGCATGGAAGAGATGAGCAAGAAGAAGGAAGCCGAAGTGATGCAAGTATGAAGAACTGCGCGTTCAGCGCCACGTTGGTGTAGTCTTCTGTGACCGCTCCCGTTGGTCGCGAAGGACTGAATTGACATAAGAGAATGGAAGAGCCGTTGCATTGCAGCGGCTTTTTCATTCGCTGCTACTGGAATGGTCGAGGATGATGCGCCAACCCTCGGGTTCGCGTTCGAAGATGAGGGAGTAAATGCCGCTTGCGTCTCCACCTCCGGTTGTGGTGCGGGTGAGGTGATATCGACCGGTGACCACAGCGTAGTTTTTGCCGAGCATTTTTACTGTGAGATCGGAAAAGTCGAGCGTGCCCATGGCATCAGGAGTGGCATAGGCCTTTTTGTAGCGTGCCAGAATAGGCTGGTAGCCATGCGCGATGGATTTGCCGATAAAGGTGGTGTTGGGCGAGTTTTTGTAGCCGCGCATGAAGGTGTCAATATTGCCGCGGTTCCATGCGTCCTGCTGTTCGGAGAGAACCTGCTTGATGGCTGAAGGATCGCTGCCTGTGTCTCCGATGGCATTTTGAGCGAAGCCTGGGGCGCATGAGAGGGCAAGGCAGCAGAACAGGGTAGTGGAATGCAGGGCACGCATGGCTTTATCTCCTCACAACGAATTAGCGAACGAGCCGGGGTGGCGAATTTTCGTTTGGTCGTCGTTGGCGACAGCCTACAATAGAGCATGGCTTTCCGCACAGTTCATTCTGTCTGCTCGCACGATTGCCCGGATTTGTGCGGCATGCTTGTCACAATTGACGAGGCGGGCGGGCCGACATTCTATTTCCCATTGGTCGAGGTGTGTGGGTGAAGAGCTAAAAGTCCCTGAATTGTTAATTTCCGTTAGACTAAGAGTCGGATTTTTTATTAGATATTGGATGTCTGACGGAGTGAGTGCAATGCCGTTGGATGCGGGGTTCCAATGCGCCGGTTGTGGAGAGTGGAATGATACGGTTGTGGATGAATCGGGCGGCAGCAAACAGTTCTATGTTGAGGATTGCCAGATGTGCTGCAAGCCCAACGTGCTCGCCATTTGCTGGAGCGGGGAAGAGTTTCTTATCCATGCAGAACTTGAGAGTTGACTGTGCTCACGCACGACGCACGGCTGCCGTCTGATGTTCAGCCGGCTACCGAATGTAAGCGCGGAGTTGGGGACTACCCGGCTCGTCACATATAATCGCATTTTGCGCCGGATTGGCCTGATTTTTTGCAGTGAGGGTGTGCATATTTTTCCCGTCGAGTGTGAGAGCGTGAGCTCTCCAAACCAGCCGAGCCAGAGTCTGCGCCGTTCCCTGCGCCGCACGCTGCAATTTTTCCTCTTCTTTTGCTGCATTTTTACGCTTTTGGCGCAAGCGCAGCAAAGCAATACGATCGTCGAGATTCGAGTCATCGGGAACCGTGAGATTCCTAAAGAGACGGTCTTGGCGCGCATGTTCAGCCGCGTAAACGAGACGTATGATCCGCTGACGGTCGAGCGCGATTTTAACTCGCTGTGGAACACCGGGTATTTCGAGAACGTGCGTATCGAGAAGGAGGATACCGCCAAGGGCGTGATTCTCGACGTGTATGTGACAGAAAAGCCTACCATCCGGGACATCAAGTACAAAGGTCTGAACTCGGTCACGGAGTCGGATGTGCTTGACCGTTTCAAGAAGGAAAAAGTCGGAATTTCGGTTGAGAGCAAGTACGACCCGACGAGGATTGCGCATGCAATCGCCGTCCTGAAGGAATTGCTCGGCGAGCATGGCCGGCAGTTCGCGACGATCACTGCGGACATCAAGAAGATTCCACCGGCAGCAGTGCAGGTGAACTTCATCGTCAAAGAAGGTCCGAAGGTGATGGTAGGAAAGATCAAGTTCACGGGCAATGAGCATGTGGGCTCCCGCGCTCTGCGAGAGTCGATGAGGAACCTGCGCCCTATCGGGATACCGCATTCGATTTTCCTCGAGGACCTTTTTCCCCGCGTGTATGACGCCAGCAAGCTGGAAGAAGATTCCGAGCGAGTCCGGCAGGCTTATCAGGATCGGGGATACTTCCGCGCCAGTGTAGGTGATCCTCAGACCAATCTTCGCAGCGAGACGGGTCTGTCGTTGTTCACGTTCCGGCCGAAGAAGGGCAAGCGGATCGATATCACCATGCCGATTGAGGAGGGTGGACGTTACCGGCTGACAGGGATTACTTTCAGCGGCAACAAAGCCGTGACCAATGTTAAGGCGCTCCGTGCGCAGTTTGCGATTAAGGACGGAGAATGGTTTAACCGGACGGCATTCGCCAAGGGCCTGCAAAATCTGCAGAAGGCCTATGGAACGCTGGGGTACATCAATTTTGTCGGTACACCAATTCCCAATATCGACGATGTGAAGAAAACGGTCAGCTTCAATATCCAGATTGACGAAGGCAAGCCGTTTTACGTTTCGCGGATCGAGTTCCAGGGCAACACAGTAACGCGCGACTTTGTCATTCGTCGCGAGTTGGCGCTGCAGGAAGGCCAGATTTACAACAGCAAGCTTTGGGAATTGAGCATCATGCGGCTCAACCAGCTTGATTACTTCAATCCGTTGAAGGTGGATCAGGATTCCGAGACGCACCAGAACGCTGAGAACGGGACTGTCGACCTACTACTGAAGGTGACGGAAAAAGGCAAGAATTCGATCGGCTTGAATGGTGGTGTGAGCGGCCTGGGCGGATCGTTCCTCGGCATCAATTACCAGACAAACAACTTTTTGGGGCTTGGCGAAACCCTTACATTGCAGGCCAACGTAGGTGATGTTACTCGCAATGTGCGGTTCGGCTTCAACATGCCATACGTGCGCAACCGTCCGCTTAATTTTGGCTTTCAGATATTCAACAGCAAGTACGATTACAACGCGACGAAGAACTATAAACTTGCTGGCGGCAATCCAGCAAACCTTTCTACAGCAACCCAGTCTCTTTTGCAGAAATATGACCAGAGCTCTACAGGTTTTACAGTTTCTGCAAGTTATCCCATCCGTCACAGTTTCAAGCGTGTAGGTGTAACGTACAGCCTGAACAGTTCAACAATTACGACCTATAGCGCCGCTTCGACCAATTTCTTCCAGACGCTGGCTTTCCGCAGCGGTATCCAGGGGCAAAATGCGCTGGAAGGCATTGTGACCAGCTCGTTGCTGTTCAGCTATACCGAAAATAAGCTGGATGCAATCTATCAGCCGCACACTGGACACGAGATTTCAGCCGATTTGCAAATTGCCGGGCTGTGGGGAAGTGTTCGCTACATCCAGCCGCTGATCGAATACAAGAGCTTCCACCCAATCAAGGGCCTGCGTTTCAACCCTGAGGGACGAGACGTCTTTGGGTTCCGCCTGCAGGGAGCCTATGTTCGCGGTATCAGCGGCGACGTAGCGCCACCGTTCAATCGCTTCTATACAGGCGGCGAAGCCGATCTGCGAGGGTTCGATATCCGCTCGGCCACGCCTTACGGCTTTGTGCCGACGCGTGTGTTGTTCAATCTGACAAATCCGGACGGCACTACCGTTCCCAGGGATCCGACAAACCCCAGCCTCGGCCCGATCCAGGTGCCGATTCCCGTGTATGGTATAGCTTCAATTGGCGGCGATCTGAGCGTTACCTCGAACTTTCAGTACACGATCCCGATCTATGCGCGAACGGTTGCTTTTGTTCTCTTCGACGATTTCGGCATGGATATGGCTGTTGATAACAGCCAGCTGAAACAGAGCCCGGAGGGTATTGCAATGTTGAATTCACCACTCTACGGCTGCCCGAATTACGTCAACGGGGCATGTCAGGGCGGCGTGAACATCGCCTTCAGTCACACGATTGATCCAATCCCTGGAACGAACTATGTTCCGCGCATGTCGACGGGCGGTGAACTTGACGTGATGATGCCGATTATCAACGCCCCCTTCCGCATCTATTACGCATTCAACCCCTTGCGACTGGAGAAAGACTTCTATACCGAGGATCTGATCACGCGCAGCATGTTCCCCGCGGGCGGAGCGGGCGATTACAGCTATGCGCAGGCACAGCAGGCTTACGGATCTCTTTATCAGCTCCGCGAACCGCGCAAGACCTTCCGTCTTGCAGTGAGCACGACCTTCTAAAGTTCAAAGACGGGGAGTATAACGGCATTCTGTATCCATCCTATTGGAAGGCAAGGATAATGCTGTCCTGGAGAGGGCAAGAAGCACCGGAGCGCCATTGACGATGAGTCGGCCCCCACCTATAATTCGGCTCAGTTCCTGAGAATGTCTTCTGATCGTGTCTCGTCTTGCTTTCCAGTGCTTTCCGGGCTGGAGTCTGCCTCTACGAACTGCGCAGCAGGTAGATCAGGAAGCGAAGTTCGCTTCCGCAAGTGCGGGCGATCTGACTCAACTTGGAGGAATTGTAGGTTCACATGAAACGTGTATTATTGCGCTCGCTTTCCATAGCAAGCGTGCTCGTCGTAGGGCTCGGCCTCAGTGCTATGGCACAGGCGGCTGCCGCTCCTCGCGCAACGGCACCTGCTGACACCACATCCGCTGCGACGCCTACGGGCACAACAAGGGTGGCAGTCATTAACTTCCAGGCCGCTGTCTTTCAGACAAACGAGGGCAGACGGAATATCGCGGAGATACAGAAGAAGTTTGATCCCAAGCGAGCGCAGCTCAAGGCAGAGTCCGATGAGATCGATACGCTGAAGAAGCAGCTTCAGGCTGCCGGCGACAAGCTCAGCGACACTGAGCGCGAGAGCCGTACCCAGGCTATCGATGAGAAGGAAAAGAGCCTGCAGCGCGATGGCGAGGACGCTTCAAGCGATTATCAGCAGGAGATGGGGCAAGCCTATCAGCAGTTGGCTGAGAAGGTATACGGTGTTCTGCAGAGCTACGCCGCCCAGAATGGCTTTGGAGTTGTTCTGGATGAAAGCGCCAGCCAGCAGCAGGCTCCCACAGTTTTGTGGAGAGCCGACGCCACCGACATTACCAAGGCTGTGATCGACGCCTACAATGTGAAATCGGGTGTTCCTGCTCCAGCGCCTGATGTGCCTTCAGCTCCGGTTTCTCACGCTCCAGCAAATCCATCAGGAGCTACGCACTAAGGCAGTCTCTTCATGGGGAGGGCTCCGAATCGACTCGGAGCCCTCCCCATTCCATGCAAGGTGAAAAGTTCTGGGGTGAGTCGGCTTATCTGTGGAAAAAATTGTGGAGATTCTGGGTTTAGGAACGCCAGCCCTTTCTGAAGGTTGTTCTATTTCGCTCCTTAGTAACACCGGGAGGAATATCTAAGTCGTTCATTATTATGATGATAGATATTTAGAATCTCATATCGGCAGTTTTCTTACCTTCATAACTTTTGCCAGCCCCCACAATATGCTTTCCACAGTTGCCCGTTAAGGACAGATGAAAGCTGGACGTTCTACCAGGAGATAATGCGACTTCAATACTAGGTTATTAAAAACAAATCTTACGGGCGCAAAAAAGCCTGGCATAATGCCAGGCTTTTTTGCTTGCCTCTTTAAATACTTAGATTACTTCTTCTTAGCTGCTTTCTTTTTCTTTGCAGGAGCCTTCTTTTTCGCTGCCTTCTTAGCCGGAGATTTCTTGGCCGCCTTCTTTGCTGCTTTCTTAACTGCCAAAGGAACACCTCTTTTGATTGATTTTTTATTGCTGGCACCCTTCTTGCTGGCTGCTACTTTCTTCGCAGCCTTCTTGCCGCTGGCACCCTTACTGCTCTTCTTAGCGGCAGATTTCTTAGCTGTCTTTTTTCCCGTCCTTTTTGCGGCTTTCTTCGCCACTTTCTTTGCAACAGCCTTCTTTGCTGCCTTCTTAGGTCGAACTTTCTTAGCGGCTTTCTTTGCCGGAGCTCTTTTCGCAACAGGCTTCGGAGCCACTGCCGCTTCAACCGCCGACGGGACGACAACCGGTGTTGTCTCTACTACTGCGATGACCTGTTCCTCTTCTTCGCCGATGTCATCGTCGTCCGATGAGAGGGAGACAGAGACTTCCTCCTCTTCCTCATCGAAGTTATCTTCCGTGTCCTCAGGGAAGGCATCTGTCTCTGGTTCAAAGTCACCGTCGCTGTGTGCGTAATATCTGCGCTCATCCTGCATCGAAATTGCCCTCCGGGCTCAAGCCCATACAGCCTGTTTTTTAGATGCCCTATTGCGGCATAAATGAAATCCCTGCCCGCGAATTATAGCAACAGCATGCAACGCCTAGCCATGAAAACGCAAGTAGTTCGTGGAGGAGGGATTATTTTCTTATGTCGAATTTCCGTTCCGAAACTACTTAAAGTCTCCTCAGGAAAGAGGGCTGCGGAAGAAAAGGCAGAAGAATTACTCCGCTGTGTGGTGCGGCGTCCCGTGAGAACGGGAGTGTTTTCTTTTACTGGCGTGGTGTGGTGAGGCGGGAATATGCGTAGGCTCGGCGACATAGAGACGACGTCCCGGACGCACGGCGGAGCCTGAAAGATGGTTCCAGCGGCGCAACTGCTGGACAGTGATGCCGAAGCGGTCGGCGATGGTAACCAGGGTGTCTCCCCGGCGTGCATTATAGACAGTGGTGGAACGCACTGAGGCAGGGGCGACTGGTATGATGACGGCGTCGATGCCGCTAAGGTCGGTTGTGGAAGCAAGCTGGTTCACCTCGGCGATTTCAGAGACCGAGACGTGGAAAGCGTGCGCTACGTCCTCCAAAGTCTCGTTGGCTGCAAGTGTGTGATAACGCCAGTAGCGGCGCTTGTCTTCGGGAACTTCGGTGACGCGCTTTTCAAAGAGCGCTTTAGTGCCGGCTGGCAGATGAAGGTCATAGGTGTCGTCGGGAGGAGTGGCACCGCGCAGCAGGCTGGGGTTGAGGGCGACGACTTCCTGAATTGGCGCGTCTACGAGATCCGCGACCAACGGCAGGCCGATGCTGTAGTTGGTCTCGACAGTGTCGTCCACGAGCGGAGGGTCAGGTGTGAGGTCGTCGAGACCGTACTGTTTGGGGTTTTTCGCCATAATGGTAACAGCGAGAATGATGGGCACGTAGTTCTTGGTTTCGGCAGGGAGATTGTTGCGGCGGTAGAGCTCCCAGAAGTCAGCGAAGCCTGTGCGCTCAACGGCGCGTTGAATGTTGCCAGCGCCCCAGTCATAGGCGGCCATGGCAAGATACCAGTCGCCGAGCTGGTTATAGAGATACTTGATGTATTTCGCGTAGGCGCGGGTAGAAGCCTCGGGATCGAAGCGCTGGTCGTACCATGCGCTGCGAGGTGGGGCGTAGGCATCACCGGGCATGAACTGCCACATGCCGCCGGCCCCGGAACGGGGATTCACGGCCTGAGGGCGAAAGCCGGATTCGGCGACCGCCTGATAGATGAGGTCCTGGGGAACACCTTCCTCTTTGAGCACGCGCTCGATCATGTTTTTATAGCGGCCAGCGCGATCGAGCGAGGCAACGATGGTGGCGTGTCCGGTTTTGCTCTTGGAGAAGAAGTTGATATAGCTGGCAACGTAGTCATTCATGACCAGGGGAAGGTCAGACTGCGTGGTTTTCAACTGTGCTTCAGCTTCTGCGCGGATGGTGGGATCGACAGGGAAGGTAACGTCATTGGCGACTCCTACCGGAGTGGGTTCAGCGGCGGCGAGACCGTTGCCCTGCTTGAGCGCGTCCATTTCGAGAGTATTAACGGCGTCGACGATGCGTTCGAATTCTGCATTCAACTGAGGATCGCTCTTGATGTCGATGCCGCACATGAGCATCTGATCGACGGCATAATCGAAATTAGATTTCGCGGCAGCAAGATGGCCGTCGTGGTAATTGTCGAGCCCGTTCTGATAAGCGGCTTCTACGTCCTGAATGATTTGTGCAACCCTCCTTTGTTGGAGATACGCAGCTTGAGAGGCTGAGGATTGCGGAGCGGGAGCGGCGGCAGACTGGGCAATCGCGGAATAGGAGAACAGCGCGGCCAAGGCGACAATCAGAGCGGATCGGAAAACAACCATGCGTATATGTAGGACGAAGAATCGATCGAGTTCTCTCAACCAGCTCCGTATCGCATTATTGTAGGGCCTTGAGAGCCGATTGGAGCGCAATTTGCGCTCGAACGCGATGATAAACTGAGGCATTGGAGCAGTTTTTCCGCAGAGAGTATTGAAGGCTCGCCTCCTTTTTCTTTTTCATGGACAGTAAGCACATTCGCAATTTCGCCATTATCGCGCATATCGATCATGGCAAATCGACACTCTCCGACCGCTTGCTGGAGCTGACGGGCTCGCTGACGGCGCGCGAGATGCAGGCGCAGGTTCTGGACGCGATGGACTTGGAGCGCGAGCGCGGGATCACGATCAAGGCACACTCAGTGCGGATGACGTATCCCGCGAAGGATGGGGAAACGTATCAACTGAACCTGATCGATACGCCGGGGCACGTGGATTTTTCGTATGAGGTGTCGCGGTCGTTGGCCTCGTGCGAGGGCGCGCTGCTTGTTGTGGACGCGTCGCAAGGCGTGGAGGCGCAGACGCTGGCGAATGCGTATCTGGCGATCAACCACGGACTTGAAGTGATCCCCGTAATCAACAAGATCGATTTGCCGAGCGCAGACATTGTACGCACGCAGGAGATGATCGAGCAGACAGTGGGGATTGACGCGACGGACGCGATTCCGGTGAGCGCGAAGACGGGACAGAGTGTGCCGGAGATTCTGGAAGCAATTGTGAGGCGACTGCCTCCGCCGGCGGGCGACGCGGAGGCCCCGCTGCAGGCGCTGATTTTCGATTCATGGTTTGACGCGTATCGCGGCGTGATTGTGCTGGCGAGGATTGTGAACGGGCGGCTACGCAAGGGGATGAAGATCCGGCTGATGTCGAACGGGAAGGTGTTCGACGTGGATTCGCTGGGCGTGCTGACGCCGAAGCCGGTGGAGATTGACGAGCTTTCCGCGGGCGAAGTGGGATTTTTTATTGCCACGATCAAGAATGTGGCCGATACCAAGGTCGGAGACACGATTACGGATGATGCGCGTCCGGCGGCGGCTCCGCTGCCGGGGTTTGAAGACATCAAGTCGATGGTGTTTGCCGGGCTTTACACGGTGGACTCGCATGAACACACGCTGCTGCGAGATGCCCTGGAGAAATTGCGGCTAAATGACTCTTCATTTTTCTTTGAGCCGGAGAGTTCGGCGGCGCTGGGGTTTGGGTTCCGGTGCG
Organism: Silvibacterium sp.; assembly: GCA_030037215.1. Classification (GTDB taxonomy): domain Bacteria; phylum Acidobacteriota; class Terriglobia; order Terriglobales; family Acidobacteriaceae; genus Silvibacterium. The sequence goes on along the minus strand of JASHRS010000027.1, from coordinate 5,086 downwards.
GTTTTTTGGGCTTGCTGCACATGGAGATTATTCAGGAGCGGCTGGAGCGCGAGTTCGACCTGGACCTGATTACGACGGCTCCCGGCGTGCGGTACAAGATCACGATGACGGACGGCAGCGTGCTGGAGGTGGATAATCCTTCGCGCTGGCCCGACCCTTCGGAGATTGAGTCGGTCGCAGAGCCGGTAATTATGGCGACGATTCTGACGAATGAGGAGTATGTTGGCGGGATTCTGAAGCTGGTGGAAGAGAAGCGCGGACGGCAGAAGAATTTTGAATACGTGACGCCGACACGGGTGATGCTGACGTACGAGCTTCCACTGAATGAGATCGTGCTGGATTTCTACGACCGGTTGAAGTCGGTGTCGCGTGGGTATGCGTCGCTGGATTATCACCTGTCGGGAACGTGGGATTCACCGATGGTGAAGCTGGACATTCTGGTGTCGGGCGAGCCTGTGGATGCGCTGTCGATCATCGTGCACCGGGACTTTGCGTACGAGCGCGGACGCGCGCTGGTGTCGAAGATGCGCGAGCTGATTCCGCGGCAGCAGTTCGAAGTGGCGATCCAGGCCGCGATCGGGTCAAAGATCATTGCGCGTGAGACTGTGAGCGCGCTGCGCAAAAACGTGATTGCCAAGTGCTACGGCGGCGATATTTCGCGTAAGCGCAAGCTGCTGGAGAAACAGAAAGAAGGCAAGAAGCGTATGAAACGCATCGGGAAGGTGGATATTCCGCAGGAAGCGTTTCTGGCGGTGCTAAGGATCGGGGAAGACGCGGCGAAATAGGACTGGCTGTTCAGACGGACGCGTCTTCGGCGGGACTTTTTTGACCGTAGAGGAGTAAGTCAAATGGAATTGTCCGATTTATCATTTCCGATTCCAACTCGATCGATTTTCGAAAAGACTGTCGTGCATGATTGGTACGACGGAGTAACTTCTGCAATCGCGACATCTCTTCGACTTCGCGCATCTTTTAAGATTGACATTGTCGCATGGGGGCCGCGCCAGGAGACGAGGGTTTTCGTTCTTTCCCCATTTGCTGATCGGGACTTCGAAACAATTGAAGATTCGTTGAGCCGACAAGAGGAACCAAAATGGCCGATTTGGTTTCCGGCGTGGGCAGCTTGGTCCTCTGGAAGTGGCGAATTGAAAAGCGAAATCAAGGATGTCTTGTCGAGGGCCAAAGCTCCTGAATATGCTGCTGCCACCGACAGTATGTTTGAAACAATCTTGGCGGCCTGGCAATTGGACAATGCCGCGCGGGATTCTCTTCCATCCGACCTTGACGGCCTGCCATCAAATGACAATTTCGATGACTGGAAAAGGCGTCTACATCTATATCTATCCGACTGAATCCGACAGCGGCCCAATAGCAGGCCTCCCTTATTTCAGAGAGATTAAATTTATGGGTTCAGAACCTCGCTTCCTGTCAGGAGAGCCAGGATACAGGGTCGGATTCCGGCTCGGAGGTGGCGGCGGCGAGTGAGCAGCGGCATCCTTTTTCGTAATTGACGCAGCCGACAATCGGAACCGGCGGGCAGTGGTCGAGCGGATAATCGCGTGAGCTGGCGAGGAGGCAGGTGATACAGGCTCCTTCGCAGGAGATCTGGACGCGGACGTGCGTTCTGCACGATCGCTGCTCGGATGCGATGCGGCTGATCAGCTGATCAGTGTGGAAGGCGGAGAGCAGATTGTGAACCGCAGCATCCTTCGAGAGCTGGTGTGGCCATGGGATGCGGGGACTTACGAAGCGGCCCATGCGCCGCGTGGCTCCAACGAGCGCGGCGAAGCCGGCGGCGACCTGAATCTCTTCCAACTCGTGTGGCGTGAGGAAAGCAAGGCACGGAGGGTCTGTCTCCATGATCTGTGCGAGCAATACGGCCGATGGAACGGAAGGCTGTGCGAAGGGCTTTGCGCCTTTCCAGAAGGCGGCAGCGTCAGTGTAGCGCCGCTTTCTGAGCAAAAAAATGAGCTCCGGACCGAATTCTTCGTGGGTCATCCACATGGAGTAACTGCTCCATAAGAATTAGAAGCCTGGAGTAGGGATCACGGCAACTGAAATTCAGTAGCCATTGGCAACGAGGTAGTCGACGGTGAGCTCGAAGACGGAATCTAGCTGGCGCTGGACCGCGAGCTTTATCAGGACGTCGGCTTCGATGTTGATGGACGCGCCGGGTGCGAGAGTGTGCAGGTTGGTCGCAGCCCAGGTGTGCGGAATGATGGCTATGGCGGCGATGCGTCCGTCCCAACGGGCGATGGTGAGACTGATGCCTTCGATGGCGATGGAGCCTTTTTCAACCATATACTGGCGCGTGTTTTCGGGGACTTCGACCTGAAGCCACCAGTCGGTTTGATTTTTGGCGGCGGTGGGATCGATGGGGTTGAGCGCGAGGAGGGTTCCAGCGCCGTCGACATGGCCCTGAACGATGTGGCCGCCGAGCGGGGTTCCGGCGGGCGTGGGCAGCTCGAGATTTACAACGGAGCCGGGCGCGAGGCGCGTGAGCGAGGTGCGGGCGACGGTTTCGGCAGCAAGATCAGCGTGGAATTTTTCGGAGTCAATGTCGAGCGCTGTAAGGCAGACTCCACTGACAGCGATACTGTCTCCGATGTGGAGTTTGGGCGCGAGCGCGGGTGCGGAGACGGTAATGCGGCGGGTTCCGGCGCGGTCTTCGAGGGAGAGGATGGTTCCGGTGGATTCGATAAGGCCGGTGAACATAGATTCAGGTTACATCTCGTCGCCGGACCAGGGGTCGCGGAGCCAGGCTTCGAGGCGAACGTCAGGGCCGAAGTGGCAAAGAGTGGTGCGGATGGGACGGAGTGGGATGGAGTGGGCGGTGTCGAGGAGCGGGACGGCGGAGGCACCGAGAAAGACGGGTGCGTAGAAGAGGGTGAGCTTGTCTACATTTCCGGGGAGGGTATCGTGCGCAATGGCGGAGGCGTTGAGTTGCGAGCCTGCTTCGAGCATGGCGGAGGTAATTTCCAGTTCTCCGAGACGTTTGAGTGCGCGTTTGAGGGGAATGCGATTGCTGTTTGGTTCGGTGTCGATCTGTTCGACGCGGATGTGCAGGGCTTCGAGGGCGCGGCGGCGTTCGGGATTGGGCTCGGCGCATAAGACGATCAGATCGTCGTTGGCGGTTTGAACCAATTTTGATTCGAGGGGCAGGCGCAGCGTGGAGTCGAGCACGACGCGCAGAAGCGGACGGCGGCGCGGAAGTCCGCTGCGATCGGTGAGTAGCGGATTGTCGGCGAGGACGGTGTTGATGCCGGTGATGAGCGCGTCTGATGCGTGGCGCATGCGATGAACTTCAGCCTGAGATTCAGCGCCGGTGAGCATGACGGCGGAGCCGGGTGTGCGGGTTGCGGGGTCGGGAGCGATGCGTCCATCGAGCGAGATGCCGGCTTTGAGGGTGATGAAGGGAAGGTTTGTCCGGATGTAACGCGCGAAGCCGTCGTTGAGGTCGCGTGCCTCCTGTTCGAACGTGCCGATATCGACAGAGATGCCGGCGCGGCGGAGGATGGCAATTCCGCTTCCGTTAACGGCGGGGTTGGGGTCGCCGGTGGCGACGACGACGCGGGAGACTCCAGCGGCGATGAGGGCGTTGGCGCAAGGGCCGGTGCGTCCGGTGTGGCTGCAGGGCTCAAGGGTGACGTAGGCGGTCGATCCTTTGGCTGCGGAGCCGGCGGCCTTGAGGGCGACGACTTCGGCGTGGTCGCGGAGGTCGTAGGAGTGGAAGCCTTCGCCCACGATGTCGTTGTTGCTTACGAGAACGCAGCCGACGGCGGGGTTGGGCGAGGCGACACCGACGGACTGGAGCGCGAGGTCAAGAGCGTGGCGCATCCAGATGAGGTCTTGTCCCTGCGCCGGCGTGAGATCGCTCATGATGGATGGCTAGGCTTCGAGCAGTGAGTCGACAAAGGCGTCGCTGTTGAAGGGGAGCAGGTCGTCGATCTTCTCGCCGACACCGACGTAGCGCACAGGAAGCTTAAGATCGCGAGCGATGGCAATGGCGATGCCGCCCTTGGCGGTGCCGTCGAGCTTGGTGAGGACAATGCCGGTGACTCCAGCGGATTCGGTGAAGAGTCGCGCCTGCTGGAGGCCGTTCTGGCCGGTGGTCGCGTCGAGGACGAGCAGGACTTCGTGCGGGGCATCAGGGCTGAAGCGCTGGGTAATGCGGCGCATTTTGTCGAGCTCGGCCATGAGGTTGTCCTTGGTGTGGAGGCGTCCGGCGGTGTCAACGATGAGGTAGTCGATGCTGCGCGCTTTTGCGGACTGAAGCGCATCGAAGAGCACGGCGGATGGGTCGCCTCCCTGACGGGACTTGATGAGCTCGACGCCGCTGCGCTGGCTCCAGACCTCGAGCTGTTCAATGGCAGCGGCGCGGAAGGTATCGGCGGCGCAGAGAAGAACGGTTTTGTTCTGCGCACGGAAGTACGCAGCGAGCTTGCCGCTGGTGGTGGTCTTGCCGGTTCCGTTTACGCCGACCATGAGGATGATTTCAGGTGTGGTTGCAACCTGACGCGGGGGGCGGCGTTGCTCGTCGAGGATGGATTTCAGTTGTTCCTTGAGAAGCTGCTTGAGCTCGGCTCCGTTCTCGATTTGTTTGCGTTTGGCGCGGTCGCGAAGAGCTTCGAGGATTTCCGCGGCGGTGTTGACGCCGATGTCGGAGGCGATAAGGGACATTTCGAGGTCTTCGAGCGCAGACTCATCGATGGTGCGCGTGAGCGACAGGACGCCCTCGATGCGTTCTTCGAGGTTCTCGCGAGTACGCGAGACAGCCTGCTTCATGCGGTCGAAGATACTCTGCCTTGGCGGCTCTTCGAGGCTGCCAAAGAGTGTTTGAATCATTAGGACCTCTGGGTATTAGTGTAAAAGACCGCGTGGGAAGTACCGGCGTCGAGTTGGAATGCCGAGTTATTCGTCGCGGCCGGGGCGCCCCATGAGGTCCTGGATGGCTTCGCTGGGGTGCTTGCTTTGATAGAGGATGGCGTGCACCTGTTCGGCGATGGGCATTTCAACTTTGTGGCGTGTGGCGAGCTCAAGTGCGGCGGAGGTGGTGCGGACTCCTTCGGCGACCTTGCCTTTGAGG
>JASHRS010000235.1 GCA_030037215.1 Silvibacterium sp. | reverse complement strand
CCTGCGGGTGAGCAGTATGGCCGGCATGCATGCGCTCACTGATCCGAGCGAAAAGCGCAGCATAGCCCGGATCGTTCGAAAGCTTCTTTGCCCAGCCGCAATCCTGCATTGTCATCAGCAGAATGAAATGCTCGTCGAGGGATGCCTCAAAGTATGGCAATGCTTCTTTGGGGCGTCCCAGCAGCAAGTAGGTTTGGCCGAGCGAGAAGCCCGGTTCTGTTCCACGATTGAAGGCCGTCTTTCGAGTCCTGATCAATGCTTCCAGCATCCCAACCTTGCCTGCCTGCGCCCACCCTCGCCCCGCTCCGTCAGCCATGGCAATATCGTCCGGATTATGAGTGATCGAAGCGATGCGGCGGAGCTCGGTAAGATACGCCGGATAATCTCCCGTCGCAAAATCGATCCCATCCAGGAAATAGGTTGGAGTCAGCAGAGTCGGTTGCGTCAGCTCGATTTCCCGTAATGCCCTCATGCTGGCAACCATGTTGTCTCCGAAATTCGCGTGAATCAGGGCAGCGTCGGTTGCGATGGCAGCCGAAGTCGGACTCAACCGGTGGGCTTCGTCGATCTGCCTTATGGCTTCATCTCCTTCGAGCCTGTTGAAGAGGGTGCTGGCATACCACTGGTGGGTTTCCGCTGAGTTTGGATCCAGGGCGAGAGCGCGTTGGAACTCAGCATCGGAGCCGGGAATGTCCCAATCCCAAAAGAACAGAGCGAAAGCTTTTGCGCGGTGCGCGGCAGCAAGACTCGGGTTCAACTCGATTGCTTTGTCGGCGGCGTTTTTTGCTCGTGCGAAAGCCTCGGCCAGGTCAGCATGCGCAAATTGTGGCAGCAGATCGTAACTCTCGGCGAGTCCGGCATAGGCTTCGGCATAGGAAGGGTCCTTCACAATCGCCTGTGTGTAAGCGTCGATCGCTTTGGAAAGGCTGTCGGCGGTACGCAGATTCCAGAAATAGCGACCCTGAAGGTAAAGCTCCTCGGCGCCAGGCGCCGGAATATGCGGCGAAACGCTCGACGAGACATGGGTACTGGAAGACGCCAGGAGAGTCGTCTGAGCGTATTGATCTCTGCGTACCAGAAGCACCCCTGTGATTACAAGGAGAGCAGCCACACTCGCCGCGATCCACACAGACCAGCGGCGGAATGCCGAACTCCTGCCTGGCGCCTGAGCAGAAATTGATGTGGACTCTCCTTCGGTTGCCACTTGAAATTCGAACGCGACGGGGGTGGCTCTACCCTTTTCTGCTTCCGGCCCCTCTGCCAATGCCGCAGAGTGAAGGTTCTGCCCTCGGTCCCCGGTTCGCAGCCAGGAATCAAGTTCTGAAGGGTAGGCAAAGACCGCGCTGCGCTTTCCACCCGGCGCCCGATGCACAGGCAGTCCCCGCTCACGCTCCCAGCGTTTCGCTGTGCGCTCATCGCAGTCAAAATAGTCCGCGATTGACTTCCACGATGCGAGCTTCCCGGAGCTATCCGAAACGCGAGCATGACCGGCATGAGAGACAGTCATACAAATTCGATCCCTCCACTTACAGCGCGGTGGGCAGGCAAAAACCAATGACGGGGAGATCGTCAGTATATCGCAGGGGAATGTCCTGCAGCGAAGGAAAAGAACGCTGCCGCTTTTCCCTGAAATGCCCTTTCATTTCCCGTCGCTTCTCTTGCAGCACATAAGGGCCAGGAAGGACTCTAGTCGTGCAATTCGTGTCTGCTGTTCCTTGCAACATGCTCGACCGAGTTTCCCTGATGCCTGCAAACCCCAGATTCTGCATGAAATCGGGCGCTGTACAAAGAAGCCAGGAAGGAGAACCTAATGAAGCGTCGAACTTCTGTCGATATCCGGTCCCTTTGGATTGCGCTTCGCGCAGGAATGAAAATGCCGGATTGGGTGCAAAGCGCCGCGCCTGCGGCCGTGGTTGGCCTGGTTCTTCTGATGGCCGGCGGCGTATGGTTGACATCGACTTCTTCGGCGCGCGCATGGATAGGGAAGAGTTGGACCCGGCTATTCAGCAGTTCTGTGGCGCCGCAGGCAGCCAGAGCATCAGGGATGTCTGCTCTGACTCCCGACGCTACCAGCGGGACGAACACCATTACGTCTTTTGATGTATCAGGTGCAGGCACAAATGCCGGGACCGGAACCATCGCCGGCAGCATCGATACCGCAGGCGACATTGCGGGAACGTATCTGGACGACAACAATGCGGCTCACGGCTTCCTGCGAACCGCAGATGGCACCATCACTCCTTTCGATGTTACGGGCGCGGGGACAAGCACGACCCAGGGAACGTTCGCCCTCAGTATCGATCCCACGGGGAATTACATCGCGGGCATGTACGCAGATTCGAGCAATGTATACCACGGCTTTTTACGAACTGCCGATGGCACAATTACTCCCATTGACATTTCCGGGGCGGGCACAACCGGACACCGGGGCACGATTGCTTTTGGTGTCAACAGTGCGGGAACGGTCGTAGGGGCTTATATAACAGGATCGTATCTTACCGGAACAACCTACTATCACGGGTTCGAGCGCACGCTCGATGGCACGGTCACGAGCTTCGATGCCCCGGATGAAGGAACAGCCAATGATGAAGGAACTGTGGCGATCGGCATTAACACCTCCGGAGAGATAACCGGGATATTCGTCGCCACAAAAGAGGTTCCCTTTGGGTTTGTGCGAGATACCGGGGGCACAATCACGGAATTCCAGGTGCCATGCTCGGGCTCCGGCACGGATTGTTACGCCACTGTTCCCCTCAGTATCGACACGGCGGGAGACGTAACTGGAGCTTATGGATCGACGAGCAGCCTGGGAAGCGGCTTCATTCGAACCGCAGACGGCACCATTACCAGCTTCAATCCTCAAGGCTCGGTGATTGGCACCGGGAAACTGTCAGGAACGCTGCCTTTCGGCATCGACCCAGGCGGAAGCTACATCACGGGATACTACACGGATTCAACCGGGGTGAGGCACGGGTTTGTGCGGACCAACAGCGACGGCACAATCACCTCATTCGATGCTCCTGGAGCTGCCACAGCGCTCACATTCCTGGTGGCAGGAACCGGTGGGCTTAGTGTCAATGCCTCCGGAGATATCGCCGGTACATACATAGATTCGAATGCAATATTTCACGGTTTCGTGCTTACTCCCGCAGCAGCTACGCAGGCGGCTACCCCCACTTTTTCACCGGCTGCAGGGGCCTATACATCAGCGCAATCGGTGACCATCTCTGATGCGACGGCCGACGCAACCATCTACTACACGACCGACGGGACAACTCCGACCACCAGTTCGACCATGTACAGCGGGCCGATCACGGTCTCATCGTCGGAGACGATTGAGGCCATTGCAACGGCCGGCGGATACACGCAATCGGCCGTAGCCACGGCTACATACACGATCAGTCTTCCCGCTGCGGCAACGCCAACTTTTTCTCCTGGTGCAGGGGTCTATTCTTCCGCACAAAC
>JASHRS010000234.1 GCA_030037215.1 Silvibacterium sp. | reverse complement strand
GCCCACGCTGCTTGAAGCAGCAGTGATGACAACAAAGTCTCCTTTCGCAACTTTGCCGAAGTGGACCAGCGCACCCCACGCGGTAAGGTACTGCATCCAGATGGCGGCCCCTTCAGTCACGCAGAGATTGCCCGGGTATTCGGCCAGAACTGAAGCGGGCAGAATCGCTTCTTCGCCGAGCAGGCCGTATTTATTCTGTGAGAAACCTGGTACTGTGGCGACGGCCTTGCCAACCAGAGCTGAATCCACTCCCGGCCCAACCGCCTCTATGATGCCTGCAGCTTCATAGCCGAGACGTGAGGGCAATTCGGCGTGCTCAAGGTAGTGGCCGTGATAGTACATCGACTCGGCGCGATTGAGACCGACGGCCTGGATCTTCAGCCGCACTTCGCCGGGGCCGGGCTGGCGAGTGGCTTCCTGCTCAAATTTGAGGACCTCAGGGCCGCCGAGCGCGTGAAAACGAACGATCTTCGGCATAAGTCTCCCTCCTGTTCGCATTGGATCAGAGCAACTGGGGGAAGGATTCAGGACGATTCGCGGCTAGACCCACTCCCCTTGCCGCATCAGCGGCTCGGCCTTGCCGTCAGCAGTAACGCCGTCCACGTCCATCTTCCCAGACCCGATCATCCAGTCGACATGAATCAGGCTGTCGTTGGCTCCGAGCTTTGCGAGCTGTTCAGGTGTAAGGTTGTGTCCGTCTTTCAGGCAGGAGCTGTATGCCTGACCGAGCGCGATGTGCGAAGCGGCGTTTTCATCAAACAGCGTGTGGTTAAAGAGCAGTCCACTGCTCGCGATGGGCGAGGAATGCGGAACGAGCGCGACTTCGCCAAGACGGCGCGCGCCATCGTCGGTTCCAATCATCTGGTTCAGCACTTCTTCGCCTTTCGACGCTTTGGCCTCGACCACGCGACCTCCCTCGAAACGCACCTGGATGCCTTCAATCATCGTTCCCTGATACGAGAGCGGCTTGGTGCTGGTCACATAGCCCTCAGTCCGGTCCTTGTGCGGAGTGGTGAAGACCTCTTCCGTCGGCATGTTGGGAATGCAGTACTGGCCGTTGCCTGCGTTCATGCCACCGCCGAGCCAGAGGTGGTCGTCGGCGAGGCCGACCTTGAGATCCGTCCCCGGTGCCTTGAAGTGCAAAGCGAGGTAACGCTTCTGATTGAGCAGGTCGGCGCGGCGATGAAGCCCGGCATCGTGTTCGCGCCACGCTGCAACAGGATCAGGGAGATCGACGCGCGAAGCAACAAAGATGGCATCCCAGAGTTTTTCGAGCGCCTGGTCGGCGGGCAAGTCCGGAAATACGGTCGCTGCCCACGCGGGCGTGGCCGCAGCGACGATAGTCCAATTAATGTCGTGCCGCGTGATGAGTTCAAGCGCGGGGCGGTACGCTGCCGACATGGCGCGGTTGGCGCGGCCAACTTTTTCCGGATCCTGCTGCGAGAGCAGCCCGGGATTGCCTCCGGCAACGGCGAGGCGTGCTGCTCCGCTCCTGTAGGCAGCAGCCATCCCGTCATAGAGCCATGAGGCGGCGTGGTCGAAGCCCTCGTTTTCGCCGTACTGATAGCGAAGCAGCGTCGATTCCTCATCGGTGAGCAGCGTGGTGACGAGCGTGGCTCCGGCCTTATAGGCATGCTCGGTGATACGCCGTACGAGCGGCAGGGTATCGAGCGTGGCTGTCATGACCATCTCCTGCCCGGGGCGCAGGCCAAGGCCGACGCGGACGGCAACTTCCGCTAGGCGGTCAAGTTTCTGTTCGTGTGTGAGGACGGGAGCGGCTTCGACGGTAGCGGTAGACATGGCTCTTCCAGTTTAAGCCCCGCCGGTGGTAATTCCGGACCGTCGCACCCATTGCCCATTTTGTTTTTCGAGATAAACCCACTGTCCGGCGGCGCAGAGATTGCCGCACCAGTCGTTCACATAGACGAGTGCGGCTGTCTGCTTGCTGTTGAAATAGACCGCGCTGAAGAATGCAATGCCTGTGTCGCTGGAACCGGAGCGACGGAGGTCGCTGACCTGCTCATTGGTGACTAAATTCAGGCTGCGGTTCCAGTGCAGGCTCGCTGTTTCCAACTGGAAGCGGTCGTATTTGCGGGCCTGAAAGTCCTCGAGCGCCTCGTTAAAGGCCTTGACGTTGTCGGGCGGGGCTTTGAGCTGGCCGTCAGGCGGGACGGCTGGATTCATATCGGTGATGCTGACGGTGGTTCCGGCAATGGTCCAGTGCCGTATGTGCGAAGGTGCAAGCTTGTCAGACGGAGCACCGGGTAAAAGCAGCGAGTAGATGGCATAGGAGTCAGCCGCGCGCTCAGCCGGGATTGGAACTACGCCGCTGACGTATCCCTCGGAGATCAAAGCGCAATGCAGCACAAGGGGTTTGTGCAGGGTATCCCGGAGGTTTCCGTCAAAAAAATCGCAGTTGAGGATATTGTCCGGGCCGCTGCGGCGGGCAGAATAAATATTGACGTTGAGCATAACCGGGCCTCGAATCCTCGCGAGGACTCCGGGAGTAAGGCTCGGCCCGGTAATGTGTACAGTCTGCGATCTTCCCGAAACCTCTTCGGTCACTCTGCCGAGATCAATCTGGCCGATCTGGTTGACGTGCGACTCTGCGCCAGGCGCTGGATCGCCGAAGTACCTGGCAGCGACAACGATTCCTTCAGAGCGCTCGTTGAGCCTTGCCTCTGCTCTTTGCGAGAGTGTGATTTGCACGTCCACCGAAGATGGAGTACGGGACGGCTGTGCTGCGTAGCCGGAAAAGGGAACCGCAAGTCCAGTGAGCAGGAGGGAAAGAAAGCAGCGGGGACGGATAAGAGCGGCGCGACCTTGCATAGCAGTCCTCAGGCACCTACTGGCATACGACGCAGCCTTCCGGGCGCGCGCTCAATGGCTGTCGGCGGCTCCCGCTGTCAGTTCCCACGGAGTAAGCCCTCTGGGTGGAGCGTCCTGGTCGCGGCCTTTCACGCGGTCATACATGTATTCATCGCTTACCGTGCCCAGAGCCTCGTTATAAAGGCCGATTCCGCCGGTGACTTCGTCCAGTTCTTCGGTAAAGCGATGTTCAGCCTTAAGGCGGTCGGCAGTTGCGGGAATCTCAAGACGGCTGGTCTTGAAGAACTTCTGAAAACCGCGGTCGAGCAGAATGGCGATCTCGTCTCCGAGCAGAATTCCCGGCTTGTGAAGGAGGACTCCGCTGCCGTCTTTGGCGCGGCCCAGTATGGCAGCGCAGCCGTATTTCGATACAACCACATGGTTTGCGACCCCAGGCGTCTCGCGCACATCAAATTGAAGGGTGCGTAGTTGGCTCAGGATTTCGTCGAAGCTGCGGGGCTTTACTTTCTTGGGCATAACGGGTAATCCGTTCGGAAAGATTGTGATTGGCAGGCGCAAAAAGTTACACTAAAGACTGGCGCTCTGGCTCTTCTTTCACTGTCGCATAACAGACGCGCCACTGCAACGCATGGCAACGATGACCAATTCGCCGGACACGTCTCTTGTAGGAACCGCTCTGCTGGACCGCATCGGCAATACGCCGCTCATCCGGCTGGAGCGGATTGCCGCGCATCTGCCGGGAATTCAGATTCTTGGCAAAGCCGAGTGGACGAATCCCGGCGGCTCAGTCAAGGACCGGGCGGCCTCAGGGATTGTGGCCGACGCGCAGCGGCGCGGCTTGCTAGGACCCGGCCCCGGCAAAAACGGGAGCAAGCATCTTCTGGACGCGACCAGCGGGAACACCGGCATCGCTTACGCCATGCTCGGCGCGGCGATGGGCTTTCCCGTTACACTCTGCATCCCGTCGAATGTATCGCTGGAGCGCAAGCGTATCCTGGCTGCCTATGGAGCGAATGTGATCTGGACCGACCCGGCTGATGGCTCGGATGGCGCGATTCGCAAGGCTCGATCTTTGGCTGCCAATGAGCCGGAGAAGTACTTCTACGCCGACCAATACGGCAACGACGCCAATTGGCGCGCGCATTACCTCGGCACAGCCAACGAAATCTGGGAACAGACCGAAGGCCAGCTCACGCATTTCATAGCCGGGCTGGGCACGAGCGGAACGTTTGTGGGCACATCGCGCAGGTTGAAGGAGTTGAACCCAGCCATCCAGTGTATCTCCATGCAGCCGGACTCGCCCTTCAATGGGCTCGAAGGCCTGAAGCACATGGCTACGGCAATTGTCCCGCCGATTTACGACCCGGCGCTGGCAGACCGTAATATAGATATGGACACCGAGTCCGCCTACGCCATGGCCAAGCGGCTGGGACGGACCGAGGGCCTGCTGGTTGGCGTATCGGCGGCTGCCGCCGTGGCAACCTGCCTGCAGGTTGCAGAGGAAGAGGCAGCGCAGGGGCGCGAGGCGGTGATTGTCACGATCCTGGCTGACTCGGCAGATAAGTATTTGTCGGAACGTTTCTGGGAGGAGTAAGCGAAGCGATGCTGAAGCTGAACGAGCAGGTTTACGACGCAATTCGACGCCATGGGGAGGAGACGTATCCCTTTGAGTGTTGCGGCGTGCTGCTTGGACAATCAGTGGATGGGGTCAATGAGGTCGAGGATGCGGTGCGAGCGGGCAATACCCGCACTGACTCGGCGCGCAACCGCTATCAGATCGCTCCACAGGAACTTATCCGGATTCAGCGGCAGGGACGCGAACGCGGACTCGATATTATCGGGTTCTACCATTCGCATCCGGACCATCCGGCACGCTGGTCGAAGACGGATTTTGCCGAAGCGCACTGGCTCGGCTGTTCTTACGTGATTACGGCAGTCGAAGAAGGCATAGCGCAGGCAACGAATTCCTTTTTGCTGACCGGAACCGGGGAAGACGACAAGGCCTTTGAGGACGAAGCGGTAGAAGTGGCCGCGCTGGAAGCCGAACGATGTTGAGCGTGGGCTCGCCCACCCTGTGATCAGGCGCATTGTCTGATCCCTCAACCTGTTCCCCTAGCCGATAAGGACCATTTCTGATGAAGATTTTCATTCCTACTCCGTTGCGAGTCTATTCAAACAAGCAGGACTCCGTTAGCGTAAGCGCAACCACTGTTGGCGAAGCCCTGAACGCTCTGACCGCGAAGCATCCCGACCTGAAGAAGCAACTCTACTCCGACGAAGGCAAGCTGCGCTCCTTCGTAAATGTCTATCTGAACGACGAAGACATTCGCTATCTTCCGGAGAAAGACGCCACGAAGGTCAGCGAGAAAGACGCGTTGTCGATTATTCCGTCGATTGCAGGAGGGTGCTGATCCGGGCTGCTGTGCTAAGTGCGTGTACCTGGACAGCCAGCCCCTCCTTGATCGAGATATGCAAGCAAGCACGCTCAATCCGGTTCGGCTGGTATCGGCCTTTATGCTGAGCGCGGCTCTCACCGCCGGTGCGCAGACGCAGTCGTTCTCCGATAACTCGACAGGCGTGACCTTCCGGTATCCGCAAACGTGGGCACTGAGCAAGTCCCAGGATTTCTATTTGCCGTCGCCGCTGGTGCCGGGAAATGCTACACGGCTGGGCGCAGCGGTATGGAAGGCAGGCAATACGCCGAAGACGACGCTCACCGGTTTGCAATTTCTGGCTGCCGTGGAACAGAAAGCATCGAAGGATGCGTGCCTGCATCCAGATGAAGCAGGCAGCACAGAACCGCCGAAGGTGGACAGCGTGACTGTAAATGGCATGATCTACGCGCATACCAGGGCGGAAGACGCTGGAATGTGCCATCAGGTGAAAGACGACGTCTACACAACGTACCGCAATCATTCCTGCTACCTGTTCGATCTGACGGTACATACCATCTGCTCCGGAGTGGTGGACGGCATGAGGGATGCAACTCCTGCGGAACTCGCGGATGCGGATGCGAAGCTGATGGGCATTCTAAAGACGGTAACAATTTTGAACCCGCAGACAGCGGCGATTCATTAAGCTGGAAGAATTGAAGGAAACGACGATGGCAACCACACTGGAAAACCCGGCGACTCTGCCGGCGTTAAGCAATAACGAGATTGCGCGCTACTCGCGCCACCTGCTCCTGCCCGAAGTGGGCATGGAGGGCCAGCAAAAGCTGAAGGCTGCAAAGGTCCTGTGCGTGGGCACAGGCGGATTGGGCGCTCCGCTGGCGTATTACCTCGCGGCTGCCGGAATCGGCACGCTCGGTCTCGTGGACTTCGACGTTGTCGATGAGAGCAACCTGCAGCGACAGATCATCCACTCGACCGCAGACGTCGGTCGCCCGAAAATCGACTCGGCTGCAGATAAGCTCCAGGCGCTGAACCCGCACCTGAAGATCGTAAAGCACGAGACCATGCTGACTAGCGAGAACGCGCTGGAAATCATCAAGGACTATGACATTGTCGCCGACGGTACGGACAACTTCCCTACGCGCTACCTCGTCAACGACGCGTGCGTGCTGAGTGGCAACAAACCCAATGCCTATGCATCGATCTTCCGGTTCGAAGGCCAGGCCAGCGTTTTTGCGACCGAAGACGGACCCTGCTAC
This sequence comes from Silvibacterium sp., assembly GCA_030037215.1. GTDB lineage: Bacteria > Acidobacteriota > Terriglobia > Terriglobales > Acidobacteriaceae > Silvibacterium. The sequence continues at coordinate 52,660 of JASHRS010000234.1, read as the reverse complement.
CGCTGCCTCTACCCTGAGCCGCCTCCGCCGGGGCTGGTTCCTTCATGCGCCGAGGGTGGCGTGCTCGGGATTCTGCCCGGATTGCTGGGCGTGATTCAGGCGACCGAAGTCATCAAGCTGATTCTGGGCAAGGGCGAGCCCTTGATCGGGCGTCTGCTTCTGGTCGATTCGCTTGGTATGCGCTTCCGCGAGTTGAAGCTCAGGAAGAACCCGGACTGCCCGGTATGCGGAACCCACCCCACCGTGACAAAATTGATCGACTATCAGCAATTCTGCGGAATTGCTCCCGAACCAAAGGCGGCGCAAGTGAACGGAACACCGGTGCAGAACGGCATCCCGCAGATCACCGCGGTGGAATTGAAGAAGCGGCTCGACAACAAGGACGACATCTTCGTGCTCGACGTGCGTGAGCCGCACGAATACCAGATCGCGAACCTCGGCGCGAAGCTGATTCCGCTCGGCGATCTGCCCGCGCGTGCAGGCGAACTGGACAAGGACCGCGAAATCATCGTCCATTGCAAATCTGGTGGACGCAGCCAGAAGGCCGCGGAATTGCTGGCCCAGAACGGATTCAAGAAAGTCTGGAACCTGGCCGGAGGCATCACCGGCTGGTCAAACGACGTGGATCCTAAAGTGCCGAAGTACTGAATCTGCAGGCTGGTGAAGCGGGCGGCTAGAAGCGGTTCGCAGTGTCTTCGTATTTGCACAGGCAATAGAAAGCTGAAAATAATAAAGAGGGCAAGCCTGAGAGCTTGCCCCCTTTATTGCAATCCGGATTTTAGCTAATCGCTTTCTTAGCTGACCGCCTTTACCTAGTTCACAGTCAGCGCGATATTCAGCGTGTGGCTGGTCACACTTGATCCGTTGTTGGAATAGGCAGCAACCGTGATGGTGTAATTGCCTGCACCGAGGCCGGGATTGGATTCCGGCGGATGGTTCAGATAGTCATATCTCTGAGAGCATGCGCTAAGCCCGAAGCTGCATGCTGCTAGCAGGGCCGCAATGCCGAGAACGCGAAGAGCATTCAGCCCAGAACGACGGCGAATGGCGCCGAGTCCGGCCAAAGCAAGCAGGCCCGGCAAGACGATGGCGAATGCAATGCGCGAGGAGCGTTCGGGGAGAAGCAGGCTGCTTCCTGAAGGGCCCTGAGTGGTGACCTGCAGCAGGCTCGTAACCGGCTGCCCGTTGAGCGGCGTGAGCGTAGTCGGGCTGAACGCGCAGCTTGAACCGGCTGGGTTTCCAGAGCAGGAGAGCGTCACCATGTCATTGAAACCATTGAGCGGAGTGATGGTGAGGCTGATGGTTCCGTACTGGCCGGGATTCAGGGACAACGATGTAGGGCTCGCAGTAATGGAAAAGTCCGGCAGCGTGCCCGATGCGTCCGCGGTAGCATCGCTTGAAACCTGCGCCTGAGTCGTCGAAGCCTGGAAGCGGCTGCTTCCGCTGTACACGGCGTAAACGCTGCCCGTAAGGTGCTGGTCGATGGCGAGCATGGCTTCGCCATTGTGCACAAATGCCGAGCCGAACGACTCGCCCTTCGCGTTTTCGAGGGTGACGATACCGTCTGTGGCTGGGTTCCCGGCTATGTCGCTCACCAGCGTAGTGAAGGTAACGCCATGATCGCTCTCAGCAGAGGTAAGCTGCGTATGCGTCGCAACCTGAGCCTGCGCGATTCCCAAAACGCTGAACATGAATGCCAGGCTCGCGACCCTGCGTAGGGTTGGCCTGCCGATGCCGTGCCGCAACAACTGCAAAATCATTCTTCGGATTCTCTGCTCTCTAAAAAGGAGGCGGTACTCCGCCAAGCTCTCATTGTATCTGGAGATCGCAAAATGCTCTACGATGACAGGTTGCGGGTTTTTTTGATTGAGAGGTATTTTCCATGATTTCTGAGCTTTCCCGTCGTCCCCAACTCCAGCATTTGACCGCCCAATTGAACGATCTGAAGGCCAAAGGGACCTACTTCCGGCTGCGCGTACTGGACGATATGCAGGCTCCCGTCTGCACCTATGACGGCAAACGGGTCATCAATCTGGCGTCGAACAATTACCTCGGCCTCACGGCTCATCCCAAACTGCGCGAGGCGGCAATCGAGGCAACGAAGAAATACGGTGTCGGCTCGGGCGCGGTGCGTACCATCGCCGGAACCATGAAGATCCATATGGAGCTCGAAGAAAAGATCGCCCGCTTCAAGAATGTTGAGGCCTGCGTGGTCTTCCAGAGCGGATTCACCGCTAATGCGGGCACCGTGTCGTCGATCCTGGGCAAAGAGGACTTCATCATCTCCGACGAGCTGAATCACGCCAGCATCATCGATGGCGCGCGCCTGTCGCGGGCAAAGATCAAGGTTTTTCGGCACAAGGACATGACCCATGCGGAGGAGCTGCTGAAGGAAGTGGCAGCTGAACCGGGACGAAAGCTGCTGATTACCGACGGCGTCTTCTCCATGGACGGCGACATTGGACCGGTGGATAAGCTCTGCGATCTGGCCGATAAATACGGCGCGATCATGATGGTCGACGATGCGCATGCTTCGGGCGTGCTCGGCCGCAACGGGCGGGGTTCCGTCGATCATTTCCACTGCCACGGGCGCGTGGATATACAAGTCGGCACGCTGTCGAAGGCCATCGGCGCGCTGGGCGGATACGTCTGCGGCTCCCGCGACCTGATCGACTTTCTCTATCATCGCGCGCGGCCGTTTTTGTTCTCGACATCGCATCCGCCATCAGTAACGGCAACCTGCATTGCCGCCTTCGATCTGCTCGAAACAGAGCCGGCGCGCATCGAGCGGCTATGGGAGAACACGCGTTACTTCAAAGCTGAACTGGGACGGCTTGGCTTCGACATCGGCGGCGTGACCACCCCGGCCAGCGAGACACCGATTACTCCAATCATCATTGGCGACGGCCGTCTCACGATGGACTTTTCGTGTGCGCTTTTTGACGCGGGCGTGATGGCGACGGGAATCGCATTTCCGACTGTGCCAGAGGGCAAGGCGCGCATCCGCACCATCATGACCAGCGAACATACCCGCGCCGAACTCGACCAGGCGCTCGAAATCCTCGATCGAGTCAGCAAAAAGCTCGGCATCCGAAGCTGACGACAGAGAGCGTCAGTGCCGATTACCAGAGAGGAGCACGGCAATCGGCACGAACGCTTATGACACCTGTGGGTTTGACGAGTAGACGATTGCGGCTATCCTCCAACCATCGGCTCCTTTAACCAAAACCCAAGTCTCGCTCCCGCGATTTTCCTCTTTTCCATCGACTAGGAATACGAAGTCAAAGTACACCGACGCAATCGTCCCGTCGCTGTTTTCCTGTAGATGTGTGTGCGTCGGGTTGAAGCTGGCCTTTGAGGTCGAAACCAACTTTGCGAAATCTGCGTAGCTTCCCACGCGAACCTTCACCGCATCTGGTGATTTCGCTTTAACACGAGGGTAAGCGTCATCAGAAAGCACGCTGAGCCAGATACTGGCTTGAGGAAGAAATAGATGAGCGAGTCGAGGTCCGTCGTGGGTAAGAACGGCTTCGTGGTAGGCATCGATCACATGCTGAACATCGACAGTATCCGGCACAGTGCTGGCAGGGACAGTCTTATTGCTCTCGACAGGCAATGGGCTTTGAGCAAAGCTCGCTGTGCCGGTGAGAATCGTGAGAGCAAAGACGACGCTGATGAAATGCTTCATGTGTTATCTCCAGGAAAACAAAGGTTGTAAAGATTGAGGCCAGACTAGGAGCTCCAGGAGCACGGATACCATGGAGCACTTTCCGCCTTCTCGGCGTGTCGGCTTATCTGGAAGCTGTGCCACCATCCACTGGCAGGTCGATGCCAGTGATGAAGCTGCTCTCGTCGGAAGCAAGGAACACGGCTGCCGATGCAAGCTCATCTGCTGTTCCAAGCCGCCCCATTGGGATCATCTTCTTGAAGTAATCGCTTGTGCCCTCGTCAGATACTTTAGCGCCGACATGGATCATAGGCGTCTCCGTCGGTCCCGGACTGATTACATTCGCTCGAATGCCACGGCTGGCCAACTCCGCGGTCCAGGTCCGCACAAAGGAGACCAACGCAGCCTTCGTCGCCGAATAAGCGCCGAAGCCAGGTATACCCATCTGCCATGCCGCCGACCCGGAGAGGATGATCGATGCTTTGTCGGCGAGCAACGGGAGCGCCTTCTGCACCGTGAAGTACGCCCCGCGTGCGTTCAGGTTGAAGTGCTTGTCATACGTTTCCGGCGTTGAGTCAGTAAGTAAAACAGGGTTTACGACGCCGGCATTTGCGAAGACGACATCGAGACGTCCCTTTTCCTTTCGCACTACTTCATAGAGATGATCAAGATCATCGAGCTTCGAGACATCTCCCTGAACGGCCGTTACATTCTTCCCGATGAGCGAGACCGCCGCGTCCAACTCCGCTTGCCGACGCCCGGTGATGAAAACATAGGCGCCTTCCTTTACAAAGCGCCTGGCCGTGGCCAGTCCAATCCCGCTATTGCCTCCAGTGACTACAGCTACCTTCCCTTCAAGTGCACCCATCGATTTCTCCTTTGACTGTCCGTTGTTCACACTGTTCCGTAACACCAGCAACACCATTGCCTAAATGCAGATTGTCCTAATGCGCCGTAACGGCAGTCGTGTTCCAGTACGCCTCCAGCCATCGATCGAAAGTGTGGGTCGCCGGATATTCGCGCCGCACCTCTTCAATGCTTAAGTGAAAGCCTTTTTCTTCGAACCAGTGGTACATCACCGTCAGTTCCCGTCCCATGTTCTTCTCGAACTGATCCCATGAAACCTGAACGTACTTCACATCTCGCGCAGTCACGCGGCTGAATGCGTCTGCAATCTGCTGCATCGATAATTCATCGCCTGCCAGCGAAAATGTCCTGTTCTTCCATTTGCCGGGATGTTCAAACGCAAGGGCTGCAAACGCGCCAATGTCATCCACCGCTACCATCTGCAAGTTTGCCGTCAGGCTTAACGGTTGCTGGAGCTGCCCGCTACGGATCGACTCGCCGAACCCTCTCTGCCAGTTCTCCATGAAGAAGACGGGCCGCACAATCGTGTACTGTAAGCCGCTCGATCGCAGATGCTCTTCCACTTTGGCTTTGCTTTCAAAGTGGGGAATACCTGTCTCTTCGTCGGCCGAACCTACTGAGCTGTAAACGAAATGGCTGACGCCCTGCCGCTTCGCCGCCTCGATGACCGCGACTCCCTGCTGGATCTCATTGGCCGAGTAGGGCTGCACGGAAAATACGCCGTACACACCATCCATCGCGCGCATCAAGCTGTCGGGATCATCGAGGCTTCCTTGAAACACTTCCTTCCCGTACCCCATCAGTTGACGTGCTTGGTTGCTATTGGGATCCCGCACCAGCGCGCGCAACTTGAATCCTTTCTTCTGCAGGTGCCGGTATACGGCGCCTCCTTGCCTACCGGTGGCGCCTGTCACCAAAATGATTCGTTCGCTGTTCTGCGACACGCTCATTTTTATCTCCTTTGACTTTCCGTGCTCTGCATATATATGGAACACTCACTACAGATGTAGAGAAAGGCGCACAGGATTCACGATTCTGCACTTGTTCATGGAGTGGATCTTCCTGGATTCTTATGGTGCGACGGAGTTCTCTCGGTGTGGGTGAAGCCGATCTTCCCGAAGTCGGCGGACAAAGTGAAGCTCGATGCCGGATAGTGGGCCGCCGACGTCGTGCACTGCGTCTCCTATCGCAAGCGATCCGAGGTCGATGGCGACTAATCCGGTGCTGTTGATCAATTCGATAACTAACTGTTTTGCTTCCGTATCGTCGCCCGACGTGAAGATAACGGTACGGGGTTTGTTCGGCGAAAAATCCTGTATCCAGGCCATTGGCATGTTGCTAATCGACTTTACAAGTCGCGCGCCAACTGCCAACTCAGCGACCAGTTCGCTCGACGTCCGGCCTTTCGACTTCAACGCGGCCCGCGATCGAGTGACTCCCTCGATACTGATGTCGGGTTTAGGATCCATGTGCGCGTTCGTCGCATCGATCAAAATTCGGCCACGCCAATCGATGCCTTTCAGCGCTTCAGGCACCTTTACCCAATTCGTTGCAAGAATAACCACGTCGCATTCGGCCGCCTGCTCTCTGGTCCCTGCGATGGCGCCTGGACCGAGATCGGCCACAAAATCAGCCAATGTCTTCGGGCCTCTGGAATTGGAAACAACGATGGTGTGACCAGCGTTTATCAAATGACGGCCGAACGTGCCAGTTACGTTCCCGGCACCGATAAAACCTATTTTCATAACGCACCTCCTGGTTTGGTTGGATTTGCGAAAATGCATGCACCATCAAGTGAGAGATTTCTGAATCCTTGTTTTCGGTGCCTGGATTGAGATTTGGAATAGATCATCCCTTACACTATTCTGTAATAATCATTACAGATGTGGTGCATGGCGCACCGGATTCACGATTTTGGACTCTAATGTCGAGGGCGGCGAGCAAACGTATGAAAACTCGGAACGGAAAGAAAGGACGGCCGATCAGCTTCGATAAAGATGCAGCACTTGAAGCTGCGATGCTGCTGTTTTGGGAACGGGGCTTTGAAGGTACTTCCATGGCCGATCTTACCCAGGCGATGGGCCTCAACCCCTCAAGCATCTATGCAGTCTTCGGTGACAAGCACGCCTTGTTTTCACTGGCAGTGAAGCGCTATATAGACGGCCGGGCGCAATACGCAACGAAGGCACTCAGGGAACCGACTCTCGAAAAAGTTGTTCGCGCTCTCTTTGACAGTACCGTTGCATTCCTCACCACACCCGGCCATCCGCCGACTTGTATGACGCTGGCGGGCGCGGTGGGTTGCAGTGTGGACGCTGCCCCGGCGAGGGATATCATGACCGAAATGCGGAAACAGAATGAAGTCGCAATGAAGGAGCGCTTTCTACGGGCGCGAAAGAGCGGAGAGCTGTCCAAAGACATCAACGTGGACGACTACACCCGGTATCTCTCATCGATCCTTGCCGGTCTGTCCATTCAGGCAGCAAATGGTTCAACGAAGGCGGAACTCAAGCGGACCTCGCAGATGGCTCTTCGGCATCTCGGTTATTGAGGCTTGCTGTGGTCGATGATAGAAGTGAAAAACCGAATTGACTGCGAGCGACCTGACAGCGACCTGATGTAGAGTTGCTCAGCGAGTTTCCAAACGGTCTCGGAAAATCGTCCTGTCAAGCGTGCCGTTTATCGGGCCTCGCCTCGCTCATTGACCTCAAAGAAGATAAAGGACAGTCTGGAAATGCTGTTTATTTCTTCTGAATTGATAAAATAAAGATAGAGAGGAAATAAAGAGAACCGCGCTACGCGGTTCTTTTGCTTTTTGGCCGCAAAACAACCAGAAGCAGGGAACAGACAGAAAAACCAAGACTTGCCGTAAGTCGTCTAATGTCAGCGAGATAGCTAAGGGATCATCATGGGAACTGGAACAGAATCAATCGTTTGCAGTCGCGATCCGCGCCGAAGAAAAACCAGAAACGATCCGCAATCAATGAGATACGCTTTGCCCCATTCACATGATTGTGAAGAAGTTGCATAAAATGAATGATTTAGCGGGTACAGAAATAAAAAAGTAAAGGGGAATTACGACCCGGCGCTCGTTTTCAATTGCGCCATCTGATCGGGCCGCGTCATTTGCCAGGTATACCGGATGCGGTGAATAACCGTGATCGTCGAGAGGACAGCCAGGACCCATAGCACCGGAGCCATGACTCCCCAGCGGTTGAACAACGCTCCCAGAATGATGAGGACAATGCGCTCGGGTCGCTCCATAAAGCCGACCTTGCATTTGCCGATCAGAGACTCCGCACGGGCGCGGGTGTAGCTGACCATGAGCGAGGTGACCATAACGAATGCGGCGAGAAAGACGTAGAAAAGGCGATTGCCGCGCGCGTAAAAAACCAGCAGTCCGAAGAAAAGGACAACGTCGGAATAGCGGTCGATGACGGAATCGAAAAAGGCTCCGAAGACGGTGACCTGCTGGGTTTGGCGGGCCACACGGCCATCAACCATGTCGAAGATGCCGGCTCCGATAATTACCAGCCCGGCGAAGAGAAACATGCGAATGTAGTTGTGCTCATTGGCGAAGCCGAAGAGCACAGCCGCACCGGTGTTGATAATCAGCCCGACGAAAGTCAGCACGTTCGGCGAGATGCGGGTGAGCGCAAGGCCATTCACAATGGCCTGCAGAAGTACTCCGCAGGCGCGGCCGAATGCGCTCGTCCACGTCTTGCTCACGTGGTCGTCGTTACCGGCTTCATCGTGATGGGACCACCGGGCTGTGCTCATTGGGCCTTATTCTTCGGCGTCGTGGATCGTGGTCAGTTTCAGCACTTCGAGTTCGCGCTTGCCGTTGGGGGTAACTACGACAGCCATGTCACCCACCTGTTTGCCGATGAGGCTGCGGCCGATAGGCGAGGTGGTGGAGATGAGACCCTTGTTCACGTCGGACTCTTCGCTCGTAACCAGCTTATACTCGATTTCCTCGTCCTTCGAGACGTCGTACACCATGACCGTCGATCCAAACGCCACACGGTCTTTGGGAATATTGGCCAGGTTGACCAGCGAGAGCTCGGCCATCCGCTTTTTGAGCTGGCCAAGGCGCGCATTAACGAACTCCTGGCGTTGCTTGGCCATGTGATATTCGGCGTTTTCGCTCAGATCGCCGAGCGCTACAGCTTTTTTGATCTCAGCGGGAAGTTCATGAGCCAGTTCGTGCTCAAGATGGCGAATTTCTTCCTGAAGCTGCTTCTTGATGTGTTCGGGCATCGATAGGTTCCGTCAGGCGGCTGTCGGATTGGCCGCCGGAGCTCGGTTTCGGCCGGATTTACCGCAAGAATTGATTATAAACGGGCGGCCACCAGCTATAAACCGATAGCTTGGTATGCGCAGCTTTTCGCTGGCAGTCCGATACCGGTTCGACAGCAATCAGAATGCGTATCATCGTTGCATGGAAGAGGCTGCACAGCGGATCATGGGTCTCGATGTCGGCGACCGGCGCATCGGGGTCGCCATATCCGATGCGCTGGGCCTCATGGCACAACCCGTGCTTACGCTGACTCGCACCAATCGCAGGCAGGATTTTAAGTCGATTCAGCGCCTGATCCGCAGGCATAACTGCTCTGCCATCGTGGTTGGCAACCCTCTCCATATGTCCGGAGACACGAGCCGGCAGGCCGAAAAGGCGCAGGCTTTCGCGCAAATGCTGCGTGACGAGACCGGCTTGCCTGTCCATTTATGGGATGAGCGGCTGACGACGACCGAGGCGCACCGCCACCTGCATGCCGCCGGACGGGCGGGGAGCAAGCACAAGGCTGTTATAGACCAGGTAGCTGCTGTGCTGATCCTTGAGAGTTATCTACAGTCTCAAAAATTTTCCTCATCATAAAATCGATATAGGGAATCCAATCAGAGGACTGCCTTGGTGCGACGTTTTTTCCTTTTCTTCTTTTTCATCCTCATCGGAGCTGCTGCGGCTGCTGCCTATTGCGTGCTGGCGCCTTTTGGCCCTTCGTCAGAGACGTTTGTCGACATTCCTCCGGGAACATCGACGCCGCGGATTGCCGCCATGCTGAAGCAGAATGGGATCATCCGCAGCGCGTTCGTATTCGATGCGATGCACGCGATAAAGGACGGATCGCTGAAGGCGGGCGAATACCGCTTTGACCATCCGGCGACTCTGGCGGAAGTTTTTTCCCGGCTGCGGGAAGGGGATGTTTACACCGTGAGCGTGACAATCCCTGAGGGCTCTAACCTCTTCGATATCGCCCAGCGCCTCGAATCGGCCGGGCTTGGGCCAAAAGAGAAGTTTCTGGCTGCCGCAACGGAAAACGTGAACCTGGTAGCCGACCTTGATCCTCAGGCGTCAAGCCTGGAAGGGTATCTTTTCCCCGACACATATGAGTTCCCGCGCCATGCAACTCCGGAGCAGATACAGGAAATAATGGTACGGAGGTTCCGGCAGGAAGCCGCGCGGCTGGGACTTCAGGGAGACGCCCACCGCATAGTGACACTGGCCTCACTCGTGGAGCGCGAAACGCCCATCCCGGCGGAACGTCCGATCGTGGCGAGCGTATTTATCAACAGGATGGCAAAGGGGATACCCTTGATGACCGATCCCTCAGTAATTTACGCCACTCTGCTCAAGGGAAAGTATCGAGGGACAATTTATGAGTCGGACTTGCAGGACGATTCTCCGTATAACACATACAAACATCCAGGTCTGCCGCCAGGACCGATCTGTTCACCGGGCGCCGACTCACTGAGGGCAGCGATGGATCCTGCTCAGACGGACTATTTGTATTTCGTAGCAGCAAGCGCCAATCCTTCCGGAAAATCGCGTTTCTCAACGACCCTGGAGGAACATGCACATGATGTGGCGGCATATCGAAAGTCGCTGCACAGCACGGCGCAATAAAAGGAACGAGTATTGGCAATTTCGAACGAGGACGAGCCGGCCGCATTGATGCGAAGGTACAGATCCAGCGCGTTGCTGTTGCTTTTGCCGTTGCTCAACGGCTGTCTTGTGCACACGCGCACAATTAAACGGCCAAAGATGCCGCCAGTGGTGATGACGGCTACGGCCGATGACCTGGTGAAGTCAATCAACGACCGCTGCCAGACAATCCAGTCGCTATTCGCGACAGTCGAATTTCAGGCGACAGTAGGAGGGCCCCGCAAAGGCAAAGAGAAGACATACACCTCACTCAGCGGATATATTCTGCTGCGCAAGCCCGAGTCGCTGCGGGTGATCGGTTTTGTTCCGGTGCTGCACACGCGCGCCTTCGATATGGCAAGTGACGGCAGTACGTTCAAGCTTTGGATTCCGCACGATAACAAAGTATTCGAAGGGACGAACACGGTCATTCATGAGTCATCCAATACCCTTGAAAATCTTCGTCCCAATGTATTCTCCGATTCGATGCTGATCAAATGCATCGCATCGGACGATCTGGTGACGCTGACCTCGGACACCGAAACGAAGCTCGATCCCAAGACCAGACAATTTGTGGTTCAGGCAGATTATGACCTGTTAGTGCTCAAACGCAAAGGCGGCGGCCAGGAGCTTATTCCGGAGCGGGTGATTCATTTCAACCGCGTTAATCTGCAGCCTTACAGCGAAGATATTTACGACGCCGAGGGGGCGATCCAGACACAGACGATATACGGACCGGACCAGAAATTTGGAACAGTCATGTTCCCCGGCACGATTACGATCAAACGTCCGTTGGAGGAATACCAGATCGTAATTACGATTCAGAAGCTGGTGACAAATCAAAGTCTCGCCGACGACACGTTTCAGCTGAAGACCCCGCAGGGAGCGAAGGTAGAGGAATTGCACTGACAGAAGGTCAGCACGTCTCTCGAATCTACCTTAAATACTGTTCAAGCCCGGCTCTCCGAGCGTGCTCGGCAATCACGCGGTTGATTTCGAGAGCAAGCGCCAGAGCAGCGCGGCCATCTTCGGCAGAAACTTGCGGCGTCGCGCGCCTACGAACAGCTTCCATGAAGGCTTCTATTTCAAGCCGCAACGGTTCCGCTTGTTCAATCGCCGGCCTGCTGAATGCAAGCCCAGGAAGCCCGGCCGGTGATGGGGAATTCACTTTGGCGCTCACGTCAATCGCCAGAATGTCCCGCCGGGCGTAATCGATCGAAATGTACTGATGCGGCTGAAAGAACCGCAGCTTGCGCACCTGCTCAGTACTGACACGGCTCGCCGTGAAATTTGCGACACAGCCGGAATCGAATTCAATTCGCACGTTAGCAATGTCGGTTTTATTTGACAGGATGGGCAGGCCTACCGCGTGGATTTCACGCACAGGTGAGTGCACGAAGGCCAGAACAATGTCCAGATCGTGGATCATAAGATCGAGGACCACATCGACATCGAGCGAACGCGGCGTGAAGATGCTGAGACGGTGCGCCTCGAAGAACATGGGCTGGTTGAGCAGCGGCTGAACGGCTACAACAGCCGGGTTGAATCGCTCGAGATGTCCGGCTTGAATAATTCGGCCGTGCTGCAGAGCGATGGAGATGAGGTCATCAGCCTCGTCAGTTGTCGCAGTAATGGGTTTTTCAATCAGCAGATCAATTCCAGCGCGTAGCAACGGAGCTGCTATGGCGTGGTGCGCCGACGTCGGCACGCAAACGGAGGCGGCATCGATGCGGCATTCGCCGCGATCGCGCGCGACGAGCATTTGATCGACCGAAGAATACACAGGCACGGCCCACTCTTCACGCAACTCCGTGGCGCGAGCCGTATCCGATTCGAGAATTGCAGAGAGCTTGACCGGTTTCTCATCCTTCTCAAGCTCACGGTAGATGCGGAGATGATTGCGGCCGAAGGCTCCAGCGCCACAGACCGCAACGTGCAAAGACGATGGATTACTTGCCATCACCAGAGACGGCTTTGAGGCAGCGTGAGTAGAGCGTGAGCAGTTGATCGACGTGTTCTTCGGGTTTGGGTGTGGTGGAAGCAGTGAATCCTGTGGACGGCGCAGCCGGGCGACCGGCTCCGGTAACAGAGGCGACGAATTTCAAAAGATCGAGAGCGATGTCCTCATTGCGTCTCGGGCCTGTGAGGGCATTTGGGGCCTGTTCCATATAAATCATTCCTCCGGGGGAAGTCCTTCGAGAGCGATGCTATCAAAGCATGTTGAGTAAGGAATTACTTAGCCAGCTCACCCTTCACAATTTCACTTACCTCGCGTCCGTCGGCGCGGACGCCGGCTGCCTGGATGCGTGATTGCACAGCCTTCATCACGATACCCATGTCTTTCGGGCTGAGGGTCGAGCCTGAGGCTGACAATTCGGCGATGGTCTGCTGGACGTGCTTGCGGATTTCGTCCTCGCTCGCGGCTTTGGGCATGTAGCCTTCGATGAGCGTGATCTCACTAGCTTCCTTCGCAGCCAGTTCCGGGCGGTTGCCTTTGGTGAACTGCTCGACCGATTCGCGGCGCTGTTTGATGAGTGTGGTAAGTATCTGTTGACTTTCTATTTCGGTAAGCGGTTGGCGCTTCTCGATCTCCTTGTTCTTGAGCGCGGTTTTTACCATTCGTAGAGTGGATGTACGCTCTGCGTCCCGCGCTTTCATCGCGGCAATGATGTCCTGATCGATACGGGCTGTAAGACTGGCTTCGGTCATTTATTTCACCCAGAGAAGCTCTGCTGATTTTTTTCTAACCCCAAACTCTCCATTATAGAAACAAAGCGTGGTACACGCTTCCTCGGTAAAATAGAGGTAGCCAAATCGAAAGAACTAAAGCGAAGTTACAACCGCAAAGGAACAAACGATGATCCGAAAAACACGACTTTTCACGCCCGGCCCGACTCCGCTGCTGCCTGCCGCGCAGTTTGCCATGGCTGCGGCCGATATTCATCACCGCACAGCCGAGTTTCGTGCGCTCTACCTGCGCGTGCTGGAGCAGTTGAAAACTTTCGTCGGGACGAAGAACGACGTGTTGTTGCTGGCTTCCTCGGGAACCGGCGCAATGGAGGCTTCCATTTCGAACCTGACCTCGCCGGGCGACCGCGTGCTGGTGCTCTCGGCGGGCAAGTTCGGCGAACGCTGGACGGCCATTGCCAAGGCCTTCGGCTGCGCGGTGGACGTGGTCAGCGTTCCCTATGGTCAGACTTTTTTGCTGGAAGAAGTTCGCAAGGCGCTGAAGATCGAGACGCGCGCGGTGTTGATGCAGGCAACTGAATCCTCGACCGGTGTGAGGCATGACGTAGAAGGCGTAGCGAAGCTGTTGAAGAAACAGGAGAGCAGTGCGCTGCTGATCGTGGATGCGATTACCGGATTAGGCACGACGCATCTCGATGTGGACGGCTGGGGCGTGGACGTGATCATCGGCGGATCGCAGAAGGCGGTCATGATTCCGCCGGGCCTCGCGTATCTTTCGCTGAGCGACCAAGCATGGGAGGCAACCGAAGTTGCTCAGAATCCTCGCTACTACTTCGATCTGCGGAAGGAACGCAAGAATGCGCAGAAGGGCGAATCCTCCTATACGCCCGCGGTTGCATTGATTGCCGCGCTAGGCGCAGCACTGGACTTTATTGCCGCGCAGGGTGGAGGCGATCTGGCGGCTGGACGCAAAGCTCTGGTGGAAAACGCGGAGACCTGTGCTGCAATGACACGCGCGGCGGTTGAGGCGCTGGGATTAAAACTCTTTGCACCTGTATTTCCCGCGGCAGCCGCAACTGCGGTTTATGCGCCCGAAGGAGTTGACTCGGGCGTGATCGTGAAAGAGCTGAAGAACCGCTTTGCCGCCGTTGTCACCAACGGACAAGGCGAGATGAAGGGACAAATCTTCCGCATCGCGCACATCGGTCTGTTCGACTATATGGATACGATTGCGATTATCGGCGCGCTGGAGCAGGTTGCGGCATCGGCGCTCAAGCTGCCGGGCTTTGCGTTTGGAAAAGCCCTGGCTGCGGCGCAGAAAGTATACGCGGAACGCACCGGCGCGAAGAAAGAAGCGGCTGAAGAAGCACTGGCTGCACGGTAAATTGCTGTTCATGGGCCTTGCTCCCGCGAGGCCCGAAAACTTTAAGGAGCAAGATGAAGATCGTTCTCGCCGAAAAGGTTTCTCCGGCTACCCTCGCTGTGTTCCAGGCCGAGCCTGGATGGCAGATTGTTACGCATGACCAGATCAAGAATGGCTTGGCGGCAGAGATTGCCGACGCCGACGGGCTTGTAGTCCGCTCGGCCGTACAGGTGGATGATGCACTGTTGGCCTCCGCTCCGAAGCTGCGTGTAATCGGCCGTGCAGGCGTTGGCGTGGACAATATCGATGCCGATGCAGCCACGCGGCGCGGCATCGTGGTGATGAATACGCCGGGCGCGAACGCCATCGCCGTGGCCGAGCTGACGCTGGGTGTGATGATTGCTCTTGCCCGGCAGCTTCCTAGGGCAAATGCAACGATGCACGCCGGAAAGTGGGAAAAGAAATCGCTTCAGGGCGTGGAGCTGCGCGGCAAAAAGCTGGGCGTGCTGGGCCTGGGACGCATCGGCCTTGAAGTTGCGCGGCGGGCGCGCAGCTTTGGCATGGAAATCATCGGGCACGATCCATTTGTCGCCGCTTCCATAGCGCGTGAAAACGCGATCACCCTTGTGAGCACGGAAGAACTTTTCCGCAACTCCGATTACCTTACGCTGCACGTGGGACTGACTCCGCAGACGGCTGGCATCATCAATGCCACAACGCTCGCAACAATGAAAAAAGGCATACGCATCATTAATTGTGCGCGAGGCGAGTTGATTGTCGAGGAAGTACTTGCCGAAGCACTAAAGCACGGCCACGTGGCCGGTGCGGCACTGGACGTCTTTCACAAGGAACCGCTAAAGGATTCTCCATTCTTCAATCTTGAAAACGTCATCCTTACACCTCACATCGCCGGATCAACGGCGGAAGCGCAGGAAGCCGTAGGCGTACAGATCGCTCTGCAGGTGCGTGAATATCTGAAGCTGGGTGTAGTGCAGAATGCGGTTAATCTGCCGTCGCTCTCGCATGAAGAGTATGTGGAGCTTGCTCCTTACATCACACTGGCTGACCGGCTAGGCTCGTTTCTTGCGCAGTTTATCGAAGGAAACTTCGAGAGCGTTCATATTTCTTACAATGGCCGGCTCGCTGAAGGTAAAACGGAGCTGATCCGCAACAGCGCGATTGAGGGCATTCTGGGACACTCAGAAGGCGTCAACCGCATCAACGCGGCTTCGGTTGCCGAAGAACGCGGTATCCGTATTCACGAAGAGAAGAAATCGGCAGCTTCCGGCGGCGCAGGCAACGTACTCAAGCTTACAATCCACACGCGCGGAGGCGATGTAACGGCGAGCGGTACCGTTTTGCACGGCGTTTCGGCGCGGCTGCTGAGGCTGAACGGCATCGATATTGAAGCTCCGCTCGAGGGCACGCTGCTGACAATTCGCAACCAGGACGTGCCGGGCGTTATAGGACGCATCGGTACAATTCTTGCCGACTACAAAATCAACATCGCCAATTTTGCTCTGGGTCGCGAAGGACGCGTACCGCAGGGAACGGCTCTGGCAGTTGTTCAGGTAGATGGGGAAGTCACCGAGGATGTTTTGAAGGCCCTGCGCGCGGTCGAAGCGATTGACGAAGTGCGTGTTGTCAGCCTCGGGCCCAAGCCCCAGCCGGTAGAATAGTCAGTTCAGGAAGGGAACCACTGTGCCGCTTTACGAATATCGTTGCAAAAAATGCGGGCACCAATTTGAAAAGATCCAGAGCTTCAGCGCTCCTGATGAGAAAGAATGCCCTGTTTGCGGAGGCGAAGTTGAACGGCTGATCTCCGCGCCGGCGATTCAATTCAAAGGTGCTGGCTGGTATGTAACCGACTACGCAGGCAAAGGCGGATCGAAGGCAGCGGCAAAATCAGCGGATACTTCGAGCGATAGCAAGCCTGCGTCATCGGAAAATAAGCCCGCTGCTTCGTCTGACGGCGGCAGTGCTGCGTCTTCAACATCTTCTGCATCGAAGAACGAATAATTCTCACACGCTCTTACTTCCCCTGATGTCTCTATGAAGGGCGCTTTTTCGGAACCCGGGCGCCGGATCTGCGCGCCTCTGACAAGCCGATAGCGATAGCCTGTTTGCGGCTGGTAACTCTCTTTCCACTGCGCCCGGATCTAAGCTTGCCCTGTTCCATCTCCCTTATTTCGCGCTCAACAAATTTGCCCGCCGCCGGACTGTATTTGCGTGTTGAAGATGATTTTTTAGCAGTGCTCTTCCTTACTATGCTTTTCTTCTTGGTCGGCATGTACGATTACCCCAGGATTGGGACGCGCTCCAAGGCTTAGGGGGTTGCCGCAGCTTGCGGAACCCCAGGCTAAGTTGGACGATGCCTACGGCTTTTTAAGCGAAGCCATGTCGATTACAAAGCGGTATTTAACGTCGGCCTTAACAACTCGCTCGAAGGCTTCATTGACTTTCTGGATCGGGATGATCTCGACGTCGGAGACAATGTTGTGCTCAGCGCAATAGTCGAGCATCTGCTGTGTCTCGGCCATCCCCCCGATGATGGATCCTGAAAGCGAACGGCGCTTGAAAAGCAGATTGCCCATGTTAATCACCGGAGGCTGGTCAGGCAGGCCCACCTGACAATAGACGCCATCACGCTTTAGCAGCGGCAAATACGCGTTCAGATCGTGCACTGCAGAGACGGTGTCCAGGATGAAGTCGAAGCTGTTCTCTTCTTTCTTCATTGCAGCAGCATTTTTTGAAATGACAACTTCATCCGCGCCGAGACGCTTGGCATCCGCAATCTTCGACTCCGAGGTTGTGAACTGAACCACATGCGCACCAAAGGCGTGCGCAAATTTAAGCCCCATGTGGCCGAGCCCTCCCAGGCCAACCACGCCAACCTTCTTGCCGGGGCCCACCTTCCAGTGGCGCAACGGCGAGTAAGTGGTAATGCCCGCGCATAGCAGCGGCGCCACGCCTGCCGGATCGAGCTTAGTCGAAACAGTGTGAACAAAATGCTCATCGACCACAATATTGTTCGAATAGCCGCCCTGCGTAAGGTCGCCATACCTGTCGTAGGCCCCATAGGTAAGCGTCACGCCAACTTCACAGTACTGCTCTTCGTTGTTCCTGCAACTTGCGCAGGTGCGGCAGGAGTCAATAATGACGCCGACACCGACCCGATCGCCTGTCTTAAAACGGATTACACCGCTTCCCACAGCCGTCACGCGGCCAATGATTTCGTGGCCCGGCACCATGGGATAGATGGCGTTGCCCCATTCGTTGCGCGTGGAGTGGATATCGGAATGGCATACGCCGCAGTATTCGATCTCGACGACAACGTCGTGCTCTTTGGGGTCCCGGCGCGTAAAGCTGAAAGGTGCTAATGGCGTGGTAGACTTCTGCGCAGCATAGCCCTGAGATTGAATCATGGAATCTCCTTGAGGTATTTCAGAAGAATCTTAGGGCATTTCTGGAATCGCTGCATAAGCCTCTTGGAGCCGGCTTTTGTTCTACCATCGTTTTTTGGCTGCAGAGGCTCTATCATTGATTCACTTTTGAAAAAGAGCGTAGATACGACTCAGATGGACTACACCAATCCCGGCAATACAGCTTCTTTGCCCCATCCCTCTAACTACAAATTGCAAAATGCCCTGCTGCTGCTGGTTGCCGGCCTTGGAGGACTGCTCTATGGCGTGGACGTAGGCATCATCGGCGGCGCTTTGCCGTATCTAGAGGCGACGTCAGGCCTGAGCGCAGGCCAACTCTCTGTCATTGTTGCAGCCGTGCTGCTGGGAAGCGTATTCTCCACGCTCTTTGCCGGGCTTCTTGCCGACTGGATTGGCCGCAAGCCGTTGATGACTCTCAGCGGAATCACCTTTGTCATCAGCATTCCCGTCATCGCGCTTTCGCATGGATATGGCCCGCTGTTTTTTGGCCGTCTCATACAGGGTGTCAGCGGAGGTTTGATCGGTGTCGTGGTTCCGCTTTATCTCGCCGAGTGCCTCGGTTCCTCCGTACGCGGCAGGGGAACCGCAGTCTTTCAATGGCTGCTTACACTGGGTATCGTCGCGGCCGCGCTCATTGGAATCTATTACAGCTATCGTGTCGAGGCGATCGAGCGTGCCGCCGATCCCGCAACGATTTTTCACTTCAAAGACCAGGCTTGGCGTCGAATCTTCTGGGTATCGCTGCCTCCGTGCGTGCTTTTCGTAATCGGCACGTTTTTCGTTGCCGAATCTCCTCGTTGGCTCTTCCGCCGCGGAAAGCTCGACCGTGCCCGGGCAGCACTTCTGCGCTCGCGTCCGCCTGATGAAGTCGAAACCGAAATGAGAGAGATGCAGGAGGCGGCCAGTTCTGCCAAGGCACAATCGACATCGGGACAAAAAGTCAAAGAGACGCTATTTCAACGAAAGTATGTGATCCCGTTCGTGCTCGCCTGCGTGATTCTGTTTTGCAATACGGCCACAGGGATTAATTCAATTATCGGCTACAACGCCAACATCCTGCTGCAAAGCGGACTTTCTGACCTCCATGCGCATTGGGGTTATGTAATCTTCACTCTTGTCAACTTTCTCATGACAATTGTCGGTATGATGCTCGTCGACAGAAAAGGCCGCAAGTTCCTGCTCATCATCGGCACCTCGGGAGTCATCGTCTCCATGCTCATTGTCGGCATCCTGTTTCGGCGCACGGAGAGTCACAACGTTGACTGCCGCGCCGCAGTACAGTCCATGGTCGCTTCCGATCAGACTCTCGGCCTGCGATTCACCCCGCAGATGGCAAGGCAGCTTCTGGTCGCCACTGGCAACACATCCATTAATGCGCAGAATGCTTCTCTGGTTGTGATTTATTCGTACGGGGGATTCACCGCTGAAACTGCTTTCGTACGATCAGACGATCCTTCCGCAGGGCCAATCCAAATCAAGCGCGCGGCCGGAGTTCCTGGCAATAAGATTGAGGCGCTCTTCACAAATCCGTTTGCTAATCTCGACACTGCCCGCAACGCTCCGCTCGTAATTCAGCGGGCTCTGGTGGGAACCGTACCTACCGAAGACCACGGATGGCTGATCGCAATTTTTACGTATATCTTTGTAGCTTTCTATGCGGCTGGTCCTGGCGTAGTTGTATGGCTCGCACTGTCTGAACTTATGCCGACGCGCATCCGCTCGAACGGCATGAGCATTGCTCTCGTCATCAATCAGCTGGTCTCCACTACGCTTGCTGTCATCTTCCTGCCGGTAGCAAGCAAGTACGGTTATTCGGCAATGTTTTTCCTGTTTGCGGGATTCACCGTGATCTATTTCCTCACCGCTGTTTTGTTCCTGCCCGAGACAAAGGGCAAGACATTGGAGGAAATCGAGGAGCGCTTCGCCAAAGTCGCGGCAGGCTGAAAAAGTGCGTCTTATGATGCTGCAACATTGCCGATCTGAGCTCGTACCTTATCCGGTAACAGTCAACACCGGACAAGTTGCGTGAAGGATCAACGCGAATCCTCCTGAGGTTCGCATTAGAAACCCTGGATGCGACGTCTTTTCAATTCCCAGAACCAGAAGGTCGATTGCATTCTCTCGAATGTGACGCAAAATCTGGCGGCGCGCATTGCCCGCTTTCACTAGCGCTCTAACATGGCAGAACTGCTCCGGATCGTACGATACGGTGTTTTTGATTGCTTTGCAGAATCTTTCCCTGAGGATCTCCACTTGTTCGGGATCGTCGGCCGCTTCGTGCTGAACCACGTGAATTATGTCGATATCCGCACCGGTTGCGCGCGCAAAGGAGACAGCATAAGCAGCTGCGTTGGCCGCAGCAAGCGTGAAATCCGTGGCATAAAGTATACGGCGGAAAGATAGTGTGGCAGAGGCTAAGAGGCGCACACGTGGTCCCACAGTAAGGCATGGGCAGTGCGTGGAGCGAAGAATCTTTTCGGCGACCGACCCTATGAGCTCCCGCTGAATCAAGCCTCCGCCGTGCGTTCCCAGTACGATCACTGAGGGCTCGTTCTTGCTGGCCAGCGCTGGTATCGCCTCCTCGGGGGCGCCTTCGACGAGGACAGGAGAAGCCTGGATTGAGCCAGTGGCCAGAGCGCTCGCTTTTTGAGACAGCATAGAGAGCAGATCGTCTCTTTGCCTGCTGATTAGCGAATGATCGGTCTCAGCCTCCATCGCTGCCTGCGAGAGAGTGAAAGCATGAGCAACAAGGAGTTTCGCTGAGAAGCGTTGAGCAATAAGCTCCGCATATGCGCCCGCATTTTCTGAGCAAGCGGAAAAATCCGTTGCGAAGATCACCGTTCTCAAATCGAAATCCGGCTTCTTATCGATCAACGGTTCCATCTCCAGTTTAAAGTTCCTGCGTGGCGCTCAGAATACCTTCAGAGCTGGCATTCAAAAAGCTCGTGTTTTACTGCTGGTTTTGGTAGCTGAAGTCTCGTCCCTCTTCTTCAGCCGCCCCGCGATCCTGGCTGGAACCTTTGTATGCCAGCTGTTTGTTCCTGTTTTGCGAAGAAGGTCCAGTAGCTGCCCGGCGGGCCCTTTCAGATCGGGCCCATTCAGGTGCACAATGCTGAGCTGGCGTAGTATTGGCCCATTCTCCAATGGAATAGCTCTTACGCTGCCCAGTAACAGTGCCTTTTGAAGTGCGAGGTAGGGAACAAACCCCACTCCAAGCCCCGATTCGACCGCATGGATAATACCTTCCGTCGAATTCATATCGACCGTTGTGCGAAGCTGGTGTCTGAGCACGCCGTTTTTTTCGAGATAATCTTCGACGAACTTACGCATGCCCGATCCCGCCTCTCTCAGCAGGATCGGTTCCTGAACCAACTCCGCTGCTCTGAGAAAGGGCTTTCGCGCCCACCGGTGGTCCGGTTTCACGATTAAAGTCAATTCATCTTCGCCGAATAGCTCTACCTTCAGGTCCGGTCGAAATGGCGGAGCCTCAATCAGACTGATGCTTACCTGATGCGTAGTGAGCGCGTGGAGCACCTCGTTTGTGCTGCCGCCAAGAACGTGAATACGCAATTGCGGCCATTCGTTCAGCAGCGGGGCCAGAAGGTCGGGCAAAAGATAAACTGCAATGGTGTGCGATGCTCCAATGTTCAGCTCAACTCCTTCTTGCCCGCCGAAGGTGGCCAGCGATGCCAGCGCCTCATTGGTCATGGCCTCGATCTGTCTCGCATACTGAAGTAGCGTGACTCCCGCTGGCGTCAGACTTATGGTTCGTCCCACGCGATCGAAGAGAGCAATCCCCAGGCTCTCCTCCAGCGTCTTGATTTGCGAAGTAACCGCCGGCTGCGTCAAATGAAGCTCGTCAGCGGCCCTCCTGAGGTTCAGCGTGTCTGCAACCACACGAAATACCTTCAGCTTGAAGTTCTCGATCATGGTGTCGTTCCGATCTGATAATTGAGTGTCGCCAGTGCCAGTCTGTATCTGTATTTTGCGTCCGTGTTTTCGATTTGAGCGCTGGTCTGCTGCAATTCAGACTGGCTGAGTTCGACGATCGAGCTTAGACCGAGCTTATATCTGGCCTGCGCCAGTTGAAGACCCATGTCGGCCTCTTGCACTAGTTGTGCGGTCACGCCGACACGCTGATAGGCAGTATTCGCGTCCAGCCAAGCCGTATGCACGTCGCGAACAATGCGGTCGCGCAGATCGCGGGACTGCTCTGAAGCG
The DNA here is from genome assembly GCA_030037215.1 of Silvibacterium sp. Classification (GTDB taxonomy): domain Bacteria; phylum Acidobacteriota; class Terriglobia; order Terriglobales; family Acidobacteriaceae; genus Silvibacterium. The sequence goes on along the minus strand of JASHRS010000234.1, from coordinate 30,485 downwards.
GCCTGAGCGCGGAATTTTGCTTCCTTTGCCAGCGAAGAGTACAAAAATCCGTTGAAGATCGGGATATTCAGATTGACGCCAACAGCGCCCCACCAATTCGAAGTGTAGTATTGGTCGTTGCGAACGGGTACGCTGCCGGTAGTTCCTGCGGCGGATATGGAAGGGAGCATCTGCTCCCATTCAGCGCGGGCATATTTTTGCGAGGCCTGCTGGCCATAAGTAAGCGCCTGCAGATCGGGCCGCTGTTGGAGTGCCTGCTGAACAAGCGAATCATAGCCTGGAGGCGGCGGTTCTAGCGCACTCGTATCGTCCACCAACTGATAGACAACGCTGTGGTCCAGACCGAGAACGGCGTCCAATGCCGCCATCGCAGCATCCGTGTTGTTCTGTGCATCCAGTTGTAGTAGTTTCGCCTGCGACAGGTTAACGTCAGCGAAGCTTAGATCGAGCGTGGATCTTAAATTGTTCTTGGCCAGCTGGCTGATTTGCGTCTGCGTTGCTTGCCGGGCAATTACGGTCTGTTTGGCCACTTGCAGAACCGCCTGGGCCGTCAGAGCGTCATAAAAAGCGGTATCGGTCGCCAGAACGATATCCTCAGTAGTCGCGAGAGCATCGGCATTAGACGCCTCTTCGGTGAGCTTTTGCGAGAGGATCAGATTATGTGTCCGGCCGAAGTCAGTGATGAGCTGCGTCAGATTCCCCCCTGCTCCGGCATGCGTGATCAGCCGTGACGCAGTCAGTGACCCGGCTGAGATGCGGCTCCCGTCATTCGCATCGACTGCAGACAAATTGCCATTGAGCGTGGGCATCTCCGCTGAACGTGCCTCGCGGACCACCTGGTGCTGGGCAAGAGCCAGCAGTTTGCTCGCAGTGATCCGAGGGTTGTTGCGTATCGCCAACTGCTCTGCCTGAACACGGCTGAGCGATGGGAGCTGACCCAGCTCACTGCTGTCTGCCTGCGGAGCAGCGGCGTGCATCGATAGACTGAGATCCGGTGCTGGGGCGCTTGGCAGGGACTGCGCAGGCAGTGTGGTTGGAATAGCTGCAAATAGCGTCGCAAGTAAACAGAATGTTTTCATCTTCACGCCAGCTCCTCCCGCAGGATTCCTTCTCTGCGCTCGCGCTGGCCATGGATAACCAGATAAACAGCGGGCACAAGGAACATGGTCACAACCACGGACACAATCAGCCCGCCGATAATGGCCCGGGCCAACGGAGCATATTGTTCGCTGCCTGCTTCCAGACCCACCGCCATCGGAATCATGCCCAGCACGGTGGCGAGCGAAGTCATCAAAATAGGCCGCAGCCGCATCTTGCAGGCTTCCACCGTCGCTTCAAGCAAAGGTCTTCCCTCGCGTCGAAGAATTCCTGCAAAGTCGACGATAAGAATGCTGTTGGAAACCACTATGCCGGTCATCATGATTGTTCCCATCAGCGACATGATGTTCATCGTACTGCCGGTGATCAGCAGCGTGACGACCACGCCGGCAATGCCTGGAGGAATAGCCATCAGAATGATGAACGGATCGACGAACGAGCCGAATTGCGCCATCAGCACCAGGTAGACCAGTGCAATGGCCACCAGCAGCCCGAGGCCGAAATCGCGAAATGCTTTGTTCATGTTGACGACCGCGCCGCGGACATTGATCAAAGTGTTTTTGTCGTGCGGTGTCTGCACAATAAGCCTGTTGATGGCATTGTCGACTTTCTCCAGAGCTTCGGTCTTTGTGGCGACATAAACGTCGATTACGCGGCGGATCTGGTAGTGATCGACTTCAGTTGGCGTATTGATTTCATGAATGTCCGCAACCGATTGCAGCGGTGTATAGCCTGCGTCGCCGCTTCCGCGCAGCGGTATATTCTTGAAGTCCTCCATCGTCATGTTGCCGATCTGGTGATTGAAATACTGAACTGTCAGCATGTAGTTGTTTCCGGTCTTGGGATCGATCCAATAACTGGGCGCTACCATGCCGTCAGAGGTCAACGCCGTGATCACGTTATCCACGACACCTTTCGTCGTAAGGCCGATCAGGCTGGCCCGCTCGCGGTCAATGTTCAATGCAATCCCTGGATAGCTGAGGTCCTGCGGAATATACACATCGCTGACATTCCCGATCTGGCGAATCTTAGAAGCCAGTTGCTGCGCGATGGCATAGGCGCCCTGAAGATTGCTCGAGCTTACCTGAACGTCAATCGGCGCCGGAAGCCCCTGATTGATAACTGCGTCGACGAGACCTCCTCCCTGGAAGTACGTGCTCAATTCCGGCATCTGGCGTGAGAGAGCCACGCGTACGCGGTTCATATATTCATAACTCCCGACTTTATGACCCTCCTTCAGGCTGACCTGCACAAAAGCAGTGTCCATCGTGGAGTTGCTTGTATAGATAGCCGAAAGATCAGGCGTAGTTCCGATGTTGGAAACAATCATGTTCAGGTCTCGGCTGGGAATGACCTGCCGGATGATCTGCTCCACCTGCGCAATGTAGTTGTTGCTGACTTCGATGCGTGTCCCGCTGGGCATTTTCACATTGATTACGAACTGGCCTGCATCAGTGCGGGGAAAATACGCTCTGCCGAGAAACGGAAATAATGCGCCGGTGATCACGATAACGCTGAGCAGAATGACCGAGGCTGTAAAACCGGGCCGCTTCATGCAGCGCTTGGCCAGCCCTTCATACCATTCCAGCAGGCGCTGGAAGTGAACGTTGAAGCGGTCGACTATGCGCTGGAACCAGGATCCTTTCCCTTCGTGCTCGCTCTCGTGGTGTGCGCTAATAAAAGTTGCGCAGAAAAGCGGGATCGCGGTCATGGCAAAGGCATAAGACGCGAAGATGGAGAGCACAACGCCGAGTGCAAGCGGAGTGAACAGATATTTGCTGACTCCGGAGAGGGATGTCACCGGAAAGAAGACAATCGATGTGGTGAAGGTTGCGGCCAGCACAGCAAGCGAGACCTCGGCTCCGCCTTTTTCCGCGGCAACGCGCGGCTGTTCCCCCATCTCGATGTACCGGAAGATATTTTCCAGCACCACCACGCCGTTATCGATTAGCCGGGAAAAGGCCAGCGCGAGTCCGCCGAGAATCATGGTGTTGATCGAGCCACCCATCATATCCGCGATCAGCAGGCACACCACGGCCGATAACGGTACAGAAAGCATGACGGCGATCGTAGAACGCGGGCTGCCGAGAAATAGCAGGATCATCAAGCCGGTGAGAACAAGCCCGATTGTGGCTTCATTCACCAGCTCTTTCAACGCGAGCTTCACGAAGATGGATTGGTCGAAGACCACCGATACTTTCAGCGAGTCTGGAATATCGACAAGGTGCCGTACGGCATTCTTGATTCCATCTACGATCGTGATCGTGTTGCTGTCACCGCCTTGCTTGAGGATGGGCACGTAGACAGAGCGCTGCCCGTCGATGCGAACAATGTTGGTCTGCAACGCGCCAGCATCCTCCGCTTTTCCAATATCAGCAACCAGGACAGAGGCATTTCCCACAGTCTTGACGGGGAGTGAATTGATCTCTTTTACAACAGGAAACTGCGCGTTGGCATAGATGTTGTAATCCTTTGTCCCGATGCGCACATCGCCGGCCGGCAGAATTAGGTTGGAAGAATTCACCGCATGAACCACATCCATCAGCGAAAGATTGTGAGCTTCCAGTTTCAGCGGGTCGACATAAACCTGGATCTGGCGATAGGTTCCGCCAAAGGGCTGCGGAACTGATGCGCCCTTCACGTTCGCAATCTGGTTGCGAACCTCAAACTGGGCCAGGTCCTTAAGCCTGGTCTCGTTCAGTCCCTGCCCCTTCAAAGTCACCAGGCAAACCGGCTGGTTTGATGCGTCCATGCTCAGGACTACCGGCGGCAGCGTGCCTGGAGGAAGTCGTCGCAAATCTGCCATCGCGAGATTCGCGATGTTGCTCAGTGCCGCATTGGGATCAGTTCCCGGACGGAAATAGACCTTGATAAGGCTTACGCCAGTAAGGGATCGTGACTCAATGTGGTCGATATTGTTGCCAAGCGTAAAAAAGCGCTCGAACGTGTCCGTGATATCCGCTTCAATTTGCTCAGGGGGCATGCCGGAATAGAACGTGGCCACCACGACCACTGGAATGTCGATCTTCGGGAAGAGGTCAACCGGCATACTAGCGATACTGACCACGCCGACCAGCACCACCACCAGGCAGAGCATGATGATGAAGTAGGGATATTTGAGCGCAAACTTCGGCATTACTGCTCGCCCCCCTGTTCATCGTGAAGATCGATCATGCCGCCGCTTTGCCGTGTGACATCAGAAGCCGGCGAACTTTGAAGAACAGGTGCGACAAGCTCGTCATCGTGATATTGTTGCTGGCCGCCGACAACGACGCGATCGCCCTCCGACAATCCGTTCTTTATTTCCGCCAATAGCGAGCCTTCCAGCCCCACCTGAACCGACCGAATGTGCACGCGGTTGTCCGCATCGAGTACATAAACAACCTGCTGCTCTCCCTGCCGAACAATTGCTCCGACCGGAATCGTCAGTACGTTCTCCACATGCTGAAGTTGAAGCTCGGTGTTGGCATACATGCCTGGGTCGATCGAGAGGTCCTTATTCTCGACGTCTACCTCAGTTTCCATCGTCCTGGTTTCCAGGCTTACGTTGCGCGTAAAGCGGACGACTTTGCCGGTAAACGACCGTCCCAGCGCATCCACGCGAATCTGCATCTCATCGCCTTCATGCACATACTTCACGGCGTCTTCCGGCACCGGCAGACGAAGCCGCAACAAGCCGCTTTCAGCGAGCTTCACAATCGGCAGGGATTGGACATCGGAAGTCGTTCCCGACTGAATGAGCGCGCCCGTGTCGGCATAACGCCAGACGATAACGCCATCAAGCGGAGCGACCACGTTGGTGTAGCCCTGCAGCGCGCTGAGCCGACGGTTGTCTGCCTTCGACACGTCGGCTCCATTTTGTGCCGCGCTCAATGCAGCCCTTGCGGCATCGACTCGCGCCCCAGCCGCTAGGTCCTTCGCCAGTGCATCATCCAGTTCCTGTTGTGCAATCAGACCCGGTTGCGCCTTCGCCGCCGCTTGAAGCCGCACATCATCCGCATGTACCGCGGCATACTCCGACTTGGCCGCGGTCAATTCATGCTGCGCGCGCGTAATCTCATCCTTGCTCTCAGCAACTGCAGAAACGCTTCCCTGAAGTTGAGCCTCGAGCTCAGGAATTTCGAGAATGGCAAGAGTCTCCCCCTTGTGAACCTTGTCGCCTATATCCACATAGATGTTCCGAATGAATCCAGACACCTTGGGATGAACGTCGACCACCTGATAAGCCTGGAACTGGCCTGCAAGGCTCAACGTCAGTGAAATCGACCCACGCTTGACTGTTGCAAGAGCGGCAGAGGGAACCACAGCAGCGTTTGCCTCCGCGGCTTTCTTGGAGGAGTTACAGCCGCCCGCGCCAACACAGGCGAGCAGCGCGAATCCAGAGGCGAAGAACAACAATTTTCGCTTTCGCATAATTTTTGAATGTACCGGTTGTTAACTTGAGTTTTGAAATGAGAGCGACGTTCGGCGGACATAGCCGAATGCGCCGCTCAGTAGAGCGGTCGCCAGAACGACACCTTGCGTCCGAACTGGAGCGAGCGATCTCCGAATTCTGGACGCGCGCGTCGTCAGCAGAAGATAGGTGGAGGGCGGAAAAAGAATGCGTTGAGGCCGGCCGCAAAGGGGGTGCGCGAGGAGGGTTCCAGAGTCTGAACCTGCCATAAGCTGCCGAACAACGCCTCAAAGAGGTTCAGCACAAAAAGAGATGTTAAGACCGACGGGAAAACAAATTCATGGGATGCCCGCGCATCCAGCGGGCCGCTTAAGATGACACCATCTGGAGCTTCGTTCTTTTTATCATTCGACAAAAGCTTTGCCTTCACCATGTGGTGAACGGTCGAGTCGGGTCCGGCATAAAGCGAAAGCTTATATTGAAGTCCCCACGTAAAAACCAGAACCGCTAGAGCCAGAAAGGCAAATGTGTAGCAGGAAAATTTTGAACGGCTTGTCCAACAAGGTTTCACACTGGCTCTCAGAAAGTAGGCGGAGAGATGCAGCAGCCCGACGGTGCTGCGGTAACTATTGTCTTTGATAACACAAAGACCCAGCATGGCTATCCAAATATTTTTATCTTTCATAGAAAGAATTCATCTAGGGTCCTGTCTCCATGCAGTGAATATGCGCTATCTGCTATGGATCAAAAGAGGTATGCCAATATCGCCCAAGGACAGATACTCCGCCACCGTTTCATCCCACGAACACGAGTATGTTTGCTCTCTTCCCCGTACACTTGATTTGGTGATTGCGCGCTTTCGACAAGAACTGATGCGGATGAACCAAACTTGGAGGTGTTGACGCCTATGCGGAGATTGGTTTTAGCGTTAGGAACCGTTGCCCTGGCCATATCACCGGCTTTTGGCCAGACCTTCACCAACCCGGTCGATTACTGTAAAGCGGTAGGTACAATCGACAAGCCTGACTCGCGCTACGTGGGTCCAAAACTTCCAGCTTGGATGGCTCGCGAACTCAATCTAAAGCCTGATCAAGGACGGATGATGGAATGGCGCTGCGCAAATGGAGCCGTGCTCGCCTGCGTTTATGGTGCAAATATACCCTGTGATTCCAAGGCGAACATAAGCCGGACACCGACGGCCGCCATAGTTGACTATTGCCATCAAAACCCGGGATCGAACTTCATACCCATGTATGTCATCGGGCACGACTCATCTATATCGTGGGCCTGTCATGGTACTAAGCCTATTGTGCTCAGCTCCGAGTCGGTTGATGCCCAAGGTTACCAGAAGGCATTTTGGAAGAAAGTTTCCCCTTGAGAAGTACTTTTTATCGAAGTCTCGCAGGAAGCAAAACTGCCCGGGATGGTTCTCGCTTCTAGCTATTGAAGAAATGTGAAAGGACGGCATGCCGAATCGACCGGGTCGGGGTGCATACTTCTCACGAAGGTTTCTGTGATGGCGAGAGTACAACCGAGGCTTCGGTGGTAAGGACACGGAAGACGAAGGTTTCCTGGAGGTACAGTCGTACCAGGGAATCCGTATGGCTGAGGTAACCAATGGAAACATCTTGTCCAATGTTGAGTTCGAAGTCGCCGCCTCGCGTGGTTAGGACGAACGCGCCTTCGATGGCCGGTGCCCAGACAAGGTTGCCGTCTACGATGCGCTTGACGTGCTCAAGAATGGGATATCCGTGATCGCGGGTTTCGGCGAGTGCCGTATACTCATTGGCTCCAAGCGCAACCGAATACGGGCCGTTGACACCGACGAGGCGCAGTTGGCTCAAGGCGTGCGCGACAGCATCGGGATAATCGCGCACATCTGCAGGGAGCGCAACAATCGGATTGCTGGTGCTTTCCTGAACGCCCTGAATATCAGCAGCGCGGTACCCATTGAAGATGGCGCGGTCTTCGGCAAAGGCGAGTTTCTTCGCGGCGTCCTTCGCGGGTTGCCAGTCGGAGTCATCCGATCCACGCTCCACGTCATCGATTGTCTGGCGGGATAGTTCGAACGGCACGCGCAACTCCACGAGAGGCTTGACCCCGCGCCGGTTTGCAATGATGCCTTCATCGGGGGCTGAGATCGACTGCAGATGGCCGGTCGCCACTCCGGGCAGAGCAACTCCTCCCGGCGAGGGAACGTCGACAATCCGCCGCCCGGCCAGATACCGCTTGAGCGTTCTTGTGGTCTCTTCCTCAATTTGCGACCATGCAGCGTCAGAAATTGGCGCAAGCTCCCGATGGAGGTTATTCATCTTTCTCTCCTTTTAGTGATCCTATCCTGAGTGATGTATCATCCGCGGACGGAACCGATGACGGTTCCGATGACGGAGCTGCAGAGATTTCGGTTGTATCCGGCTCGTCTGCACTTCTGCCTGTGTCCGTTTCCGGGCCTTCGTTTGGGTTGATGCTGTCGAGAAACGTTGCTGACGGAACGAAGAAAAGTGTCCCAGTGACCGGACGGCTGAAGTCGAGCAGCCGATCATAGTTGCCGGGTGGACGGCCGACAAACATATTCTGCAGCATCAACTCTGTAATGCGCGGCGTGCGGCAATAGCCGATGAAGTATGTTCCAAACTCGCCGTGACCAGGCCGACCGAAGGGCATGTTATCGCGGAGAATATCGACCTGTTTTCCGTTCTCCTCAATAACGGTCAGCGCATTGTGCGCCGATATCGGTTTCTCGGCATCGCTCAACTCGATATCCGAGAGTTTTCTACGGCCGATAATGCGCTCCTGCGCCTCAATGGGAAGAGCGTTCCATGCCTTCATGTTGTGGAGATATTTCTGCACGATAACATAGCTGCCGCCCGCGAAGGCCGGGTCTTCGTCGCCGATGATGGCAGCCTCACGAGCGTCGTCTCCGCGGGGATTTTCGGTTCCGTCGACGAAGCCGATGACATCGCGATCGTCAAAATAGCGGAAGCCGTGAACTTCGTCAGCAATAGAAACCACGTCGCCGATACTGTCCATGATCTGGATGGCCAACTCGAAACAGAAGTCCATGCGCTTCGCTCGAATGTGAAACAGGATGTCACCGGGGGTGGAAACGGCGTGTCGACCGCCTGAGCGAATCTCCTGAAAGGGATGAAGCTCAGCGGGGCGTGGCGAGCCAAAAAGCTTGTCCCAGGCTTCAGAACCGAATCCAATGATGCAGGTAAGCCCCGCTTCAATATCGCGAAATTCAACGGCGCGTATAAGTCCGGAAAGATCCGCGCAGAAGGAGCGCAGACGTGCAACTGCATCCGCATCCTGGCGGATGCAGACAACGAGAAAGATCGCTGCACGCGTGAGCGGAGCGACTACGGTTTGAGGAAGTACGGTCTCCTTTAGCTCCTTAGGTGCATCCATTCTCATTCTCGATCCTCTTTAGTCTCATCTATTTGAAGTATCACATTCCGGGATTTTCTTCCCACGGTTCGGCTTGACCCCCCAGGATTACCGCTGTAAAAGCACTTTTCGAAATGCTGATCGCGAATTTGGAACGAATGTCCTGCGCTCAAATATACGCCTGGTGCTTATAGAGTTTTCTGGATGTGATGAGCGCGCTCGTTATCGAGATTCATCGTTAGGTATCGACGAATACGATGGCGGTTGTCGAATGCGAGGCAGCGGTAGCGCCCGTGTTATCTGAAGAGGGCCGCCCCCAGCTCATTTGTTCTCCAGGCTATGTCAGGCAATCCACCGATCCTGTTACTTCTGACAGTATCGGCAGCAGCCCTGGTTCGTTTTTCATTGTGATTCAGCTTGTCTCACTCATGCGCAATCTATGGCGCAAACAGGCCGTGAATCACCGGATGATAAGCGCGACGAGGGAAGTTGTGAGGTCATGATCATGTCGAAAATAGCGGAGATTTTTTGCCCGCTGCCCGGACCAGTGTCTTCGAACCCCTCCCATTCTAACTGCGCGAAAACATGCCGATCTCGCCGTCGTGCGCTGCTGATTTCGCTTGCAATCACATGTATTGCCGTTGCTGGCTGTAGTAAAAAGCCTGCTCCCACCGTTGCGGAGCAACCGCAAAACTCATCGTCTGGAGCCTCGAACGCTCTGGTCCCCGACGAAAACGCCGGTGCAAGCAGGGGCACGTTACAACTACCCATGAGCTTCGGTAAGCGCACCGGCGATCTCGATGACATGGTCAGACAGCGCAGCATTCGTGCGCTTGTTATCGTCAATCCAATCGGATTCTTCTATCAGGCCGGCCGCCCTGAAGGAATTGAATATGAAGCCCTCCAGGAGTTTGAGAAATTCGTCAATCAGAAAATGAAGACTGGCAAACTGCCCGTGAATGTGGTCTTTCTTCCCATGCGTCCCGATCAGCTTGAGGCCGCTCTCGAACAAGGCTTAGGCGACCTTATCGCACAAGGTATTGTAATCACGCCCGAGCGCGAGCAACGGGTCGCTTTCTCTGTTCCTATTCAGAAAGATGTGACGCAGGTCGTCGTCACCGGCTCTGCGCTCGCCAACGTATCTAGTTTTGATGACCTCGCCGGCAAGAACATCTACGTCAACCCGCTGACTACTTACTATGACAATCTCAAGAAGATCAACGCGGATCGGCAAAGCGCAGGCAAACAGCCGCTGTCTATCAAGGCTGCCGACGCCAATCTGTTCGACGATGATCTCATCGAGATGGTGAACGCTAACCTGATTCCTGCGACTGTAACAACAAGCGGACGCGCTGCCTTGTGGGCGCAAGTGCTCCCAAACATCAAAGCTCATCCCGATCTTATCGTCGCCAGCGGCCTCGACATAGGTTGGGTCATGCGCAAGAATAATCCGCAGTTGAAGGCGCTGGTCGATGAATTTGTCTCAACGCATGCTGCCGGAACGTCCTTCGGCAACACGCTCCTCCGTCGGTACCTGCAAAACACAAAATGGATTAAGGACTCAACTTCAGCATCGGAAATGCAGAAGTTTAATGCTTATGCGCAATACTTCAAGAAATATGCGGCCGAATATAACTTCGACTATCTCATGCTGGCGGCGCAAGGCTACCAGGAGTCATTGCTCGATCAGGACAAGAAGAGCCGTGTGGGTGCGGTCGGTGTTATGCAGGTCATTCCAAGGCTTGCAGCCGCCAATCCTATCGATATTCCCGATGTCAACGATGCAGACGGCAATATTCATGCCGGCGTCAAAATGCTCCGCAATATCGCCGACACCTATTTCAATGATCCCGGAATCGATCCGCTGGACAAGACCCTCTTTACATTTGCGAGTTACAACGCCGGTCCTAATCGCATCGTGCGTCTTCGCATGAAAGCTCAGACTGACGGACTTGATCCCAACAAATGGTTCGGCAACGTCGAGCTTGAAGTTGCTAAGGACGTCGGCCAGGAGACCGTCACCTATGTCAGTAATATCTACAAGTACTATGTCGCCTACAAACTGACGGTCGAAGAGAAGCAGCAGCAGGCTGCGGGCAAATAAATTACCTGACCTGTTTTGCAGCTGCGATAAATCAATCTTTATTCACTGGAAGTTTCCTGTAACCAGTTGACAGTTGTACGCCCGCTTAAGTGGAAGCTCAGAATAACGGGCTACGCTGGTGGCGCCAGTATCCGTTGTTTGATTGCGAACATCACGATGTCGGACTGTGTCTTCAGGCCGTGCTGCTGCATGATCTGGTACTTGTGGAACGCAACCGTCCGTGCGCTGATTTCGAGCAGCACTGCAACCTGTCTCATGGTGTGCCCTTCGGCCAGTAGCTGGAGCACTTCTTTCTGCCGCTTCGTCAGGTGTGTTTCGTGCTCCGCTCGCGGATCGCGAACAAACTCCTCTAACAATCGTTGTGCAACTTTGGGAGTCACATAGGTTCTGCCCTTCAGAACTTCGCGTATCGCTCGCACCAGTTCTGACGCTGCAGACTTTTTCAGCAGATACGCCGACGCCCAGTGCCGCAGCGCCTGTGCCGCGAACTCGTAATCGTCGCTCATCGTCAAAACAACGATTTTACTCAGTGGCAGAAGTTTTTTGAGCTGCTTTCCAGCATCCATGCCATTCAGCTTGGGCATATTCAGATCCAGGATGACGACGTCCGGCCTCAATTCCGGCGCCCTTTTCAGCAAGGCAAGCCCATCCGCCACTACGCCGACTATCTCGAATTCCTGTTCGAGCAGCTTCGTGAATGCTTCAACAACAAGGGTATGATCGTCTGCCAATAGTAGCCGCGGTCTCTCCATAACATGCCTCTGCGTCCACGTATCTCAGAAAACGATGTAACAACGCCCCGTATTTCAATGCATAAAAACTCATCATCGGGTAGAACTCGACTTGCATGTTATCCTGCGACCTCGCGCATTCCATTGGAACTGTCAACTCTAACAGTCTTCGCACCTTCGCAAATAAACCTGGCGGTTTGCCACGCATCTCGTGAAAGAGGTGACAGGCGCCGACTGATGGTTCTACCAGTAACCAAACCCCGGCTTCCTGATGAACTACAGCAGTTTGTGGAAGCCGAAATGTCCGTATTACCGGATAGGGCGAAAAAAGACGATACCCGGCTCAAGGTGCTTCTCGTTGACGACCACATCCGGGTTCTTGCCAGCGCACAAAGACTGCTCGGCTCCCGCTATCGAGTGGTAGCAGCAGCGCACGATGGTATGGCTACGCTTGCAGCAGCCGAAGTATTCACTCCCGATCTTGTTCTGCTCGACATTGAAATGCCTGCGATGGATGGCATTCATCTTGCTCAGGAGATGCGCCGTCTGGGATTGACCGCCAGAATCCTTTTTCTGACCGTTCATGAGGATGAGGACTACCTCGCCGCTGCCCGCGCATGCGGCAATGGATATGTGCTGAAATCCCGCATGAGTTCGGATCTGCAGCACGCCATCGACGAAGCATTCTCCGGGCGATTCTTCGTCTCTCACCGGACTATGTAGCTGGAAAGCCGTTCACCTGGGGACTCTCAGTGGAAACCTCTGACTCCATTATGTTTGCATTGCCAAGAGCACCTGATTTGCGCTTGCTCGCCCAACGCATTTCTATAGAGCTCACCCGCTTAAAGATAAGTTGCTATAATTTCGCTCAATCATTGGAGTTATTATCCTTCGTTTACCCAGATAGGCTGCCCGGATAGCCGTTCAACAGCTGGCACCTCCAACCCGGAGAGAGCGTGGAAGGTCAACACCTTTTATGGCATGGCCAACACCGAGTCGATGTATCGGTTCGATAAGACGACCTTGATCCATTCCGCTTGCAGTTCGGGCTCGGCTATATCGCCAATCCACGAATTCGCATCTAGCTGCTTTATTACGCCAATTGGAGCCGCGTCGCTCCCGCTAATGATCTTCAGTTCACCGAAAACATCATCCGTCTGAACGTGAAGGTGGGTGTCAAGCGGGCTCTTCTGAGTCATGTCTGGAACCCCGGCGAAAAAAACTAGAAGGCGGCACAGCGTATCAGTTGCGCATTAGGCCGTGTCCTGGCTCACCAACTCTCAACCTGTCACAATTAACAGTTTCGTACCTGATCCAACTGACTTACTGTTGAGCACACACTAGCGGGGTGCTGAATCCGCTCCGCCTGCCGCGGGTTGCTGCAGTGTGGATGAGGTTCGTACACTCGACAGCGCAATTCAAGGCGTTTGAAAGAAGGGAAGGTACAAAGATTATGTTTTGCAACACGCTTGCTAAGGAAAATCGAGGCAGATCTACGAAAGTGTTTTCGTGTCTGCTTTTGTTCACGCTGGCGGTTATGGTCTCGCTGCCCGCTTTCAGTGCCAGTCAATACAAGGACGAAACGACGCTAAGGGACGCAGCGAATGTTCTTACTGAAATGTTCAAAAGTGATAGCATCCCGCAGGGCTTGCTCAGGAAAGCCGATTGCATCATCGTATTGCCCAATGTAAAGAAATTCAGCGTCGGTGTCGGTGGCACCGGAGGACGCGGGCCAATGACCTGCCGTGAGGGATCGGATTTCAGCGGTAAGTGGTCAGCTCCGGCTATGTACACTCTCAGCGGCGCTAGTGTCGGCATTCAGCTGGGGGGATCATCTACGGACTTCGTTCTTCTCATCATGGACCAGAAAGGTCTGGACGCGATCCTGAAAGGCAAGACGAAGCTCGGCAGAGACGCAACAGCGGCGGCTGGGCCTGGTGCAACAGCGGCTTCAACATCCGGGAATGACATATTGACCTATGCTCGCTCGAAAGGCCTGTTTGCTGGTGTCTCCCTTGGAGGCGCAACTATTGATGCGGACAACGATGCAAACCAGCGAATCTATAGCCAGTCAGTCGCTGCACCGGACATCCTGCGCAACAACGCCGTCAGGGCGACTGATGCAGGGCGACCTCTGGTATCGCTCCTGAACAGCAAGACCGGTCAGTAGCACCTGTAATCCGCCCACTTTCTTTCTGCGCTGACGAAGCTCATTAACCTTCGTCAGCGCAGGATGTGAGGTTATGCCGATCCTCGTCCAGCCGCCTGCCACTATGCGCTAAGTTGAGCGCGTAGTTCTGATGCGGCTTTGCACATGTTTTCGAGTGCAGCTACCGTCTCTGGCCAACCCCGTGTTTTGAGACCGCAGTCCGGGTTGACCCAGAGTTGCTCCGGTTTCAAAACTTTAAGGGCCAGCCTAAGCAGATCCCCTATTTCAGCAGCAGAAGGCACTCTTGGCGAATGGATGTCGTATACCCCCGGCCCGATCTCATTTGGATATTTATGAGAGCGGAACGCTGAAAGCAATTCCATACGCGACCGTGCGGACTCCATGGATATGACATCTGCGTCGAGCGCCGCAATTGACGGAAGGATGTCTTCGAACTCGCAGTAGCACATATGGGTGTGAATCTGCGTTTCGTCGCCGACGCCGCTGGTAGCTAGTTTGAACGCCTTGATTGCCCAATCCAAGTAAGCCGGCCAGTCCGCCCGCCTGAGCGGGAGTCCTTCGCGCAGAGCGGGCTCGTCAACCTGAATGACCCGAATGCCGGCACCTTCAAGATCCTTAACCTCATCCCTCAATGCGAGAGCGATTTGCCAAGCCGTCTCTTTTCGGGGGATGTCATTGCGGACGAACGACCATTGGAGAACGGTGATCGGGCCAGTCAGCATTCCTTTGAGGGGACGGGAAGTAAGCGAGCGAGCGTAGCCTGTCCACTTCAGTGTCATCGGAGCGGGGCGGGATACATCGCCATAGATGACCGGTGGTTTCACGCAGCGCGAGCCATAGCTCTGCACCCAGCCATTCTCCGTGAAAGCAAAACCATCTAGAAACTCGGCGAAATACTCGACCATGTCATTGCGCTCGAACTCTCCATGGACAAGCACGTCGAGACCAATGCGTTCCTGCTCCCTGATGCATTTGGCAATGGTATCTCTGAGAAATGCATCGTATTGCTCTGGCGTTTCGTGTCCCTGCTTCACTGCAGCACGGTGTTTGCGAACTTCAGCTGTTTGGGGAAAGGAGCCAATGGTCGTGGTCGGTAGAAGCGGCAGTCCAAGTTCTTCACGCTGGACGCTAGCGCGTTTTGGATACGGTGACTTACGCTGGAAATCTCTTGCCTCAAGTGTCGCAATCGCTGCGCGAACCTGCGGATTGGTCGTTGTCTCTGCGGCCTCCCGGTCAGCTACAACGGCTGCATTAGCCTGATGAGCGGTCTCATCACGGTTGGCCAGAGCGACTATCTCTGCGAGCTTTTCTTCGGCGAAGCGCAGCCAGCTTTTGATGTTGGGCGAGAGCTGAGCTTCTGAACGAAGGTCGTGAGGCACATGCAGCAACGAGCAGGACGGGGCGACAAGCACTCGATCGCCGCCAAGCCGGTTGACGGCCTCATCCAGCATCGGCATAACAACGGAAAAATCAGTCAGCCAGATATTTCTTCCCTCGACGACACCCATGCTCAAGATCTGCTCTGGCTTCAATGCTGCCAGTGTCGCTTTGAGTTGCTCAGGTGCCCGGACCAAATCGATGTGAAGCCCGGCCGTGCCAAGCTCAACCGCTATTTGCAGGTTGTCGCCGACCGAATCGAAGTAAGTCGTCAGCATGAGCTTCATAGGAACCGGCTTCAGCTCTGAGTAAACATGCCGGTAGGCTTCTCTGGTGCGTGCTTCCAGGTCGGTTACAAGCATCGGCTCATCTATCTGAACCCAGGTGACACCTTCTGCCGCCAGCCTTTCCAAAATCTGCTTATAGGCGGCGGTCAGCTTCGGCAGTAGCATCAACGGGTCGAAGCCTTCCACTCCTTTACCGAGCAACAGCAGCGTCAGTGGTCCGATCAGGGTAGGTCTTGTCTCAATGCCAAGCGCGCGGGCCTCGCTTATCTCGCCGAGTAGTTTTGTTGTATCGATCTGGAAGGAGATGCCCGCACTCCACTCGGGAACGAGATAGTGGTAATTCGTGTCAAACCACTTCGTCATCTCCATCGCCGTTTGTTCCCGGCTATTGCGCGCCATCGCAAAATACCGCTCCAGCGTAACCGCCCCACCACCAAAGCGCTCTGGTGTCGCCCCCACAAGTACCAATGCGTCGAGGACCTGATCGTAGAGAGAGAAATCGTTCGAGGGGATAAATTCAATACCTGCCGCCCGCTGGAGTTTCCAATGCTCTCTCCGCAGTGCGGACGCAGTCTCCAATAGCTCTTTCTCCGTGTGTTTCCCTGTCCAGTAGCCCTCCAGTGCAAATTTCAGCTCGCGCTGGCGGCCCATCCTGGGGAAACCCAGGTTCGCAGTTTTTAGCCTTTGATTTGATTTGGGTACATTTCTTCCTGCAACCATTTGGTTCTCTCCTCAAAACGAAAGAACCACCCATGCGCAGGCGAGCTCTGCCAAGTGGAAACATACAGGCAGGAACTGCATTGGTCACCGATCCAATCCACGAGAACGGGTCTCCTCAAACGCATCCATGGTCAGCGTCCGACGCTTCCATGGTGGTGGCGGCAGGCCGGTCTTCGGACTTTGGGCTACCCTACTCCATTGCCGCTTCCCATCTCGATCGAGACAGTGCGTTGGCTCCTAGCCGTGCAACATTTCGTTCCCATCACCGCTGCGGGACAGCGCCGGATTTTCACCAGCTTCCCGTTTAACAAACCCTCAAGGGTCTGACCTGCACCCTTCCATCCTACACTGGGAAGCTGACACCGCCCGTCTTGCGCGGCTGCAATGCCTTCGTTGGCCGCCTCGAATCTCGGTTCCGACTAACTCCAAGATATCCACAATATTTCGCTATTGCAGAGATGCCAACCTCAAGATATAGTGGGCACTATTCCGGTGGTTCTTCCACGAGGAAGATGAATGAGGGAATCCGGTGAGAGTCCGGAACTGCCCCGCAGCGGTAAACAGGGACGAACGCTGATCGACACTGGGCATGGCCTGGGAAGTCCGGCAAGTAGGTTAGAACCTGTGAGTCCGAAGACCTGCCACGGAAACATTCGCTGACGCCTCCGAGGGGAGGCGAGGTGGCAGAGGCTTGTCTTCAATTCTGAAGAACACCTCCTGTTCCCCCGCACCGCTTTCTGAGGCCAAAGGAGATTTCACTATGGCCACCCAGACCCGCAGCCTTGATGTAGTCCCGTCCATCCTACCGACTGGGTACGTCAGTGGCCGGGGTACAACTCCATCCCCGGAATCGGTCCTGCAAGTTATTCGGCGGAACGGCTCCATTTCGCCTTTCGACGAGAGCAAAATTTCCATTGCAATTACCAAGGCGTTCGTAGCCGTCGAAGGGGCCGATGCGACAGCATCCCGCCGTATCCGGGAAGCAGTGGAATTGCTCACGCAGCATATCGTGGAGACGCTGAGTCGCCGCGCAGAATCAGGGCGCCCTATCCACATCGAAGATATTCAGGACCAGGTGGAGCTCGCGCTGATGCGCAGTGGCGAGCACAAAGTGGCACGGGCCTATGTCCTTTATCGCGAAGAGCGCGCACAGGAGCGCCGTAAACAGCAGGCTCAGGTAACCTCGTTGCCCCTGCTCCACATACGTCTGAAGGATGGACGCGTTGAGCCATTGGATGAGGCACGGTTACTCCAGGATGTTGCGGCCGCATGCGCTGGGCTTGACGGAGTCTCGGCCGACACAGTGATGGCAGAGGTTCGACGCAATTTGTATGACGGCATCCTGCTGCACGAGCTTGGCCTCGCGCAAACTATGGCGGCACGCTCTCTTGTAGAACAGGAGCCCAATTACGCTTATGTCAGCGCGAGACTTCTGCTCAACATCCTGCGCGAGGAGGCTCTGGCGCTTGTACTACCTAATGCGACCTCATCCTCGCAGAGCAACAGCACACTGGACTACAGAGAATACTTTCCCGAGTTCGTCCGGCGCGGCATTGCCTTCGAAATGCTCGACCGGGAGCTAGGCAACTTTGATCTGCATCGGCTGGCAAGTGCTCTGAAACCGGAGCGCGATCGCAACTTCCAGTTCCTTGGCTTACAAACGCTCTATGACCGGTATTTTCTGCACAAGGATGGCGTCCGATACGAGCTTCCGCAGGCTTTCTTCATGCGGGTTTCGATGGGACTAGCTCTTCGGGAGATTGACCGCGAAGCCAGGGCAATCGAGTTCTACGAACGGCTTTCCTCCTTCGACTTCATGTGCTCGACGCCAACCCTATTTAATTCCGGAACACTACGCCCACAGCTCTCGTCTTGCTTTCTCACGACGGTCTCCGACGATCTGGACTGCATCTTCAAGGCCATTAAGGACAATGCTCTGCTCTCAAAGTACGCTGGTGGTCTGGGAAACGATTGGAGTGGTGTAAGGGGTCTGGGGGCACATATTCGCGGAACGAACGGCCAATCGCAGGGCGTTGTTCCATTCCTCAAGGTCGCCAATGATGCAGCCATCGCTGTGAATCAGGGCGGCAAGCGCAAGGGCGCCGTGTGTGGATACCTTGAAACATGGCATATCGATATCGAAGAGTTCCTCGATTTGCGTAAAAACACAGGGGATGATCGTCGCCGAACACATGATATGAACACGGCGAGCTGGGTGCCGGATCTCTTCATGGAACGGGTGGAAGAGGACGGGAATTGGACGCTGTTCTCTCCTGATAATGTACCGGATCTTCACGACCTCTACGGTAAGGCGTTCGCCGAGCGGTACGCGTTCTACGAAGCCAAGGCTCAACGCGGTGAGCTGAAGATCACGCGCACAATCCGCGCTGTCGATCTATGGCGCAAGATGCTGACTATGCTTTTTGAGACGGGGCATCCTTGGATCACCTTCAAAGACCCTTGCAACCTCCGTTCACCTCAGCAGCACACCGGTGTAGTTCACTCCTCAAACCTCTGCACAGAAATCACGCTGAACACAAACCAGCGAGAAATTGCGGTCTGCAATCTAGGTTCCGTTAATCTGGCGAATCATGTTACGGAGAACGGAATTGACCAGGATCGGCTGAAGAAGACCGTAACGACTGCCATGCGAATGTTGGACAACGTAATCGACATCAACTTCTATACGGTGCCAGAGGCGCGCTATTCGAACTTGCGTCATCGGCCCGTGGGCCTCGGCATCATGGGTTACCAGGATGCGTTGTATACACTGCGCATTCCATACGCTTCGGAGGAGGCGGTCCGGTTCGCTGATGAGAGCATGGAGATCGTCAGCTTTTATGCGATATCCGCATCGGTCGATCTCGCCGCGGAGCGCGGGCGTTACGCAACGTTTGAAGGTTCGCTGTGGAGCAAGGGAGTTTTACCTCACGACTCCGTCGAGTCGCTTCAGGAAAACCGCAAGCACACGTTGAAGCTTGACCGTTCAGCGAATCTTGATTGGTCCGGACTGCGCGAGCGCGTCAAGACTCTTGGTATGCGCAACTCCAACACAATGGCCATTGCGCCCACCGCGACTATCTCCAATATCTGTGGCGTCACACAGTCGATTGAGCCGACCTATCAGAACCTATTTGTGAAATCCAATATGTCCGGCGATTTCACGGTCGTGAATGCAGCACTCGTCCACGACCTCAAAAAGCGCGGACTTTGGGACGACCTGATGGTGAGCGACCTCAAGTACTTCGATGGTTCGCTGGGTCCGATCGATCGTGCTCCGGCCGACTTGAAGCAGCTCTATGCCACGTCCTTCGAGATTGAGCCGACATGGCTGATTCAAGCGGCAGCACGACGGCAGAAGTGGATCGACCAGGCGCAGTCGCTCAACCTTTACATTGCTCAACCCAGCGGGAAAAAACTTGATGGTCTTTATCGCGAGGCATGGCATGCCGGTTTGAAAACGACGTACTATCTGCGTTCCCGTAGTGCAACGCACGTTGAGAAATCCACGCTGAAGCGCACAGACGGCAAACTCAACGCAGTTTCATTGGAGCAGACAACGCCGAAAGCCTGCGCGATCAACGATCCCACCTGTGAAGCGTGCCAATAGCCATTGGAGATAAAGAACTGATGCTCGATTGGACTGAACCTATCGAAGAAAGCCCATCCGAGCTGGTGCTGACCCCTCCTCCGCCGAAGGAGGATTCGGGCGCTACCGGCTTGGGCAAGATCGCGCGCGGAGCGTCCCGTGTTCGTGTCGATGACAAGGCGATGATCAACTGCCGCGCGGACGTGAATCAACTCCTGCCGCTTAAATATCGCTGGGCCTGGGATAAATACCTCTCCGGCTGCAGCAACCACTGGATGCCGACCGAAATATCCATGCAGGCCGACATTGCTCTATGGAAAAGCACGGACGGCCTCACAGCTGATGAGCGGCGAGCGATCAAGAGGAATCTGGGTTTCTTCGCAGCATCGGAATCGTTGGTGGCGAACAATATCGTACTGGCGATTTATCGCCATCTCACCAATCCCGAGTGCCGCCAATATCTTCTGCGACAGGCCTTCGAGGAAGCTGTTCACACGCATACCTTTCAGTACATTGTGGAAAGCCTCGGCCTTGATGAGGGCGAGCTCTTCAATATGTACCGCGAAGTCCCTTCCATCACCGAAAAGGCAGCGTGGGCGATTCAATACACGCAGAACCTCAGCGACCCTTCGTTTGCCACCGGAACGATTGCCGCAGACCGCGCTTTTCTCCGCGATCTCATCGCCTTCTACGTTGTCTTCGAGGGCATGTGGTTCTACACAGGCTTTGCCCAGATTCTCTCGTTGGGTCGTCGCAATAAGATGATCGGCATTGCGGAGCAATATCAATACATCCTGCGCGACGAGTCGATTCACCTCAACTTCGGCATCGATGTAATCAATCAGATCAAGATAGAGAGCCCGCATCTTTGGAGCGATGCATTTCAGCAGGAGGTTCGTAGCATGCTCCAAAGAGCAGCCGAGCTGGAAGCAGCATACGGGCTCGACACCATGCCTAATGGTTTTCTTGGCTTAAGCGCCGGACTGTGCGAACAATACATGCATTTCATTGCAAACCGCAGATGCTCCCAACTCGGGTTGGAGCCAGTCTTTACTGTTTGCGACAACCCTTTCCCTTGGATGTCCGAAGCAATGGACCTTAAGAAGGAGAAGAACTTCTTCGAGACAAGGGTCATTGAGTATCAAAATGGTGGTTCACTGGCGTGGGACTAAGACCGCCAAGGTCCGTTCTGCTCATTGGCCTTGAGAAAATAATTTGACTTCCTCGCGCGACGATGGCTTGCAGCATTCGCCACCTTGAGGAACGGAACAACGCCCTTTTACGCCGGTAATGTATTAGTTGAAAAGGATCACCCAATGCGCATGAAGATCGCCATCGGAGAAGCTGTGCTCAGTTTGCTGGCTGATTCGGCGTCAGCAACTCGCCTTCCCATCGAGCGACGACTGCGCTTGCCAGGCAATTTCCTGTGGCATTGATCATCGCTCGCCCCATGTCCATGATTACATCCACGCCGAGCAGCAGTGGAAGCATGTCAACCGGTAAATGAAAGCTTGCTGCAGTAGCTGCTAAGACAAGAAAAACTGCACGAGGTATACCAGCCACTCCTTTACTGGTTAGTATCATCGCTCCTAGCATCACGATCTGCTGGCTCCAGCTCAAGTGGAAGTTCGCTGCCTGTGCTAGGAAAATTGCAGCTAGTGAGAGATAAAGGGCAGATCCTGCCAGATTGAAGCTATATCCGGTTGGAATGACAAATCCTATGATCCTTTCCGACACACCAAACTTTTCCATGTTCTCCATCGCAATTGGCAGTGCCGCTTCAGAGGTACTTGTAGCAAATGCGATTGCAGCAGGCTCGGCAATTGCGATAAGGAATTGACGCAGGGGAATACGAGCAAGCAACGCAGCTGGAAGCATGCCGAACGCAATAAACGCCGCGATTGCACAGTAGAAAGCTGCGATTAACTTGCCGAGGCCGATCATGACCCCAGCGCCTGAATGGGCCACAGAGTAAGCAAGCGCCCCTCCGACCGCAAAAGGCGCGGTATACATGATCAGGTTTGTAACCTGAAACATGGTTGCGGTTAGCGATTTCAGAACCTCAAGGATAGGGCGCCGACGGTCATCGCTCAATCGGCTCAGCGCGATGCCAAAAAGAATCGCAAAGACCACAGTCTGAAGCACGTGGTTCTCTGCAAGCGCATGGATAGGATTTGCAGAGACGACAAAGGGAACGACTGCGTTCGTTCCGAGATGCTGCGATTGTGCTGCGGAGCTATAAGTCGCGCCCCCACGTACATTTGCTGCAGTGAGGTTCGCACCGACTTTCCAGAAATTTATGGTCAGCATGCCGATCGCGAGAGCGGCGGTAGTCAGAATCTCGAAATAGATGAACGACTTGATTGCTAATCGAGCGATGCCCTGCGAGCCTGCATGGCCGGCAATACCGCCAATCAATACGCACAGAATTAGTGGCACCATGATCATCTTGATCAGCCATAGAAATAGATCGCTGAAGAAGCGAAGGTGCACAGCAAGGCCTGGTGCATCTAGTCCGATCGCCAGGCCAGCCACCATGGACCAGAAGATCCAGATAGCCAGCGATCTTTTCGGCAGAGCCCAGAGCCCTAATAACAGCAGCGCAGACACATGAAGGGTGACGGCGAGCGGTCGCAGATGTGGTACATACAGCCTGCTTGCGAGCACCGATGCCATAAACCCGGCAGCACAAAGGGCCACGCTCAAAATGAGCAGGGATTTTGCTGAAGAGTTGTCATTCGTTCGCAATTGCAACGCCCTATCAGTCTTTTGTAATGCCTGGCAAGCTGCCCGGAAAGAAATTCTTCTGTCAGTCGACTTTCTTCACCAAAATCGGCCTCCAGGAGTATCGCTTGATGCTTTCAGAGACAAGAGCAGTGAGGCTTTGCGGTGGAGAGATTCTCTGTATCGTAGTCATTCCCTGGTTCCAGGCATACCCTCGAGGTCCGAGGGTAGTATATGAGCTATCACTTCAGGAATTTCGGAGCCCATGCCCAAGATTGCTTATCTCGAATGCTCCCGCTGCGGCGCTCATGTTTCCGCGGAAACTCCTCGTACGACATGCCCGGTTTGCCCCAGCGAGCCAGCAGGGTCGCTCTATGTACGCTATGATCTTTCTCCTCTGCTAGGGAAGTCTCCAGAGACGGTTATCAAGGCACATACTGATTCATCGCCGTGGAAAGGCATGTGGCGCTATGCTGCTGTACTTCCTGATGCCGATCCGGTCACACTTGGCGAGGGTTGGACCCCGCTGATCCGGAGCAGACGGCGCCCTGGTGTGTTCCTCAAAGAAGAGGGCGCGAACCCAACGGGCACATTTAAGGCGCGGGGCCTTGGTTTAGCGGTAACGATGGCACGCCACTATGGAATCACCAAACTGGCGGTGCCGTCCGCAGGAAATGCAGCGGGTGCTCTGGCCGCTTATGCAGCCTCAGCCGGGATCGAGGCCCATATTTTCATGCCTCGCGATGTCCCTTTTGCCAACTATGTAGAGGCGGTTGCGTATGGAGCGAATGTCACACTGGTCAACGGATTGATCTCCGACTGCGCAAAGATTGTAAATGAGCGCAAGGCGAGGGAAGGTTGGTTCGATATTTCGTCTCTCAAAGAGCCGTTCCGGGTAGAAGGAAAGAAGACGATGGGATACGAGCTTGTCGAACAGCTCGGTTGGGAATATCCGGACGCCGTCTTCTATCCGACCGGCGGAGGCGTGGGCCTGATCGGCATGTGGAAGGCATTTGAGGAATTGGAGCAGCTTGGATGGGTCAGGCCCGGCAAGAGGCCTAAGATGATCGTCGTACAATCAACGGGATGCGCTCCTGTGGTTCGGGCTTTTGAGAATGGTGCAGACGTAAGCGAGATATGGCAGAATGCTGCCACATTCGCATCCGGCTTGAGAGTTCCGAAGCCTTACGGAGATGCAATTATGCTGGACATTCTGCGTAAGTCGCAGGGAATCGCTTTGGCTCTCGATGACGAGGAGATTCTTGCCTCCCTCCGCGATTGGGCAAGCAATGAAGGCATGCTGCTCTCTCCAGAAGGCGCGGCAACTACTGCAGCCTACAATCGATTAATCGAAAGCGGCTTCCTTAGCCCTTCAGACCGCGTCGTGTTGTTCAACACCGGTGCCGGACTGAAATACACAGATGTAATCGCAGACGCACTGAAGCTGGAGCGTCCAGCGGAAAAACCGCTGCCAGTCATTGGCTAGTGCTTACTTGCTACACGGAAAGAGCGTTCTGTATCGATAACCTGGACACTTCGGGATGGAATTAGTCAAATAGAGAAAATGCTCGTTCGACTCCGCGCTTTTTAGTACCCTCGGAGGTGCTTCTTTTTAAGAAGATATGGTAGGCACGAGGAGACTCGAACTCCTGACCTCTACCGTGTCAAGGTAGCGCTCTAACCAACTGAGCTACGCGCCTATTCGTAGGAATCTGCCACCTGTCCTCGCAGCCTAATAAAAGCTGAAGAAAATGCAGCAAGCTGGAGCACGTGGCCTATGCTCCTTTCCGAATTGTAACAAAATCAGGCTCACTTGATTCGGCGCGAACACCAGGTTCGTGGGCCCAAGCGCGCTGCCGCAACGCATACAGAAGTTCTTTTTTAATCGCCAAACTTCACTCGGACCCCGAACCTGGCTACCCTCGGCATTCCCAGCGTCAACACCGGAGTTTTGCCCACTTCTATCGCACGGTCGAAAAGATTTTCCCCTTCCGCATAAAGTTCCAGGCGCCGTCCCATCTCATGCGAAGTATATATATCCAGCCGAAAATAACCATGCAGCAGATACTCATTCATATCGTCATCGAACTGGCGGCCGCTCAGTCTTCCCTGCAGGCTCAATAACCCCCATCCTTTATGACTCATTTGAACTTGCGCTGTCGCCATGTTTTGCGCAACCTGTGGAATCCATTTTCCGATCAGTTCGGGCTCCTGACTGAACTTCGTCACTGTGGCCCGCGCGAACTGATAGCCTCCGGTGATCGCCAACCAGCGCTCCTGTAAGGCGTAGTCAACTGAAACACCACGGCTCTCGATCTGTCCCAGGTTTGCCCGCTGCAGAATCTCCTCAGTCGGTGTCGTGAGCAGGGTCAATGCTGTAATTGGACGGTTCACCTGCGTCCAGAAATAGCTGCTCCTCACCGACGACCCGATGCGATCAACATTAAATTGCAGTCCCGACTCCCATCCCGTCGCTCGCTCTGAGCGCAAATTAGGATTCGGTTCTGTGATCTGTTGTCCAACTTGGCCCGTGCGATAGAGTTCGTTCTCGGTTGGCGCGCGATATGCGCGAAATCCCGACGCGTTCAACCAAAGCGAATGGTTCAACTTCCGCGTTACTCCAAGCCGGGGATCGAATACTGTTTCATCGAGTTCCGGAAGCGAAGTCGCTGCGCCTGGCTGCCGGTATTGCCATGCATCGAAGTTCGAAAAGTGATCGACTCTTGCTGATCCACTCAGAGTCCAGTTCACCGGCGTATAGAGTGCCTCTCCATATACACCCGTCAGCCGCTGATGGCTGCTCGTGCTCTGCTCGCCGCCAGTGCCTGTAAAGATTTGCTCATAATCAGCTGCGCGGACGTCGTGGGTATCCGCTCCGGCCAGCAGCAGAAGCCGATGCCCCACAGGCTGATGCCAGCCGGCCTGTCCTCCTAGCTCGTCCGCAGGATCGCGTGCCAGCCGTGTCAAAGTTTCTGACGAGCGATTCGCACTGATCGACGAAAAGCTCTGATGATAGTCCTCGTCTGTACCGTAAAGCCTCAGCACAAAACGACTCGCATCCCAGCCGCCCGCATATCGCCACAACCTGGTCGAATTGTCCTGCAGGGGAGTTCCGTTGTGCCTGGTCTCGTTCAACCCGGAACCGCGCAGAAACGCGCGCCCGTTGTCGGCAAAATTTCTATCCAGTTCTACCAGTCCGTTCTGTGCATGTACGTTCGATGGCTGATCAATCGGCCCGCGAAACTCAGGAGCCACCAGCGTGTAGCCATCAGTGGCAGTTATTCCTCCGGCAGACATCCCCGACCATGCCTGCTTCGCGAAAGTCCCCAGCAATGAGCTGTCTATCGTTGCAAGTGAGCCATATGCGGTCGAAATCTGCAGGGTGTTGCTGCGCGGACGCACAGGAAGTACGCTGATGACGCCGCCAATCGCGCTCGATCCATACAGATCTGACGCTCCTCCGCGCACAACTTCGACTGACTCAATCACCAAGGCCGGAATTTCTCCCCAATGAATCCAACCCCCATACGGATCGTTCATCGGAATGCCATCAAAAATCACCAGCGAGCGGCTTGCTGCCGTCGATCCAAGCCCGCGCAGCGATACACCCTCTGTCGTCGGATTCGCCACCAGCGAACTCGATCGCCGGAATAGCTCGAATCCCGGAACACTACGCAATTTGTCATCGAGCGACACCGCTGCAGCCCGCTGCAAGTCCTGAGCAGTCATCACGCGCGTGCTCGCCGGACTGTCCGCCGACGCCAGAGGCGACCGATACGCGCTCACAACTACAGTTTCAAGCGGCCGCTTCAGCACGATACGTACAGGGCCGTTCACATACAGGTCGGCAAACGCCGGCGCCAGGTGCGCCGCCACAACTTCTACTCGCGCAATATCGGCAGGTACAGAGAATGTTCCATCAGCCGCAGTTACGGCAAGGAGCTTACCGGCAGTGTCGAGAATGCTCGCGCCTGCAACCGGAGCGCTCTCCGCATTTACCACTTCGCCGGTCCGGCAGCACGAGAGCTTTTGCGCAAACGCACCAGCAGGCAGCATTACAAAGCATAGAACTATGCACACATCTATTCGCATCAACCGGAACATCGCTGCACTCGCACTCATCATCTCGCGATACCGGCCCCATATATTTGTCCGAATGTTCAGATTTTTCTGAAGTTCAGGATATATCGAAGCAGAGATACATGATCTCCGCATCGGGATCGATGCCGTACTTCGATCCCTAACGACCAAGCCCCGGTTGCTTCCATACATTCCATATATATTGACGACAGGACATGCATGCATTTTAACGATAGCGGTCGAGTCTCATCCCGTCCTGCTGCGCCTCGATGGAAACTCGCCGTTACCTCCGGCATCCTCGGATGGATCCTCGATGCCTTTGATTTTTTCGTTGTCATCTTTCTGTTTGATTCGATTGCAGCGCATTTCCATGTCAGCAAAGCGGACGTGGTCTATACACTCACGATTACCCTGGCTATGCGGCCGGTTGGAGCGCTGATCTTCGGTTCGCTTGCCGATCGTTTCGGCCGCAAATGGGTGCTTGTCACCGCTGTTTTGTACTTCTCAGCTATGACGGTGCTCAGTGGCCTCTCGGTCAACTTCACCATGTTCGTTATCGCCCGTGGCCTCTATGGACTGGGCATGGGAGGCTACTGGGGCGTCGGCGCGTCTTACGCCATGGAGAGTGCGCCGTCACACCTGCGTGGCTTCCTAAGCGGGGTCATGCAAAGCGGCTACCCCTTGGGATACCTCCTCGCCGCTGCCTCGATGCAGCTTGTAACCGTTCATCTCGGCTGGCGGTCTGCTTTCTTCATTGGTGCGCCTGTTGCATTGCTCATATCAATACTGACAGCGTTTGCGCCCGAGTCCGCGGCTTGGCGCACGCAGCGAGCGGCATCGTTTGGCGCTATCTTCCGTTCGCTCTGGAGCCACTCCCGCATCTTCTTTTATCTGCTAGTGCTCATGTCGGCCATGCTCTGTCTCTCGCATGGCACACAGGATCTCTACCCGGACTTCCTCAAGTCGTTGCCTGGCATCGCTGGGAAGAAAATTGCGGGCATGGACCTTCTTTATGGCATCCCTGTCCTCTATAACATTGCTGCCATCGCGGGTTCACCCTTCTTCGGCTCTCTTTCTGAAAAGCTGGGCCGCCGCTACTCTGCTTTGCTGGCGCTCGCCGTTTCTTTGATTGCTATTCCTGCCTGGGCCTTCGGAAATACCGTTCTTGTACTCACTCTCGGCTCCTGCATAATGCAGGCCGGCGTTCAGGGAGCCTGGGGAGTAATCCCCGCGCATATCAACGAGCTGTCACCGCCCTCGGTACGCGGACTCTTCCCTGGCTTTGTCTACCAGCTTGGCTTCCTGGCCGCTTCGCCTGCAACTATGATCGAACTCTGGCTCAGCCGCGCTCTTGGTTACTCCTGGGCGCTTGCCGTCTTTGAGTTCGGCATTATTGCTGTTTTGCTCCTTCTCTTCTGCTTCGGCCCTGAGGCGCGAGGAAGAGATTTTTCCAGTCCCGAAGCGGGTCTTCCGGCCCAGGTATGACGTTGGAAAGCAGTACGATCTGTGCCGCTATTCTCTCGAAGCCAATATTATTAGGAAGAGACTGGCCCAGTGCTTGGGGAGACGCTCTCCACGCTTGGCTGGGCCGTTCATTCCATCGAGATGAAACTGCGCCGAATCAATCAGCTGGGCGCAATGCCCAACCAGCTTACGCTATTGCGGCTCTGTGTCATTCCATTCATTGTGCTTGCCATATTGGACCAGTACTACCGAACGGCCTTCGCGCTCTTCATCCTTGCTGGTGTTACGGACGGTCTGGACGGTCTGCTTGCCCGCATACTCCAGCAGCGTACCGTGCTTGGTCAATACCTCGATCCCGTAGCCGACAAACTACTTCTCAGCACTCTCTTCCTCGTTCTGCATCACGAAGGGCTCATCTCACGCCGCGTCACTGTGCTTGTCTTCGCGCGTGATCTCGGCATTATCACCGTCGCGGCCATCCTTTATGCCAGCATTGGTATGAAGGATTTTCGGCCCAGCCTGTTCGGCAAGGCCAATACGCTCGCGCAGATTACTGCGCTGCTTACAGTGATACTCAGCATGTTTTATGCACCGCCGCTAGTGCTGCTGGTGCGTTACTGGTCGCTGGTGGCTACAGTAGTCTTTACGGTTGTCTCAGGATTCCACTATGCTTGGGAGATCACGCGCAAACTCAGCGCGCCGGCTCCGGCTGCACCGGCAGGAAACCAGCCTACTTAGCCTTCCTCATCCTTATCGGCTGTTTCTTCTATGGCCATGTCACGGAACTCGTTCGAGTCAAAAACCTCGCCGCATTCCTGGCACTCGACGAACTCAGTATCCTCTTCGCGGGCAACCACGCGAACTTTGGGATGTTTGCAAGGGGTGTTCATGACGATCTAGAGCGTAGGTAGAGTCGATAGCGGTCTTTTGAGCCGGAAACTGAACAGTCTCGCAAAAGATTGTATCCGCACCGGCCAGTGTGTCAATCGCAATTCATGGGAATTTATACGTCCATCAAGTCCCTTGAATACGGACGGTTTTGGTCCTATACTGAACAATAGACCGCGGGAGCCGGTCTCAATCCATGCTGAGACTGACTAAGAAGGCCGATTACGGGCTTATGGCGCTGAAGTATCTCGCCGAGCATCCGGAAGAAGCCTCGCTCAGCGCCAAAGATATTGCTGAGGCTTACCATATTCCACCGCAGCTGCTGGCCAAGATCCTCCAGAAGCTTGCCCGGGAAGGTTTGCTCCGCTCCCACGCCGGCATGAACGGCGGCTATACACTTTCGCGCAAGCCGCAGAATATCAGCGCGTTCGAGGTCATTCGCATCATCGATGGCCCGCTTTTCATCACTTCATGCGTAACTGAAAGTGGGATATGCGACCTCACAGACAGTTGCACCATCAAAGAACCACTGGCCCGCGTAAACGACAGCATCAGCGAAGTGCTGAAGAAAATTCGGATCTCTGACCTGGTCGAATCCGATCGCACGCATGGCCAGCCCAGGACAACCGTGCAGGACCTGGTGACAATCCAGACCCAGAGTGCCGCGCGTAACTAGCAAGGATTCAAGCAGGCAAGACGCAGGAGTCAAGCAGAATGAGTACCGCACCCGAACTCGACACCATTCCCGTACCGGCAGGTGTCCATCTGCCCATATATATGGATAATCACGCGACCACGCCACTCGATCCGCGCGTGCTCGAAGCCATGATGCCCTATATGACTAAGGTGTTCGGCAACGCCGCCAGCCGCAATCACTCTTTCGGATGGGAAGCCGAAGCTGCGGTCGAAAAGGCACGCGAGCAGGTCGCCAAACTTATCGGCGCGACTGCCAAGGAGATCATCTTCACCTCCGGCGCCACCGAGTCGAACAACCTTGCCATCAAGGGCATCGCCGAGATGTACCGTGAGCGCGGCAACCACATCATCACCCAGGTCACCGAGCACAAGGCTGTCCTCGACACCTGCAAGCGCCTCGAGAAGCACGGCTACCGGGTCACTTATCTGCCGGTAAAGGCCGATGGCCTTATCGATCTCGAAGACCTCAAGCGCGCCATCGACGACAAGACCATCCTGGTCACCATCATGGCTGCGAACAACGAAATCGGCGTTCTCCAGCCTATCCGCGAGATTGGAAAGATCTGCCATGAGAAAGGCATCCTCTTCCATACCGATGCGGTGCAGATCATCGGCAAGGCTCCGTTCAATGTCATCGCCGATAACGTCGATGTCGCCTCGATCTCCGGCCACAAGATCTACGGCCCCAAGGGGGTAGGCGCTCTCTATGTTCGTCGCCGCAACCCCCGCGTACAGATTGCCGCCCAGATCGACGGCGGAGGCCACGAGCGGGGCATG
>JASHRS010000233.1 GCA_030037215.1 Silvibacterium sp. | reverse complement strand
GCGCCAATATGCAGTTCAAAGGAGACATCAACCAGGTGCCAGCCGAGAATCTGTCGCCGAACGACAATCCGAGCGGGCGTCCATACCCGCAGTACCAATCGATCGGCGGAAGCACATTCAATGGCGCCTCGAACTACAACTCGCTCCAGGCCCAGGTTAATAAACGGCTGTCGAGCGGCATTGCCTTCGGCGCCGCTTATACCTGGTCGAAATTTCTAAATTACATGGACGTTTCACCTTTCAACGGCCAGGGAGGCACGATCAACTTCCAGAATTTCCACGATCCGGGAAGCAACTACGCCCCGTCTAACTTCGATATCCGGAACTCGCTCAAGAGCAGCGTTGTATATCAACTGCCCTTTGGCATCGGACGGACCTGGCTGAACAAGAATCGTCTTCTCGATCAGGCCATCGGGGGGTGGCAGGTCTCGGCCATCGTAATCAACCAGTCGGGCAATCCGTTCACGGTGACTTATAACGGCCCCAACAACTCTTACTCGCAGGCTGGGAGCTGGTATCCCAACGTCCTGCACAACGCCCAATCCGGGTTCAGACAGTCCATCAACGAGTGGTACGATCCCACCGCCTATGTGACAGCAGCCAACGGGACCTTCGGCGATTCGCGGCGCAACTCGCTCCGCGCGGCCGGGATCGATACTGCAAATCTCTCTATGGGCAAGACCTTTCACATCAACGAGGGCGTAGGTTTGCAGTTCCGCGCAGATGCATCCAACGTCTTCAACCATCCGGATTTCGACGCTCCGGATGGCAACTTCAATGACCCGGTGAACCTGTCGACTCCCGGCAGACCGCAGGGTGCGGGCACGATCAGTAATACAACTGTCGGTGGCCGCTCCATGCAGATCAGCGCGCGGCTCTCGTTCTGATGCACCTCCCCGGGGGACGGCAGGTATCGCGCCGTCTTCCGGGCTTTTCTTTAGAACGCGGTTGATTCCGCGATACGATTCTCGGCATGATCCGAAAAAGCGTTCAGGACTTATTGCGGCTGATGTTTTTCTGTGCTGCTGTTCCATGCCTCGGCCAGACTGCGGCCAGTACTCAGCAGCAGGTCGAAGCCCACCTTCAGCAAGCGCATAAATTGCTAAGCGAAAATAAGCCCGAAGCTGCTATCCCTGAATTCCAGGCAGTTGTTGCGCTCGATCCTTCAAATATCGATGCTCGCGGCAACCTCGGTGTTCTTCTGTTCTTCCAGGGAAATTATGCGGCTGCTGTCCCCGATCTTCGTGAAACCCTGCGCCAGAAACCGGACCTGTGGAAGATACAGGCGCTTCTGGGCATGGGCGAACGGCGTACCGGAGACATCAAGGACGCACGTGCGGATCTTGAAACGGCACTCCCGCAGTTGCAGGATAAGAAAGTTCGCGTGGAGGCCGGCCTGGAGCTGATCGAAATCTATACAGCCGGCGACGACCTGGATAAGGCGTCCGCGGTGGTGAGTACGCTGCGTGCCATCGATCCCGAAAACCCGGAGGTGCTGTACGTCTCCTATCGTGTGCATTCCGATCTGGCGCGCGAGTCGATTCTCAGCCTGTCGCTGGTAGCGCCAAAATCAGCGCTCGTGTATCAGGCTGCGGCCCATGAAGCGGCCAGGCAAGGCGATACCGCCGGCGCGATCCGTGATGATCGCGAAGCGTTGAAGATCGATCCAACGCTGCCCGGGCTGCATTATGAGCTTGCGGAGATGTTGAACACATTGCCCGCAACTCCTGAGACCAGCGCCGAGGTCAAATCCGAATATGAGGCCGCGCTCACGCAGAACCCTTTTGACGAAAAGGCCGCATTGCGCTTGGCTGATATCGCACTGCGCGCCAACGATCCGAAGAAGGCTTATGATCTTGGTTCGCGCGCGCTTCAGTTGCAGCCCGATGATCCTGAGGCCAACTACGAGCTGGCGAAGATATTGCTGGCAATGGATGATCCGGAAAAAGCGGCGCCACTGCTGGAGCATGCAGAAGAGGAAGATCCGACGAACGCAGTCATCCACTTTCGCCTGAGCACGGTATATCACAGGCTGGGGCGTACGGCGGATGCAGACCGCGAGGTTGAACAGTATCAGAAATATAAGAACCTGAAAGAGCAGTTGCGAAACACATGGAAGGATTTGCATTTTAATCCGGAGAAACCCGATATGTATGACAAAGACATGCAGAAGTAGCTGTCTTTTTCGGCCCCGGTAGGTTCTCCTATTTATAAGAAAGTACGGGATTCTATGTTGAAAAAATCGCTGGTTGTGTTGCTGACGGTGTTTCCTTTTGCTGCTGCGTGCGCGGCTTCCTACTATCCGGAGAAGCTGGAAGACGCGAAAGCGGTCTATGTGACCTCAGCAAATTTTCATGTTCACGGCGATGGACAGGCAGATGATACCGATGCCATCCAACAGGCGATTAACCAGGAACAGGAGACCAACGATGAAGGCGTGGTCTTCATTCCCTCCGGAAGATATCGTTTGACGAAGACCTTATATATATGGCCCGGAATCCGCCTTATCGGTTATGGGCCGACGCGTCCGGTATTTGTAGTCGCACCACACACGCCGTACTTTCAGAACGGGCCTGCATATATGGTCTTCTTTGCAGGAAACCGCCCTTCACAAATCGGCGAATCCGGTTTGCCGGAGAAGATTGAGGACGCCAATCCGGGAACGTTCTACTCCGCCATGAGCAACATCGATATTGAAATTCAGGATGGAAATCCCGGAGCCGTGGGAGTGCGCGCACGTTACGCACAGCACAGCTATCTGGCGCACATGGACTTTCACATTGGCTCAGGGCTTGCGGGCATTCACGATGGCGGCAACGTTGCACAGGACGTGCATTTTTATGGCGGCCAGTATGGAATCTGGACGCGAAAGCCGTCTCCGGGATGGCAGTTCTCGGTGATTGACGCCACGTTTGAGGGCCAGCGCGTAGCGGCGATACGCGAGCACGAAGCCGGACTCACGCTGATTCGTCCGCAATTCAAAAATGTTCCGACGGCAATTTCCATCGATCCCGGTTACGCTGACGAGCTCTGGGTAAAAGACGCCAGACTCGACAACGTCAGCGGTCCAGCGTTCGTGATCAGCAATGAAAATAACGCGCACACCGAAATCAATATGGAAGGGATAATCTGCCGCAATGTGCCGGTATTCGCCTCGTACCGTGAGAGCGGAAAACAGATTGCCGGCAAAGGTACGGTCTACGAGGTCAAGACGTTCTCTCACGGTCTGCACTTCGACGATATTGGAGACACGCCTTCCATCCGGGATGTGTTTGTGGCGTCCGTGATAGGGGAAATGCCCCCGCCGGTTCCATCCGATATCCCGGATTTGCCTCCGATGAATACATGGGTGAATATTCGCAGCCTGGGCGCGAAAGGCGATGGCGTAACAGACGATACCGCAGTGCTCAGGAAGGCGATTGCCGAACACCGCACCATTTACTTTCCGGCCGGACAGTATCTTGTCACAGACACTATTGAGTTGAAGCCTGACACGGTGCTGATTGGCCTGCATCCCAGCATCACGCGCATTGTGATTGCCGACTCTACACCTGCGTTTCAGGGTGTTGGCGAGGCCAAGCCATTGATCGAAGCTCCGCAGGGCGGCACGAACATTGTCACCGGAATTGGCCTGTACACCAACGGTATCAATCCCCGCGCGGTTGCCGCCAAATGGATGGCTGGTACTCATTCCATGATGAACGACGTGCGCTTTCTGGGCGGGCACGGAACTTTGGACCTGGACCCGAACCACAAAGGAGATCGCCATTCCTGGAGCATTTATAACAATACGCACACCGCGGATTCGAACATCAATCGCAAATGGAACGCGCAGTATCCCAGCCTGTGGGTGACGAACGGCGGCGGCGGAACATTTGTCGATATCTGGACGCCGAGCACGTTTGCGCAGGCGGGAATGTATATCTCGAATACATCGACGCCGGGCAGAGTCTACGAATTATCGAGCGAGCACCACGTCCGCAACGAGGTCATGCTGCGCCATGCTTCCAACTGGAGCATCTATGCGCTGCAAACAGAAGAGGAGAGCGGCGAAAGCGCGTTTGCACTGCCGATCGACGTGCAGGACTCCAGCAACATCACGTTTGCGAACTATCATTCTTATCGCGTTGTCAGTACGTATCAGCCATTTCCTTACGCAGTAAAGATCACCGATTCAACAAACATCCGATTCCGCAATTTTCATTGTTACAGCGACAGCAAAGCGTCTTTTGACAATGGAATCTACGACCAGACGCACAACGTCGAAATCAGAGATCGCGAATTCTCCTGGCTCGATGTCTCTGGGAATGCGCCGGCGGCTCCGACGACGAAGCGGCACGTCGCGCTCGAATCTGGCGCGAAGGTTATCAAGCTTGCCGGAGGATTTTTCAATATATCGGGAGGAGCAATCTCTCCCACAGGCGATCCTTACTTCGTTGAAGCGCGATGGAACACTATCTATCGCTGGAATGAGGAGGAGCAGCACATCGAAAAGGTTCGCGATAATCCTCTCCAGCCCGTCAATCTGGCCTTTGATCAATCGGGGGACTTGCTGGTTGTTTCGTACGCCGGAAAATCCACTGTGTACTCGTTCAATCCAGAAGCCCGCGACGAGAGCATCACGATTCTGCAGCCAGAGCCGTCAACGTCCC
>JASHRS010000232.1 GCA_030037215.1 Silvibacterium sp. | reverse complement strand
TGCTTCCTGAGTCACGGCTGTATGCCGAGGAACGCACGATTGGATGGTGCATTGTGGGGCTGGGACGCATCTCCATGGGCCACTTTATGCCGGGCGTTAAACAGGGAAAAACAGGCCGCATTGTGGCGCTGGTTAGTGGTCACCGGCCCAAAGCGGAGCAACAGGCAGCTACGTATGGCGTCTCAGACAGTGCAATCTACAGCTATGAGGAGTATGACCGCATCGCGAATAACAAGGAGATCGACGCTGTCTATATCGCACTGCCGAATAGCATGCACGCCGAGTACACGATTCGCGCTGCGAAAGCCGGAAAACATGTGCTCTGCGAGAAGCCCATGGCAACCAGCGTTGCCGACTCCCAGGCCATGATCGATGCCTGCCGCACTGCCGGCAAAAAGCTCATGATTGCCTACCGCTGCCAGTATGAGCCGGTAAATCTAAAGGCCATAGAGCTGATCCGCTCGGGTGCCCTGGGCCAAGTGCAAGCCATTGAGAGCTCTTTCGGATTCAACATTGCCCAGGGTGAGTGGCGAACGAACCGCAAACTATCCGGGGGCGGTCCGCTGATGGATGTGGGTATCTATTCGCTGAATGCGTGCCGATACCTTACCGGCGAGGAGCCGGGCAACATTTATGCGAACTCGTCCGTAATCGACCACGACGGACGCTTCGACACGGTTGAAGAGAACGTGGGGTGGACGATGAAGTTTCCTTCGGGGATTGTCGCCAGCTGTAACACGACCTATGGCGCGAGTATGAACGGCTTCTACCGCGTCCACGGCTCAAAGGGAATGATTGAAGCGTCTCCGGCGTTTAATTACGAAGGAATTCATCTTGTAGCGGACCTGGATGGGGGACAGCGGATTGACATGCCTGAGACAGCGCGCGATCCAGACCAGTTCCAGGTGGAAGCGGATTATTTCGCAAGCTGCATCTGGAACAACAAAGAGCCGAAGAGCGATGGCGAGGAAGGCCTGCGGGATATGAAACTGATGAGCGAGATTTATAAAGCGGCGGGTCTGCCATCGCTGTGAGTATGCGTGCCTGGATGCTGCGGCCTCATCCGTAGGTAAAACAGAGAGCGCGAGGGGATGTCCCTTCGCGCTCTTCTCCGGAACTGTTAGTGGAACTATCCCCTGGCGGTGACCTCTAGCCGTTCAGGGTTTCCTGCAGTTTGTTGATGGTGCTGTTCAAGCTTTTGTCTGAGCGGCGCTGCTCATCGATTTTGCCGATGGAGTGCATTACCGTTGTGTGGTGTTTGCCCCCGAATTGCCGTCCGATCTCAGGCAGCGACGCCTCTGTCATCTGCTTGGCCAGATACATTGCAATCTGACGCGGCACAACCACCGCGCGCGAGTTGTTCTTTTGCTTCAGTTCTCCCACGCGCATACCGAACTGCTCTGCAACCGCACGCTGGATGGCCTCGATGGTGATCTTGCGCACCTGTGTGTCAATGAATTGCTTAAGGCATTGCTGCGCTGTCGGCAGCGTGATTTCAACTCCATTGAGGCTTGACCACGCAAACAGCCGCGTAAGCGCGCCCTCAAGCTCGCGCACGTTGGTGCGGACATTGGAAGCGATGAAGAGCGCTACATCTGTCGGGATGACGACGTGCTCGTTCTCGGCTTTCTTCTGAAGGATGGCGACCTTGGTCTCAAGATCCGGCGGCTGGATATCGGCAATCAGACCCCATTCGAACCGCGAGCGCAGCCGGTCTTCAATCTCGGGCAGTTCCTTTGGCGGACGGTCGGAAGCGATCACGATCTGCTTCATGTTCTCGTGCAGAGAGTTGAACGTATGGAAGAATTCCTCCTGCGTCCGCTCCTTCTGCGAGATGAACTGGATATCGTCGATGAGCAGCAGATCGACTGAGCGGAACTTGTCGCGGAAGCTCGTCATCCGGTCGTTCCTGACTGAATTGATCATTTCGTTAGTGAACTTTTCGGCCGAAACGTAGCTGATCGAGAATCCTGGCTGCCGCAACTTCAGCTCATGCCCGATGGCATGCATGAGGTGTGTCTTTCCCAGGCCCGCACCGCCGTACAGAAACAGCGGGTTGTATGCTTTCGATGGACGCTCCGCCACTGCTTCCGAAGCGGCGCGCGCCAACTGGTTTCCGGCGCCGATCACGAATGCGTCGAAGGTATAGCGCGGATTAAGCTGTGCCGCCGTAGACCAGTCGAACCGCGCCTGCTGAGGATGTCCCATTGGCTGCGCGGGCCGCGCGGTAACGCCACGAGCATTGTTTGCCGGAGCATTCGGCGCATGCGTGGGCACCGGAGCAAAGCCACCGTCCTCCCGTACACGGGGAACAGTCGGGTCTTCCTCGGGAGTGATGAACGTCACGTCATCAAACTCGAGCTGGAGTTTGTCGATCGCCTCTTGAATCAGGTCAGTGTACCGCTCGCCGATATGCTGAAACTCCGGTGTCGGAATGCGCACATAAAGCATGCGCTCCTTCACATGGCTGAACCGAGTCGGCTTGAACCATGTATCGAATGAGTGGCGGTTGATCTTCTTCTCCAGTGCGCCTAGGATGCGCACCCAAGGATTAAGTACAGAGGGCGGGGTTGCAACGTAAGACATGCGGTTTCCTTGCTGAAGCTCGCGGGGAAACGCCGGCTCCGGCAAATCTGAATACCCAAGTTACGCCTGCCCTGTGGATTGGGAAAGCGCGGAGGCATTACGGGTTGGCCAGAATGGTGCTCCGGATGGAAATTGCTCCGGAGCATCTGTAGATCGGCTGACGGCCGCGAGGCGTCAGGAAAATCTCTACTGAACGTTGCCGATACTAGCACAATCCGAGAAGGTTCAAGAGTGGTTTCTTTGACAAAAAAAATTTTTGCGGGACAGTTGCACAAAGGTCTGTGAAAATCCAGTTCCGAACCTGAATTTTTGCGGCTCCTGTGCGGATACGATATACTTAATTCTTGTCCGGAAGTGGCATTTTTTTCATGTCTGCCAGGCAACCAATTTGACAAGATAAAAGCTCAGGAGCGCAGTTCCATGCCGAAGCGCACATTTCAACCCAACCGCCGCCGCCGTTCGAAGGTTCACGGCTTTCGCACCCGCATGAAGACCAAGAGCGGAGCTGCCGTGCTCTCTCGCCGCCGCGCGAAGGGCCGCAAGCGCGTCTCAGTGAGCGCGGGCTACCGCGACTAATCTACGATATTCGAGGCGCGCCCGGTTCCCGGTTATCTGGCAGCCTCGGCCTTCAGCCACCGAAATGAGTTCTGCTCTATGACCAGCAGCCGCCGAGGGGGCATCGCTGCAACGGCTTCTCCTGCCTGGAGAGGGCGGTCTATACGCGACAATAGTTGTATGGGCAACGGCGCGCTCAATTCGCTGCTTGACTGGCCTCGCGTCCGGCTGCGCAAGCACGCCGATTATCAACGCGTCTACCAGGCAGGCCGCAAACAATTCTCCCCGTCCATGACCTGGTTCTTTCGCCTGCGTACCACAAACGAATTGATTCCTTATTATGCCGGGCCGCGCGTCGGCCTTACCGCTGGACGTGTGCTGGGCAAGGCTGTCGAGCGCAACCGCATCAAGCGCAGAATGCGCGAGGCTGCGCGCAACAATCTGACACTGCTGCCGCAATTTGCCGATGTAGTCCTGCATCCGCGAAGACTCGTGCTCGACATGGAATTTGCAAAGCTGGAACGTGAGGTCGCAAAGATTTTCTCCACCGTAGCGGTTCAGGCGCAGACGGGAGCGAAGCTGTGAGCGTTCGTGAACGAGCGGTTTCCGTGCTGCATCGTGCATACAAGTATGTGCTCTCGCCCTTTCTGCATAGCATCGCCGGACTCACGGGCGCATGCCGCTTCCAGCCCACGTGTTCCGAATACGCTGCGATTGCTGTGAGTGAATACGGCCTGGTTCGCGGAGGCTGGATGGCGCTCTGCCGTCTTCTGCGTTGCCAGCCGCTGTGCAAGGGCGGCTTCGATCCAGTCCAACCCAATCCTCGTGCGCGCCGCCACGATCCCCGGTATTGCGGCAGCGGCCATTACCATAAGAATTAACCCATTACTTACGAGTGAATAGGAAAGCAGATTTTGGCAGAGATAAGAAATCCCAATCAGCAGGGCAGCGGCGGCGGCGGGCAAGATTCGAAGACGATCCTGACCTTTACCGCTCTCTTCCTCGTGATTCTTTTCGGAATGCAGTATTTTCGCGAGAAGTCTGCCCCACCGCAGCAACAAACGAAGCAGGAGCAGTCATCAGCTTCGGCAGCCAGCACGGCTCCCCACCCTGCAGAGCCGCCCGCAAATGTTCCCGCTGCAAGGCCAGCAGCTCGGCAAGCAAGCGATGTCATTGCTTCAACTGCGACTACCACCGTTGTCGAGAACGAGCTCTACCGCATTACCTTTACCAACCGCGGTGCGCAGGTCACGTCATGGGTTCTGAAGAAATACAAGGACAATGACGGGAAACCGCTGGATCTGGTGAATCAGAAGGCGGCAGAAAAATTCGGCTATCCGCTCTCGCTGTACACGTATGACGCCGGATTGCGGGACGCGCTGGCGAAGGCGATGTATGTGCCGTCCGCCACCGGCACTCTGAATGCTCCCGGCATCCTGAGCTTCGACTATTCGTCGGGCGGCCTTGCAGTTCACAAGACATTCAGTTTCGATTCAAGTTATGTGCTCCACGCCAAAGTGACGGTGACAGAAGACGGCTCTCCTGTGCAGGCGCTGCTTGCATGGCCAGCCGGATTCGGCGATCAGGTCACGCTGCAGGATTACTCCAGCAGCGGCAACGAGATCGCCACCTCGCAGGGCGGCAAGGCCAATGCCACGAAGTACAAGAAGGTCGCCAACGGAGACACGCTGCGCGGCCCGTTTGACTGGGCTGGAGTGGGTGACCTGTATTTCGCCGCAATCTTCCTTCCGGATGCGCCGGGCAACGCGACTCTTGTCACATTACACAATACGATGACCGTTCCCAAGGATGCGGTCCATCCTGACCCGGCGCAGGTTGAGAGTGTCTCCGTGCTCGGCGCGGCAATTGGCGACAGCGCCGGTCCATTGAGCATCCGCATGTACGTCGGACCCAAGGCACTCAATGTGCTGGAATCGATCCACTCGACCACCGGCCCAACGCTTGAGCATGTGGTGGATTTTGGATGGTTTGGCGTTGTCGCCAAGCCGCTGTTCCTGGGAATGCAGTTTCTGTACGATCACGTGGTTCCCAACTGGGGATGGGCCATTCTGCTGCTGACCGTCTTCATCAATCTGGCCATGCTTCCAACGCGCTTCCAGACGATGAAGTCGTCGCTGAAGATGCAGCGCATCCAGCCGCAGATGGAAGCCATCAAGGCGAAATACGCAAAGTTCAAGGCGACCGATCCGCGTAAACAGGACATGCAGAAGGAGATGTTTGCGCTGCAGAAGTCCGAGGGCGTAAACATGTTCGGCGGCTGCATCCCGATGCTGATTTCGTATCCGCTGCTTTATGCCTTTTATGAGGTGCTGGAAAATGTGATTGAGCTGCGCCACGCACACTGGCTGTGGCTGCATGACTTGTCGGCGCCGGACCCGTCGTATATTCTGCCGGTCCTGGTGGTTGTATCGCTTTTCCTGATGCAGTACATAACGCCCTCGCCGGGGATGGACCCGACACAACAAAAGATGATGGCGTTTGCGATGCCGGTCTTCTTCGGCTTTATTGTGCTGCATTACGGCGCCGGCCTGTCGCTCTACTGGGCGGGCAGCAACTTTATCAGCATCGTGCAGCAGCTGGTCATCAACCGCACGGGCATGGGCCGCGAGATGCGCGAGCTGGCGCTGAAGCGTGCGGCAAAGAAGAAGGGCAACGTGGTCAACGCGCGCCGGTAGGGCTGGCCGTCAAGTGCATACGCGCTCC
The DNA here is from genome assembly GCA_030037215.1 of Silvibacterium sp. Lineage (GTDB taxonomy): Bacteria > Acidobacteriota > Terriglobia > Terriglobales > Acidobacteriaceae > Silvibacterium. The sequence goes on along the minus strand of JASHRS010000232.1, from coordinate 20,042 downwards.
GCGCAGTGCATGAGATACTAAAACCGATGCCGATTGAGGATTATTCTGCCGCAGCCCAGAAGATAGCCGCTTTACTCAAAACCCTCACTACCACCGGCGGTCTCCGCTTGAAGTACCGTATTACCGCCGGCCAGGGCGCAGCCGATCCCGATGAGCTCGAAGCGCGTGAAATCTATGTGGAGCTCGCCGGCCCCGATGCACCTCTGCTTACGCAGCGTGGCGGAGAGCTGCTGCACGCCCTCGAACATGTCGCAGCCAAAATCATCCGCCTTGAGAACGAAGAGCACGACAAGATTTCCTTCGATGCCAACAACTTCAAGGCGCTGCGCGCGCGAGAGTTGAAACTTGCTGCCGAAACGGCGGCAGAAAAGGTTCGCCGCACGGGACAGCCTTATAGTTTTGCACCCATGAGCTCACGCGAGAGGCGCATGCTGCACCTTGCATTTCGCCCGTATGAAGATATCGAGACTTCCTCGACTGGCGAAGGGTTGCGCCGCTTTGTCGTCGCTCACACCCGCGGCTACGACAAGGCCAAGCTCGCAGCTCTTGCAAACCAGCCATTTTCTGGCGGGCGCGGCGGACGCCGCTGAATTCGCGATCGCGCTGCGAGCCAGTCTATAACTGTGCAGCCCAATCCCCAACTCGCTCAACAGGAATCGCCGGCCAACGAAACAATCGTAGCTATCTCTACGCCGCCCGGCCGAGGAGGCATCGGCATCGTGCGACTCTCCGGTCCACATGCCCTCGAGATTGCAAATTCTCTGCTCATTCTGCATAACCCGCTGGTGCACGCGCAGGCCCGTTTTTCTGAAATTCCAGATCCAGAAACGGGGGCAAAGCTGGACGAAGCTATTACCACTTATTTTGCCGGGCCAAACTCCTATACCGGCGAGGATCTGGTAGAGATTGCCGCGCATGGCTCCCCGGTTATTCTCGACCTCCTCGTCCGTTCGTCCCTTCAGCGCGGAGCGCGCCTTGCAAGGCCCGGCGAATTTACCGAACGCGCGTTTCTTTCCGGACGCATCGACCTCACGCAGGCCGAAGCTGTGCGCGATCTCATCGAATCACAGACGGTTTACCAGGCTCGTATAGCGGCCGAACAGATGGGCGGTGCACTCTCGCGCCGGATTCACCCCATAAAGCAAGACCTGGTAGATCTGATCGCAGTTCTCGAAGCTGGAATCGATTTCGCCGAGGACGATGTGGAAGTTACTCCCGATGTCGAAATCATCACACGTATCAATACCGTCGCAGCCGCACTAGAAAGGCTTGAGCAGTCCTTCGAACGCGGCCGCATCGTTCATTCCGGCCTCACGTTAGCCATCGTTGGACGGCCGAATGTAGGCAAGTCGTCACTCTTTAACTGCCTAGTGGAACGCGAGCGCGCAATCGTAACCGCCATGCCAGGCACGACACGCGATCTTGTAACGGAGACAGTTTCGCTCGGCGGCATTCCAGTGCAATTGGTTGACACAGCCGGTCTGCGTGAAGCTGCGGACGAGGCCGAATCGATCGGTATTCAAAAATCACGCGAGGCTCTGGCTGACGCCGACGTTGTTCTGGTAGTGCTCGAAGCGGGATTGCCACTGCGTGAAGACGAGTCCGCGCTGATCGCTTCGCTCGAAGGCCGCCGTGCGCTCATCGCCCGCAATAAAAGCGACCTCGACCTGAACGGAGAACTGCCTCCAAAGCTTTCATTGACGGCAGTGAATACATCAGCGGTCACAGGACAAGGCATCGCTGCGGTGCGTGAAGCGCTGTTGAGCCTGGTCAGCAACTCGGCCGGAGAGAGCGACAGCGGAATGCTCACCAACCTCCGCCAACATGAGGCCATCACGGTGGCATTGGCCTCAGTACATAGCGCCGCGAATGCAGTAAACCAGAAGATTCCCCACGAAATGCTGTTGCTCGACCTCTATTCATCTCTTCGACAACTCGACAGCCTGACCGGCGAAACCACAGCCGACGATATCCTGAATCGTATATTCTCGAGTTTCTGTATAGGGAAGTGATTCATTGGCGACTTCGGACTTGGAGACAAGTAGAGAAACGGCGATCCTGAAGGACTTGCGTGTTGCAATCGTCCATTACTGGTTTGTAACTGAAGGAGGAGGAGAAAAGGTCGTAGAAGCGTTGGCAGATATATTTCCTCAGGCTGACATCTTTGCGCTCGTGGTCAATCCTGAACGATTACCTCAATCGCTCCGAAATCGAAAGTTGCAAGCTTCTTTCCTGCAAAAATTCCCGGGGTCGCGAAGATTCCACCGTCACTTTCTTCTGTTTCACCCCATGGCCCTTGAACAGTTCGACCTGAGCAGCTACGACCTTGTCATCAGTTCTGAGTCTGGTCCCGCTAAAGGTGTTATTACCTCTCCGAAAACCTGCCACGTTTGTTATTGCCACTCCCCCATGCGCTACTTGTGGGACATGCATGCCGAATATCGCGCGGCAATGAACCCTGCCGTACGACTCATTTATTCCGTAGCTTCGTCGTGGTTGCGGGTATGGGACTTGGCGACTGCCTCACGTGTGGATTTTTTTGTCGCAAACTCCAAATTTGTAGCTACCCGTATATGGAAGCTATATCGCCGCGATAGCCATGTAATTCATCCACCGGTCGATGTCTCAGCAGGCATGGTTCAATCTCAGCCTGGAGAATTTTACTTATGTGTGGGGAGACTAGTTGACTACAAGCGGATCGATCTGGCTGTGCAGGCATGTTCGCGTCTGCGACGGCGGCTGAAGGTGGTGGGGAGTGGTCCACAGCTTAAGCAATTGAGGCGTATTGCCGGGCCCACTGTCGAATTCAGCGGCATTGTATCGGATGAAAATCTTCGCAACAGTTATGCTCATTGCCGGGCTCTGCTCCACCCTGGCGAGGAGGATTTCGGAATCGTTCCCGTCGAAGCTCAGAGCTTTGGTCGTCCAGTAATAGCCTACGGATCAGGAGGCGCGCTCGAGACCGTCAAGGGGGTCTGGCCCGAACAACCTTTCATCGACGAACACACGGGCATTTTTTTCAGGGACCAGACGGTAGAGAGTATCGAAGCAGCAATGATGCGCTTTGAATCACTGGAACAGAGCTTACGCCCTGACTATATCGCAGCGCATGCGCGTCAATTCGATGCATCGCGCTTTGCATCAGAAATGCAAGTGTTTCTTGCTCGAAGTTACCGGTTGTTTCATGAGGAAAAAGGTGACATTTCTTACCACAAAACGGGGCAAGACCAGAGCACCTAATGAACTGATTGGCGTATATGGGGCATGCGGTAAAATTGCGGCATGGTCAACCCGCAGGCATCACTTATAAGCGTAGACCACGCTAGTGATGTAGAGAGTGACGACAAGATCGATTTGCTCGATACACTGCTGTTTCTTGCCGAGAACAGGCGGCGTATTTTGGGCGCTACCTTACTGGGGCTAATAATTGGCGTTGCTTTGGCGATTTATCTCCGTCCCACATTTACTGCTATTGCGGTTATACTCCCTCCCCAGCGGCAAAACTCCTCTGCCTCAGCATTGATGGCGGGAGTAGGTTCTCTCGATTCTCTCGCAGGACTAAGCCTAGGATCAGAAGGGGGTTTAGAGCTCAAGAATCCAGCCGACATGTACGTTGGCATTCTGGAAAGCCGAACCATTGCAGATGGCCTTGTGCAGCAGTTCCATTTGGAGCGCGTATATCACACGAAGAACCTGATAGATACTCGTGCGGTACTTAAAAAGCATGTGACGATTGCGGCCGGCAAAGACGGATTAATCAGCATCACTGTTAAAGACCACGACCCAAATCGCGCCAGTGAGCTTGCCAACGGATACGTAAACGGTCTTTATGAGATGAACTCTCACCTCGCTATTACCGATGCCGCTCAGCGGCGGGTATTCTTCGAGCAGCAGTTGGATCAAGAGAAGAATGCTCTAGCCGGTGCGGAAACAGCATTTAAAAATGCACAAGAGAAGACGGGATTGATTGAGTTGAGTGGCCAAGCTGAGTCGATCATTCGCACGATTGCTGAGCTCACAGCTGAAATTGCCGACCGCGAAGTGCAACTACAGGCAATGAAAACTTTTGCGACAGATCAAAATCCGGACCTGCTCCGCGCGCAACAGGGAATTGATGAATTGCGCAGCCAGCTAGCAAAACTTGAGACAGCACAGTCAAAAGAACAATCAGAGGATTTCGAGGTTTCTGCAGGAAGAGTTCCGGAAGCAGCGCTCGAATATTCACAAAGATTGCGTGATCTTAAATTTCATGAGACGCTGTACGAGCTTCTGGCCAAGCAATATGAATCCGCCCGGATCGACGAGGCTGAATCTGCGCCTCTGATCCAGGTTGTCGATAGAGCTGTCCCTCCGGAAAAAAAGTCCGGTCCATCCCGGCGATTGATTGTATTGGGAGCTATAGCTGCAGGATTCTTGTGCGGGGTTCTATGGTCTTTGGCCGTTCATGCTTTGCGCAGGCTGCGTAGTGCTCCTGAAAAAGTTGCAAAGCTGGATCGTCTCCGCCTGGCGCTGAGGAGATGATCGCTTTGCAAGGGCTTATCCGGCATTGTCACACGCCACCCATCACGGTAGACAACTTCAGTTGCCTACGCAAATGAAGTAGACTCCGATGTACTGTTGGCCAAAGATTGTGATTCCCGTAGGGCTCGGATTCGAGTCCAGTTGCTGCGAAACCGGGAAAGACGCTTGGTAGCTAACAGTGCAGGCGGGTGTCTGCGTGAAAGCCGCTCCATTTTGGAACGAGACAGTGGCTTGGCCACTCACCGGCAGGATTACTTTGCCCGTCGTAATATGCGGATTCTGGATCTGTGTGCCTGATGGGGCAAACGTAGCGGGCCACGCATTCAAGTTGACTGGTGGCGTGTGGCTCGCCACGATCAGCGGTGGAGTTCCATCAGGAACATTGCTCTTAAAGACTCCATTTACAACCGAAGCGTTGCAGCTATAACTACCGCCGCCAAGGGTGGCTTGTCCGTTGGAACAAAAATCAATTTCATTCGGTCCTCCACCTCGAATCTGCATTCCATAAAACGAATTTCCGGTACCCGTCCACAGATTGAATCCAATTGTCGGGAAGTATCCACTGCCACCAATTTGAACACTCGGCGAAGTGCTGTCGTCGAATTGATAGCTTTGCGAATATATCAACGGAGTCTGGGAAGTGATTGTGTTGCTGGTGTTCCATCCTCCCATAACCCAGACTTGCGGGTTCCCTGATTCCACGATGTATTGCGTTTGTGCCGCGCGCAACGGCGCATTTCCAAGCAATGTCACGTTTGCGTCGCCATTTATAAGAAGATTCGTAGGGACATTCTGAGTGCCATCCAGATTCACTGAGCGCATCTGCGAGATTGTAACGGTCGGGCTTCCGTCTATCTCAATGAACGAAGGAGGATACGGATCACTCTGATCGTTGTAAAAGTCCGGTCCATCCAATACGACATCGGTTGCTACCGTGGATGCGAGAATGCGAACGAAAGGCTGATCTCCTGAACCGTCCCCCGGGTTCTCGAAATGCGGTGAATACAACCTTATCGATCCGGAGCCGTTATCAATCACCAACTGCGCACTATCAAAGTTACAAGAGACGAAGGTCAGATTATTCAAATTGCTATACCCTCCTCCGATTTGCTCATTGAAATGAAGAGAGTCGGCGAAGGTGGAGGCGGAGCCCATAAAGGTAACGCTGTCGAACTCGAGGTTCTCACCGCCAAACGCGAGATCGGAGGGCCATAGGACGCTCTGACCATTTTGTTCAAAGATCGAATGCTCAATCTTGAAGTTCCAAACGCCGCGATTGAATTGCAGCCCAATGCCGAAGCTGCCGATGGTCAGACCCCTGCCGTAAAAGCCGACCGAATTACTCGATCCTCCTAAAGCCAATCCCGTCTGCCCTGATTGGACGCCTAATCCACTCAGAGTAAGATCCCGCAGGCCAAATCCATCAACATAGGGACCCGCGGACGCTAAAGAAGTCTCATTCCCTGCAAAGGAAATGGCTGCGCCTGAACCGGTAAAGTTGAGGCAAGTCGACGGCCCCTGGCCTACGATGATGATCGGCTTTGAAACGACGATAGGGACCGTATATGAATAGCATTGTCCATTTGCCGGAGACAGCACATGTATTTCGCCACCGCTAGCCGGCAAAGCAGCCACAGCTGAATTGATTTGCTGGCCAATATCTCCACCGCCGCTTGGAACAGTTATTTGGCACATTGCCAAGCCAGATAACGATAATACGATGGCTACTGCTGTTACTCCGAGTTTACTCATGACTTACCACCTTGTTACTGGCATTGGAATGCAGTTTGGTTTTCCTGTCCGGCAGCTCACTTGGAAAAATATGTGCTAATCATCCCACGACCATGGGACCAGAACCGCGAAGCTCTATCGCTATCTCCTATAAGTGTTCGCATGGCTGCCCTGGTGAAGTCGAAAGTGACGAGCCCGAAAAAGACGGACGGGATGGAATGTTTGGCGAGTACCCTACCAAAGCCTCCACCGTATCTCTTTGCTCGTTGTACGTCGACAAACCCCTCTTTGCGAGGGTGACCTATATACATGGGCGAGTAGAACCGTCCGCGAATTCCATAACTCATTAGTGTAAGCAGGAAATCGGTGTCTTCTCCACAGCCAAATTTTGTACCGGCACCCGGGCCAAGGGACTCATCAAAAAGCAGCGGTATCGGACTTGGTGGTCGACGGACGAAATATGTATAAGTTGCCGAGGTACGGAATATGTTCAGCCTTGTGAGATCACATTCCGTTTGCACCCAACGATTTCCGCTAACCCAACCTTGCTCATCCCTGGAGCCAAGGCTCAAAATGCCATAGTCATTGTGTTGTCTAAGCCATGCATCTACCTTCTTCAGGGTGTCGGGGTAGTACCAACAATCATCATCTGGAAAAGCCAGGATTTGTCCAGTGCTGTGAGCTAATCCCAGATTTCTTGCGCTGGAGACACCTGGGCTGCAACGAAGGTGCTTCAGTTGAATGGTCCCTCCAGACTCATTACTCGGTCCGCTACTCTGTGATGTCCATTGCTCCAGAATCGGAGACAGCCGCTCATCTGAATTCTGATCTACAACGATTACTTCAAAATCACGCATTTCTTGTCCTGCCAGGCTCTCGAGCAGGACGGTGAGTTCATGGGTGCGCCCGAATGTCGCAATAATTAAGCTGAAGCGGGGCATAGCGAAAGTCTAATTTAGTTCAACACTCCGGTTCAATAAAAGTCATTGAAGAGTCAGGTACTGTAACCATTGAAACCCCAAATAAGATTCATACGGCCGAGCTAACTCGTTTGGCTTTCGCGAATATTTATCGCAGATGAAGCGGAGAATAAGGTTCCAGAAAATTAAAAGCGATAAGACCGTCCGGTCGAAGTAGCTGACCCGCAAGCCTGGTGATGACACGAGCCATCCGAGAGCCCGTCATATATGTGTTGTCCCGGGAGTAGGCGCCTCTAATCCGTCAACCATAGAACTCAGCATCAGGTTCGCGCGTTGCAAATCTCCCCGCAAAGCGCGGTAGATTGCAGCAGTCAAAACCGTCAACAAGACAGAGGGTAGAGTCCACGGCGAGAATCTTTTGGTAAACAGAACTCTGCTGCGAGTAAGGTACTTTTCTGATAAAAGGCTGCGCTTCATGCGGTCAGGATGCGAGCCAATGGTCGCCCCTTCTTTGTGGTAGACAATGCTGTCACGGGCAAAACCGAGCTTGAATTTTCCTCTAGCGCGCATTGCCCAATCGAGTTCCTCAAAATAAAGAAAATAGGATTCTTCCATCAGCCCGACTTTTTCCAGGAATGCTCTGCTGACGAGCATAGAGGAGCCGTTGATAAAATCTAAGCGCACAGGGGGGATCTCTGAATCATCAATCATACGCACGGGGAGCGTGGGAACACGCGCTGTCCATCGGGAATAAGGCTTGCCACCCTGGGCTTGAATCTCCTTTGGGTTGTAATAGGAAAGATTAAGCGAGCCGCAGAGACCGAGTTCTGGCTGCTGCAGCATCAAAGCTTCCATGGCTGAGAGCGCGTTGGGCTCGACGACAGTGTCATTGTTCAACAGCCAAAAATACTTGATGTCGCGATCGTGGAGAGCATAACGAAGTGCTACATTATTCCCGCCTGCAAAACCGAGGTTCTCGCTGTTTTTAATGAGAATGAGCTGCGCTTCGGAAGTGATAGCTCCCGATATGGCCTCTTCGCGTGTCAATTCGAGATATGAAATCGGCTTGGAGACAGGAGGTGAAATCAACCGGGACAGCTCCGGGTTATCGGATTCCGCCAACAATTTACCTCTTGCCCAATTCTTAATCTGCTCCAGAGAGCCGTCAGTCGAAGCGTTATCGCAGATTACAACTTTATAACCGGAGAAGCTAAGTCGAAATATCGACTCAAGACATTCGATGGTGTCTCTCCATCCGTTCCAGTTGAGAAGAACTATGCACACGCACATTTTGTCAAATCCTCAACGACCTTTTCCCAGCCATGTTTCACAACTAGAGCGCTCATTTCAGTTTCTTTCATTATCGATTCTCTATACAGAGCAGCCATTGCGTAAGCGCAGTGCGTATGCTTTCAGCAGCTTCCGCCGGTAAGAAAGACCTTCATGGAGCTTTCCTTTTAAAAACGAGTCCGCTATTAAGCCGTTGTGATGTCGAGGCGATACCTATGCCAAGGATGAACCAGAAATGTCCAAAAACATCCGGGAATTCGCTTATAGAGGCTAATAGCAGCATCACAACACAGGCTATAAACAGGATAGTTGACGGCTGGTCAAAATACTCCTTGCTTATGACGGCCCTTCGCGATGTACGTAACGTGTTCGCGAGGAGAAGCCCTACGAACACGCTGAAGGCAGTAAAGCCGACAACACCTGTATTAGACAGGATTTTCACTACAAGATCATGGGACGTAACGCTAGCCCATCCAACTCCCAGTATGGGGTAGTCAAGAAAGTATTGGAATGCGTAGTAGATTGTTTTTGCCCGCTCCAATGCAGAGTAAGAAGAGTTCTTGTTTAAGAGCGCGTTGACGATGATGTTATGAAAGACGCTGATCGTGAAGTAAGCTCCGATGACAGCAAGAACACCACACACTGAACCAATCACGAAGCGTGCCTGCAGGCGACCGGACTTATACATCGCCCAACACACAAGCAGGAACATGAGCACAAGGCCTATATATCCAGTGCTCGATGTTGCGGCTAAGCATGTCAAGATAAGCAACAACGCGGCTACACGGTCTTTATGCGGACCCCAGATATATCTGCTGCCGAACAGCGCGGGTAAAGTGAAAGCCAGCCCAATCAGGAGGGTCTGAACCAGCATGCTTGGCTCGACAGCAACAGAGGTCAGCCGTGTAACCTCGCCCATGCCGAGTGTTTCCTCAAAGCCAGCCGCAGAGGGGCTTGCACTATTGTTGAAGATCATGGCTGGATATGGAAGATGCAGCACATTGAGGCTGAGTTGAAAAAGACCCCATGCTGCCACGAAGACGCACGACAGAAGAAACAGATATGAGCTACGTCGGAACTCCTCCGGGGCAACGTTCTTATTCGCTACAAAAACCGTGAAGCAGAAACCAATGAAAATGTATAAAAAGCCAGTTATGTTTTTGGAGGTAAAGACAAGAGGGGTAGTCGTGAAATCCAACAGGTAGGGGGACATGACTTGCAGATGCCCGTTGATCCAAAGGGGCATGAGCAAAGAGATGGCACACACTGCTACAAAGAGGCATAAATACAAGCTAAGACGCCTGATTGCTTTATTAATCTTTATTTCGAATCTGAAAAGAGCGACAACTGCCCAGCGCAGGAGCAGCAGGATGGCCAAATAGAGCCACACCTGCATTCCCGAAGCCGAAGTCCCCGAACCGAGGTTTATTACCGCTGTTGCGGAGAATGGCAGAAAGAAGATCGCCATTGCATAAACCCATTCCGGTTTCAGGACGATCATCGCTAGGCTCAGGGGCAAAAGGAGCCATCCTAACGGAGTGATTGTCATTTGTTTAACTGGTTAAGCAACTATCATATTGCGCCGGCTCAGCGCAGTAAAACGATCTTCACTTTTTAAGAGAAATGAAGAGCTGCGCCACAAATCGCAAGCCTAGAATTACGGCTTTATATTCCCTCACGCTTACCTGATTTTCCCATCATGCCATCCCACGTTCCCAGCAGAAAGTTGCGGAATTTGCGTGCTCGATTCTGCTCGCCGAGAAAGCATTTGACCGTCTCCCTCAAGGAAACGTTGGCTGATTGAAGAATCCAAAGAGGGAAAACGCGAAAGTACCTCTTAAACAAGAGAATCCGGTTGCGTGACAGGTAGTAGCGCCGCACGGCGTTGTGGTGCATGGGATAAAAACTGAAGCCGAGGAATGTACATTTCTTTGGATGCCCAGCGGTGTGCAGCAGAATGGCTCGTCTCGAGTCAGCTATGAGATAGCCGAATGCCCTCAGACGATAGCAATACTCCGTATCCACCTCATCAATGAAAAACTCGGAGGCAAACCATCCAGCTTTGTCGAAAACCCAAGTGGGTAGAAGAGATCCTGACGTGAGGGAAATGACCGGACCACCGTCGCGCGCGCGCCACACTGCAGGCTCAATCTGTGTTTCCGGGTTTACATATCGCGGGTGGACTGAGCCTACACGCTCACGGTTGGGGTGCGACTCCCAAGTCTCAAACAGCTGGCGAACAAACCCATCGGTGATTCTGCTGTCCTGGTCAAACAAAATGACCCACAAGTAGCCCTGCTGCTTCGCCCACCGAACCCCTTGATTCAGAGCCTCAGCAATGCCAAGGTTTTGCTCATTTTCGATCAGATGGAATCCAAACTCCTGTTGAGCCGTCCGCAGCCAACTCACCTCGTCCACTTCTGAGCCGTTGTCGACCACTACCATCTGGTGTGTTTGGGACAGGATTCCGATAAGACGCTCCGGTATCTGGGCATCGGGGTGATACGTAACAACAACAGCACACACAGGTTGACTTTCCATAGGGCATATTAAGAATGCTGGTTTAGTTCAAACGAGCTATCTTTGCGTACCGAGCTGCTTTCGAGACTGTTGATACCCAATAGCGTAATGGATGCGAAGCAGAAAGCCCGCAGCCTTGCCCTTGCAGCGATCGCCTTGAACTTGATAAACCACGCGCGCAATCCGTTGCGAAAGGGCAGGGGACGTAGCAAAAAAGCTAAACAAAATGCGCTTAAACCAACCTCCATTCAGGGTAATGCTTTTTGCTTCCGGCCAATAGCATGCGAACTGATATGCTGCATATCCGACAGTTTGCATGCGCCGGCATCCATCGAGGAGCGTTGTAGGATGCAGATGAGTAGCAAATGCTTCGGGCAGAAAAACCATCTTCAGGCGGTCCTTTTTCGTCAGGCGATACCCCAATTCAACATCCTCAAAGGCAGCCTTTCGGAACCGTTCATCGAAGGGATCGGTTTGCAGCAACCTGGTTTTGAAGGAGAGGTTGCTGGTATAAAAATGTCTCCAGTCGGGCTTGGTCCCGGCGATCAAGTCCTTATATAGAAACTGGACATCTTCCAGCCATACCATAAATGGCGTAAGCTCTTGCAGGTTGCTATCCCATTTAGTCAGCCCTAGGCCTACCACATCTACTTCGGGCGATTCCAGGTGAAGTTTGAGGTGTTGTTCGACGAATGTTGGAGAAACCAAAATATCGTCTCCAATCAAGATGCAAATTGGCGATCGTGCATTACGGATAGCCAGGTTACGCGCTCGCGCAGGGCCTCTATTCTCCTGCTGTAATAATGTTATGCACAATCTTCTGTTCTGGTAACAGTTCTCAAGAACCTTAAGAGTCGCATCAGTCGATCCATCGTCCACAACAATAACTGAGAAATCTCTGAACGTCTGATTCTCGAGTCTCTCAAGACAAATCTTCAGTGCTTCTTGTCGATTGTAGGTCGGAACAATGACCGTGATCGGGTGTTCTGCCTTTTGTAAAGCCTGAGGGTCAGAGGTGTTCACCGAATGGGCTCTCCGGAGCGCTCACCATGAATGGGCCGCATGGAATCGTTTGTTCTTGCAAAACTCAATCGCCGAGATAGAGCTATTTTAGCTGATAAAAAATATTCCTTTTAGTTCCACGCTGCGACCTTGGTTTCAAATGGATAGAATATCGTTCTTCGACAACCCTGTTTCAGAGCGAAGCTTTTCTCGAGTGACCATAGATGGCAATGTATCCGTGAGTGAGAACGTAGCAGAAGCTGGAAGCAAAGCTGAAGAAGACAGCTTCTCGCGTGGTACGCACACCTATCAGGACGAGAAAGCCGATCTGAACGAGAAACACCAACCCAAGTTCTAACGCAGCTCCCCTCCAAAAAATCCACTTCCGCGAGCGGTTCATGATCCACATCAGGCCGGCAACGTAGTTAATGCATGCAGTCGTGACAACCCAGCCGATCAAGCCACGCAGGCTCTGATATTTGGGACCCAGAACCCATATAAATGGTCCCGGTTCAAAAAAAGCAAACATGCTGAGACCGGTCGCAGCTACAACACCACAGCCGAGGAGTTTTATGTATGTAGCGGACAACTTTGCTTCCGGAAGACGGGCCACATAGGGCTCGATGATGACGACATTAAAGGTCATGAGCACCATAAATATCTGGGCCAGCCGGCCAAGGGCTGCAACCTGAGCAATACTTGTAGTGCCCCCGAAAATACTGATCAGAAAAAGAGATATCTGCCCGTGAAAGGCGCCCAAAATAATTGCAGGGGTTGCCGGGAGAATATAGCGAACGACCTCTTTTTCGATCGATGCATCGTTGTGATCGGGCCATACGAAATATTTTTTACTTTCACGGCCGACCAGCCATCCATTCGTAGTGAAATTCAGCGCGCTTAACAGTGCAGCGACGCTGGCATTCAGCCATCCCGCAGTTCCGAGTGCTATATATGAACAGAGCCGCCCGAACGCCGCAAATGTTTGCGGGATGTAATAACTCCGGAAGCGACGGTAGAGGAATAACGGGGCCGAGAAGTAGGAAACCTTGCCGCTCGAATACAGCGCTAACAAGACCGAAAGAAGGAGCAGTATCTGAGTGCTCCAGGCCCAGTTATGCTTGCGAGCTATCAGGATAAAGGCTATTGCCACGATAGGAGAAGTCAGCCAGAAGGACAGGTCGCGCAGATGCTTTGCCGCACGCACATAGCGTCCGACAAGATGATGATCCTCGAAGCGTTCTCCGATCAAAGGGATGATCGTGCTGGCAAAGCCGAAATCCATCAAAATGGAAGCAGTTGCCTGGAACCCGAAGGCGAGACCGTATTGCGCATAGGCAGGAATACTAAGGGTCCGCACAAGATATAGGTTGGCAAGCAGAGAGATTCCCTGCATTGCGCCTTGTCCCAAGAAAAACGCTGATATCAGGCGCGCTATCTTTTGCAGCCGTTTTCCCCGTCGTTTGCCGTCGTCTGAGGCGTCACGACCGGTGTTTCCTCTGCCGGAAGTCTCTATATCAGCATTCACGGAAGCCTACCGGCGAAGCGGCTCTCCCAAACACGATTTGTGAAAGGGTCCCAATAACCTCTGCGAACCGATGACTGGGCAGAGTCATGGCTTTGTTTACGAAGAACGAATATCTGGCGGTAATAGGGAGAACGGCCTTCTCTCTTCAAGGTAGATTCTACAAGTCGCGGCGCAGACGTATGTTACCTAAACTTGCAAAATAAAAAGTGCGTACTAGATCTGGGGATGGGCGACATTACATCGAAAATAGCACACGCCTGAATTATGACGGCGTGTCCCTGTTTATAGGCAGGTGAGGTTGAAAGAGTTCTTCACTTAATCGGCTGGAACCCGAGTATTTGGCCATTAGTGTAAAAGGGAACGAGTTCTCGAACCGGTCAAAGAAGCCGTCCCCATAAGCGCTAGCCAGGAATGTTGCTGCAAGCTCTTGTCACTCCCCAGCAGAATTCGCCGCTTGCTTAAAGAGCGACCGATTTTTCATCCACCAAAGTCTTTGCCTTGGCGACAAACTCCTCCAACGCTATCGATCCCTGGTCCCCCTTGCCGCGTGTGCGCACGCTAACAGCATGAGACGCTGCTTCTTTGTCGCCCATCACCAGGACATAAGGAATCTTTTGCAGGGTGAAGTCGCGAATCTTCGCGTTCATCTTCTCGTTGCGGCTGTCAAGCTCCACGCGGAAACCTGCCGATTCCAGTTCCTGTTTTACCTGCTCGGCATAAGCCTGATGGCGTTCGCTGATCGGCACCAGTCCAATCTGCACTGGAGCCAGCCATAGTGGAAACGCACCGGCATAGTGCTCAATGAGCACGCCGAAAAATCGCTCCACCGAGCCAAACAGAGCACGATGCACCATCACGGGCTGGTGCCGCTCACCATCTTCGCCCACATATTCAAGTTCGAAGCGTGCCGGCAGGTTGAAATCGAACTGAACCGTCGAAAGCTGCCACAAACGCCCCAGAACATCGACCAGCTTCACATCGATCTTTGGCCCGTAGAAAGCTGCTTCGCCCGGAATGGTCTTATATGGAATACCCTTTCGTTCGAGAGCGCGCTGTAGCGAGCCAACGGCCAGTTCCCACTTATCGTCGGAGCCGGCATAGCTCTGGCGTTCTTTGGGATCCCAGGTTGAGAGCTCGACTTTGAATTCCTCAAAGCCAAACGTCTTGAGCACTACCTGCGCAAAATCGATGCACGCCACCACTTCATCTTCAATCTGCCCGGGCGTGCAGAAGATGTGCGCATCATCCTGCGTGAAGCCGCGCACACGCAGTAACCCGTGCATGGTGCCGGAACGCTCGTAACGATACACATTGCCAAGCTCGGCCAGGCGGACAGGCAAGTCGCGGTAGCTTTTCGGCGAATTCTTGTAAATAAGAATGTGCCCGGGACAATTCATCGGCTTCAGCCGGTACTCAGCATCGTCCAGCTCCATCGGCGTGTACATGTTTTGGGCATAGAAGCCCTCATGGCCGCTGATCTTCCACAAGTCCCTGCGCATTACATGCGGCGTGAACACCAGATCATATCCACGCCGGATGCATTCTTCCCGCATCCACTCTTCCATGATCTTGCGCACCATCGCGCCCTTCGGATGCCAGAAGATCAGCCCCGCTCCGGCGACCTCCTGAATAGAAAACAGGTCAAGCTGCTTGCCGAGCACGCGGTGATCCCGCCTCGCCGCTTCTTCAAGCCGGGCAAAATGCTCGTCCATCTCCTTTTTGGAGAAAAACGCGGTGCCATAGACGCGCTGCAATTGTGGATTTTTCTCATCGCCAAGCCAATATGCTCCGGCCAGGTTCGTGACCCTGAAGGCCTTCACCCGTCCCGTGGAAGACACATGCGGGCCACGGCAAAAGTCGACAAAATTTCCGTTGCGATAAAGCGATACCTCTTCGCCGGGATGCGTGAAGCGCTCGACGAAATGTACCTTCATGAAGTCGCCATCGGCTTTGAACTCATCCAGAGCTTCTTCACGAGGCTCGAACTCGCGCACAAACTTTTCGTCGCGGGCGACCACCTCGGCCATGCGCCCTTCGATCAGCTTCAAATCTTCCGGCGTGAATGGAGTTGGCCGGAAAAAGTCATAGAAGAATCCCGAGTCAGTTGCCGGACCGTGGCCAAGCTTTGTCTCCGGAAACAGCTCCAGTACGGCCGTCGCCAGCACGTGCGCGGCCGAGTGGCGCACCACACGCAGCGCATCCGGGTCTTTTTCCGTCAGCAATTGCAGCTCCACGTCCTCTTTCAAGGGCGTGCTCAGGTCCACCAGCCGCTCGGCCTGCGGATTTTCGGCAGCATACATGGCCTCTTCAGCACTGGCCGTGGCAGTTGCGGCACTCGCGTTGTCGTTCAGTGGCTTGATGCGCGCAACAACCGACGCCGCTGCAAGGCGCGGCGAGATGCTTTCGGCGATCGCCAGCGGTGTGGTGCCTGCGGCAACCTGCCGGACGGAACCATCGGGAAGTTTGATCTGAATGGAATTTTCCGCTGAATTCATAGACAGGATCGGTCTCAATCGTTTGTGTTAAAGGTTCGTATTCTCTTTAGGATATGGTTTTGCAGGATTTGCGTCGAGAGCAGCGGGGTTCGCACCTAGTCCACACCCAGCCGAGATCGCGTTGGGTCCTAGTTGAATCTGGTTTTTCTAGAGACTGAACCAGAGATTTATTTCAGTCCCAGATGGACAGCGACCTGCGCGTTTTGCCAGTCAAACGCTTCGGGATAAACCTCAAAATCAGTTTTAAACGCGCGCTGGCCCCCGAGCTCCGCTGCTGGCATGGCCCAGATGCGCTGCCACACCTTAGGCATAACATCGGGCAACGGGCCTTTTTCCGAATTCACGATCGCATATTTGCCTGCAGGTACGTTGACCTGGATCATTCCGTCGGGAACTTTTTCTACAGTAGAGACGCGAACGCCAAGCACGTAGGTGTATTCGCCTTTTTCGTTGCTGGAGTAATCGGTGTAGATCGCGATCAGGTTGTTGTCGGTGCGTTGTGGGACGTTGTCAAGCAACTCCTGTTGCATCACATGTTGCCATAGCTGCGGAATCTCTCCGTTGCCGCCGGCTTCTTTCTGATTGCTGGTGCGGACTGAAAAGCCGACAACGGTGAAACCTGGTTGAGCTTCCGTAGTAACAGGCGAAGTTGCAGATTGCGTATGAGCCTGCACGGGGACACTTAAAAACAGCGCAACGGCAAAACCGACGAGTAAGATAACGACGACGCGACGGATCTTCATGGCATTCAGGGGTACGAGTCGCTCGGCAAGAAAGTTCACGAAAAGATTACTTTTTACGAGCCACATGCCAGATTTCCTATGCGTGGCTTCGGCCCCACATATACGATCGACACCACATGGAAATGACCAATTCTCAAACGCGCTCGCGTTTGTATCGTGTTCTACGGATTATCGGAACTGCTGGTGTAGGCTTAGTGCTGCTTCTGGCGACTGCCTGGGCTGCCGCCGCGCTCTTTTTTGATGTCCGCATCGCCTGGATGCGGATTCCCTGCATGATCCTGTATCTCATTGCGGTTGGGGCCGCGCTATTTTATGGGCGTAATTGCTGGCGAAGAATTGGGTCGGGTTTCATATGTTTCGTACTTGTCCTCGCGTGGTGGCTGACACTCAAGCCGCCGCAGAACGCCGATTGGCAGGAGGATGTATCGCGCACGGCGTGGGGCGATGTGAACGGCAGCATCGTGACCCTCCACAACGTGCGGCTTTGCGACTACAGCGCGGAATTCGTCTACACCTGCCAGTGGCAAACCCGCACCGTCAATCTGAATAACCTGCGCGGACTCGACTTTTTCCTCGACTACTGGGGTTCGCCGCTCATTGCGCACACCATTCTCAGCTTCGACTTCGGCAACAACAACCGTATTGCCTTTTCCATCGAGGCGCGCAAGACGGTCGGCCAGCAGTATTCGGCTATTCGTGGATTCTTCCGGCAGTTCACGCTCATCACGGTCGTTAGCGATGAGCGCGATGTTGTGCGGCTCAGGACCAACTATCGCAAAGACGAGAATCTCTACCTTTACCACACCACTGCAACCATACCCTTCGCGCGCGAGTTGTTCCTTAATTACGTCGCTTTGGTCAACCGCCTGCATATGCATCCGAAGTGGTACAACGCGGTTACAGACAACTGCACTACACAAATCTTCGCTCTGGATGCCATGAGCACGCAGCCTCGAAGCTGGGCCGTTCTATTCAACGGCAAAGGGGACGAGATGGAATACAGGCTCGGCAACCTGGCAACCGATGGCCTTAGCTTTGAGGAGCTGAAGCGCCGCGCTTACATCAACCCCGCAGCGCAGGCAGCCGACAACGACCCCAACTTCTCCGAGCGCATCCGCGCCGGCCGGCCTGGCTTCACGCAGTAACTACCGCGCCCCAGGGAACCACTCCGTGTATGTATCGCCGTTGCGGCCAAAGTAAATCGTGCGCCTGCCTGTGAGGAACACCGCGTAGTTCGTCGTCCCCGCCTCCTGAATCAGGCGCAGGAATTCACGGTATTGGATCAAGAACTATTTTTCAGATTTTTTTTAGACAAGCCAACTTTTAGACGAGTGGCGCTCCCGCAATCCCTTCCAGCACCTTCAGAGGGGACGTCTCCGGCGCTACCAGCGCTTCGGGCGAAACCAGAAACGTCTGCTCCAGAGCGTACTGGCCGGCGAGAACGGCATGTGGAACCGTATCCGTATAGACCATCCAGCTCGAACCTGCGGGAAAGTTCCATGGATACTTCGGCGATTCGGACTGAAAACGAGGGTTTTCTTTCAGGAAGTTGTGAAACCGCATCATGAAATCGTCATACGGCGAGCGCTTCAGTGACGGAATCGCCGCACCCAGCCCTACAGCACGTCCCAGCGACTTCATCGCCCGCGACCCTGCGGAATCCGGCTCCGGAGCAATCTCTTTCGGCGCAAACTCATGCACCATTTTCGCGAAGGGATCGCCCACCACCCAGTCCCGGGTGCGTGTGGGGTGGATGTTATTGAAAAAGCGCAGTATCCGCGCTCCGTGGGTTGGACGCGTTGGGAAGGCGTCGGTGTGAAGCAGATCGTTCCGCCGTCTCAACGACAGGTCGCGCCCTTGTTCTTCCTGCGGCCGAAAGCTCGCGTAATCGAGCTTCCAGTTCGCGTGGTACGGAGACAAGAATTCTGTCAGAAACTTCACCACCGTCTGCGAGTATTTGCGCATAATGCTCTGCAGTCGTGA
Organism: Silvibacterium sp.; assembly: GCA_030037215.1. Lineage (GTDB taxonomy): Bacteria > Acidobacteriota > Terriglobia > Terriglobales > Acidobacteriaceae > Silvibacterium. The sequence goes on along the minus strand of JASHRS010000232.1, from coordinate 1,312 downwards.
CACCGCCGCAGCATCGGCGGTCTTCGTGTCCACACCGCTCAGTTTGTCGATGATTGGCTTGTAGGCGATGTTCTTGTGAAGGGAGCTGTCCGTTTGCTGCTGACCTAGCAGAAATGCCAGATCATCGTTTGGAATCGCAATCGGAGTCTCGGGGAAATAGAGAATGTCGCCGGCCTCAAGTTGCGCGCACCACGCGCGCGCCCGTTCTTCTGAAAGCGGTCGCCCGTCTACGAGCGACTCGCGCGTGATCGTCACCAGGCCCACAGCCGTTTATCTCCCTGAAATCCTGCGGCGCAGCCACAAACTCAGCATCACCGCGACGGCGATAACAAGCGCCACGGCGCCCACCGGAGCTGCCACATAAAGATAGGCATCGGCCATATCGACCGCATGGTGTCCCAGTTCGTTGTAGAACAGCAGGCTGAAGATCGCCACAAAGCAAGTGGCGAAAAACACCATGAATCCAAATGCTGTTGCCACCACCAGGCTCGGAAACAAGCCCAGCTCGCCCAAGGGAATCCCGAAGATTTTCCCGCTCTGCGGAATCGTTTCATTCACAGCCATCATCCTGTACTCCGCGCCGTTAACTCGTTCTGCGCTAAAGTTTAGAATACTTCTTTATGGCTGAAACCGCCCAGATACCGCTGCTCTCCGCCGCGCAAGTCACGCAGCAGGCGCCCGTCCGCCAGGCTGCGAACGGCATCTGCTACGCGGCTTATGGAGACACCCAGATTGCTGCCGAAGACCTGGAGCGGATCGTGCAGGCCGTACCATCGTCCATCGCCAATGCTCTGGCGCGCCGCGCATACTACTTTGTCCCGCTCACGTTGGGCGAAGAAGACACGACAACCATCGCCTCGGGATACACGGTTGACCTGGCTGACCGCGCCATCTGCCATCGCAACACGAAGCTTGGGGGGTCGGACTGCATCTTCATCTCGACACGCATCATGCAGGACCGGTTCGCGCTTGCTTTCGAATACTTCATCAACGTAGGCCATCACTTTGTCGAGGCCGTCGGTGTTCCCGCCGGTTTTGCGGACCTGCTTTGGTCGCAAGTCAAGGCAGATATTCGCGGGGAAACCAGCCACGATGCATGGGAGAATCGCCGTCGCGCACTCGACCGCGAACAGGTGGACGAGAAAGCTAAAACCAGTTATTTCGAAGCGGCGTTTTCAGACGCGGTCGCTATTTATATGCTCGCGCTCACCCTCGACTTCGATTACACCGAGCTGAAGGAGCGGGAATACCCGCTGCTCTCCGCATCCGCGCTTGCCGAACGGCTGCGCCACGTCGCTGCGCTCTTTCCGCC
>JASHRS010000231.1 GCA_030037215.1 Silvibacterium sp. | reverse complement strand
CAAGACCTTGTCCTTCGCAAGCTCGAAGTCGTACATGGTGACCTGCTTGCGGTTGGCGCGGGCGGCATTGAGCGCAGCCTCGTTCACCATGTTGGCGAGATCGGCTCCGCTGAAGCCCGGCGTTCCGCGAGCGAGCACGTTTAGGTTGGTGTCGTCGGAGACGGGCACCTTCTTGACGTGCACACGCAGGACTTCTTCGCGGCCGCGGACGTCGGGCAGGCCGACGACTACACGGCGGTCGAAGCGGCCAGGGCGCAGAAGGGCAGGATCGAGGACGTCGGGCCGGTTGGTGGCCGCGACAAGGATCACGCCGTCGTTCGATTCAAAGCCGTCCATTTCGACGAGGAGTTGGTTGAGCGTCTGTTCGCGCTCGTCGTGTCCGCCGCCGAGGCCTGCGCCGCGATGGCGGCCGACTGCGTCGATTTCATCGATGAAGATAATGCAGGGAGCGTTCTTCTTGCCCTGCTCGAAGAGGTCGCGGACGCGGCTTGCGCCGACGCCGACGAACATTTCGACGAAATCAGAACCTGAAATGGAGAAGAACGGCACGTTGGCTTCGCCAGCAACAGCGCGCGCCAGCAGGGTCTTGCCGGTTCCCGGAGGGCCAACCAGCAGCACACCCTTGGGGATGCGTCCGCCGAGTTTCTGGAACTTCTGCGCCTCGCGCAGGAATTCGATGATCTCCTTCAGCTCTTCCTTGGCCTCGTCAACTCCGGCCACGTCCTTGAAGGTGATCTTTTTCTGCTGCATCGAGAGCAGCCGCGCACGGCTCTTGCCGAAGGAAAGCGCCTTGTTGCCGCCGCTCTGCATCTGGCGGATCATGAAGAACCACAGGGCGACGAGAATCAGCAGCGGAGCCACGTTGATCAGGATGCTCCACCATGCGCTGCCCTGATTGTCCTTGATCGTTACCTTGACATTGTTCTTGTCAAGAACGTCGTAAAGAGACGGATAATTCGTCGGGATGACGGCATGGAAGGTACCCTTGTCGGTGCGCAGGGTGCCCCGGGCATCGCTGCCGGTAATCGTCACTTCGGTGATCTGACCCTGCTGCGCATCCTGCAAGAACTCTGAAAAGGAGATCTCGTGGTCCTTCCCGCTGCCCGTGCCGGTCTGGAAGACCCGCCACAGCACCACGAGGCACGCAAAGATGAACACCCAGAAGATGATCTGTTTGACCGTAGAATTCACGAAGAACGACCTCTTTTCTTTCAAACCCCGGTAAAGACGATTAAAAACAGCGAGAACGGTCTTCCTCCTCATGGAAGACTCGCTGCTTTCCATGCGCCTACCGCATTAGACGCTCAGAACCCTCCCAGGTCTCCGCGGAACACCACTGAGTCCTGCCGGACCAAGCATCCACCGTATTGGATTCATTCTACTCCCTCCAAGTCGCGATGCGCCTCAATCCTTTTCACCAGGCGCAGCTCCCGGGGGGACCGCTCAGCATAGAGGGATGCGGTCAGGGTTTGCCGCCGGGTCGGATTCGGGCCGCACATAGCCAGCAACCGCTCTGTCTGCTCGAAGTTCAGCGCCACGCCGAGCTGACGCGCCATGGCTCGAAGAATCCGGCGGCGGGCGGCTGGAGACGAGGGCAGCCGCTCGATCTCGAGCGCGAGGGTGGCTTCGTCAGAGTTTGTCGAAGCCGCCCGTCCTCCGCCGCGCACCGGCTTTCCCGGCAGGAGAAGTTGCGGCAGGTTCCGCATCAGTTCTGCTTGCCAGTAAGCTTCTTCATCCCGCGCCAGCGTGGCCAGATTGGCCAGATGCCCATAGATCCGGGGATTGTACGCTGCCAGGGCGGGAAGAAGTTCGCGACGAAGCCGGTTGCGCGTATAGGCAATATCGGCGTTGGTTGCGTCTTCCCTCCACGGCTGTCCTATTCTGGACAGCCACGCCTCGATCTCTGCCCGCTGGACCCTCAAAAATGGCCGCAGAATCGTCCCGCGCGGCTTTCCCAAAATGGGATGAATCCCACTCAAACCTTCCGTCCACGCCCCACGCAGCAGCTTATGCAGAACTGTTTCGGCCTGGTCGTCGAGCGTGTGCGCCGTAGCTACGGCGTCCGCGATGCCCGAGGCCAACAACTCGTCGAACCACGCATAGCGCAGGTTTCGGGCTGCTTCTTCCAGCGTTTCTCTCTTTTCGCGCGCCGCAGCGGGAACGTCCACATCTCTTCGGTGAAGCACAAGGCCATGCTCGGCGGCGAGAGCTGCCACGAACTCGGCGTCTGCATCGGCGTCGGCTCCACGAATGCCGTGGTGCATATGCGCCACGGAAAGCACCAGGCCGATTTCCGGGGCGGCTTCGACCAGCGCCCGCAGCAAAGCGACCGAATCCGCACCGCCGGAGACAGCGACGGCCAGCCGCATTCCGGGGCGGAGCAGAGTACGATTCAGCGCGATCGAATCTTGGATCGTTTTGGGGGGAATCGACTTTGCTGAATTCGACTCTGGGATCGACTTCTTTGGCATCGACTTCTATCGTAGCGATACTTCTCGCTCTTTATCTTGGCTATACTTCTGACCATGCTGGAAATCAGAACGGCCACAGCGGCTGACGCAAAGCTCATTACTCATCACCGGCGTCGGATGTTTGTCGATGCCGGACGCGCCGACAATCAGGTGCTCGACATCATGGCCCGCAATTTCGAGCCCTGGGTCGCCAAAGCCATCGAGGACGGCAAATATATCGGCTGGCTCACGAGCGACGACGGTCATGTGGTCGCCGGAGCCGGACTCATGATCCTCGACTGGGCCCCGCACCCGCTTGATCCCCGCTCCAGCCACCGCGGCTACCTGCTCAACGTTTATGTAGAGCCTGAGTACCGGCGCAGAAAGCTCGCGAGCCAGTTGATCGAACTCGCACTGGCCGAGGCGCGGCGTCGCAAGATTCGCGTGGTTGCCCTGCACTCCACCGAGGCTGGACGGCGTCTGTACGAAAGCAATGGCTTCCGCACGACGAACGAGATGTTTTATGTCGAGCCGGTGGAGCCCTGAAGCAGCTTTTAGCCACTGGCTGCTAGCTTGCGGTTGCTGGCTGATGGTCCTGCGCCGCACTATAGCCATGCGTCGAATTTTCCGTGACGTATCTCCCGCGCCAGCCGCTCGATATCGCCCGACAGTACGCGATCTTCCCTGAGCGGCGGCACAATCTCGCGTACTGCCGCTGCTGCACGTCCAACTTCGCGCGCAGGTTGTAGCGGGAGCCTGAATTCCAGCCCCTGGGCTGCGGCGATCAGCTCGATGGCCAGCGCGTATTCGGCGTTCTGCACGATCTGACGCAGCTTGAGCGCAGCCGTCATGCCCATTGAGACGTGGTCTTCCTTGCCACCCGAGGTCGGAACCGAATCCACGCTTGCCGGATGCGCCAGCACCTTCGCCTCGTTCAGCAGCGCGGCGGCAGCGACGTGCGCGATCATCAACCCGGAAGAAACTCCGGCATGCGGAGAGAGAAACGCGGGAAGATGTTCGTTGATGTCAGGATTGATGAGGCGATCGATGCGCCGCTCGCTCATGCTCATCAGGTCGGTCAGCGCGATGGCTGCGTAGTCGAGCGCCAGCGCCAAGGGCGCTCCGTGGAAATTTCCTCCGGAGATAATCTCAGCGCCATCAGCCCCTTTTTCCGGAACAAAGATCAGAGGATTATCGGTGGCCGAGCCGGACTCGATCTCGATGACCTCGCGCACATGCGCCAGCGCGCCGCGCGCCGCTCCGTGCACCTGCGGCATGCAACGCAGGCAGTAGGCGTCCTGCACGCGAGGATCGCCGTAACGGTGCGATTCGCGAATTTCACTCGCATCCAAAAGCCACTGCAGATGCTTGGCCGCGGCAATTTGGCCGGCATGGGGACGCGCCGCATGAACGCGCGCATCGAAAGCTGCCGGTGTTCCCATCAGCGCCTCAAGCGACATGGCGCCAGCGAGATCGAACAGCTCGACGACACGCAGAGCGCGCAACAAGGCCAGCGCGCCGACTCCAGCCATTGCCTGGGTTCCGTTCAGCAGAGCCAGTCCTTCTTTGGCGGCTAACCTGAGCGGGGTAATGCCCGCTTTGCCGAGAGCCGATGCCGCCGTGACCCGGTCGCCACGAAAGAAAACCTCGCCTTCGCCGATGAGCGCCAGTGCCAGATGCGCCAGCGGAGCCAGGTCGCCGCTCGCGCCGACCGATCCGCGCGCCGGAATCACCGGATGCGCACGCGCATTCAGCATGGCAATCAGTGTCTCCACTACCAGCGGACGCACACCACTCAGTCCCTTGATCAAAACGTTCGCGCGCAAGAGCAACATGGCCCGCACCTCATCTTCGGGCAGCGGCTCACCCAGACCGCAGGCATGGCTGCGGACGAGGTTTTGCTGCAAAGCTTCCAGTTGATCCGGCCCAATGTGCACATCGCTCAGTTTGCCGAAGCCGGTGTTGATGCCGTAGGCCGTCTCGCCGCGCGAAATCAACGCGTCCACCACGCTGCGCGAAGCTTCCATGCCCGGATATGCTGCCGGTGCAATCGAAACTGTGCATCCATCCACGGCGACCGTAGCAATTTCCGCCAGCGAAAGCGCCCGGCCGTCCAGCTCTACACTCTTCATTCCTGTTCACCCATGCTGTCCCAAAAAGAAAATAGACGGCCCAAAAGAACCGCCTATTCTCGCACTTCGAACTGCGAATGGCTAAGCGTTCCTGGGCAGGATTACACGCGAACCTTTCCATCCGTAATAGGCGATGTACAGATAGCAGATTACCGGAATGATGAATGCATGGTGGATACCGATGTGGTCTGCCAGCACGCCCTGGATCTCGGGAATGATCGCTCCTCCTACGATCGCAATCACCAGCAGGCCCGACGCTTCGCCTGTCAGCGGACCCATTTCGGCGATGCCAAGCGTAAAGATGCTGGGGAACATGATCGAATTGAACAATCCCACGGCCAGGATGCTCCACATTGCCACGTGCCCGAAGCTCAGCATCGATGTCAGCGTCAGCAGCAGCGCCGCCACAGCGCATATCGCCACCAGCTTGTTGGTTTTCATTTTTTGAAGCACTGCCGAGCCTATAAACCGGCCTACCATTGCGCCGCCCCAGTAGAACGGCACAAGGTTCGCTGCTGCAAGCGCCGTTAGCCCTGCAATATACGATTGACCGAAGTAGTTGATCAGGAAACTGCCGATGGAAACCTCAGCGCCGACATAAACAAAAATCGCAATCGCCCCCAGTACCACATGCGGATATCGCCACATGCTGTGCTGCTTGTCGCCCTCCTTCATCGGACGGAAATCTTTGGTTGTATCGATGCGCGGAAACTTGTACAGCGCAATCGCCAGCCCCACCAGCACCAGCACCAGCGTGAATACAAGGTACGGTGTCTTCACCGTTGCTGCCTGATGCATACGATAGGCGCGAAGCGCGGCAGGAGACATCGTGTTCACGTTCTCCACCAGTTTTTCGGCGCCTTTCAAAATCAGAAACCCGCCAAGCGGAGGCCCGACCGTTGTGCCCAGCGAGTTAAATGCCTGCGCAAGATTCAACCGACTGGAAGCTGTCTGCGCCGGCCCGAGGACGGTCACATATGGATTCGCCGAAACCTGCAGAGCGGTCATACCCGCCGCCAGAACGATCAGCGCAGCCAGAAACAGCGGATAGGAAGGCAGATTCGCCGCCGGAATGAACAGGATTGCTCCCAGCGCCATCGTGAACAGGCCGACGACCATCGTGCGCTGATAGCCGATCCATTCCACGATCTTGCCGGCCGGAAAGCCGAAGATCGCATATGAGGTGAAGAAGGCAAACTGCACCAGCATCACCTGGGCATAATTCAGATCAAAGATGGCTTTCAGGTGCGGAATCAGGATGTCGTTGAGGGACGTCAGGAATCCCCAGATGAAGAACAACGTCGTAACAAGAGCGAATGCGCTTTTATAGTTGCTGCCGCCCGATGCGGCGGTTACCTGAGTGGAGCTTCCTGCCGTTCCAAGTGCCATTTATTGATCCTGTCTTCTTTTTAACGCGGCGTTCACACCGCTTCCCCGTTGCATCATATCCTGCTCAAACGATTCATTGCACTGGAACGGCGATTCATGCCATGGAGCAGGCTGGCGGGCCGGTGCCTGCGGCGGGCCGTATCGAGAGACGCATCCCAAAGAAAAGAATGAAACTTTTGCTTACCTGTCACGTCTGTTCAACAGCGACTGCACTCGCTATCACATCCGTAGCGGTAGAGTGGATTGAACGTTCCAAGACACAAATTTTTTAGGCGATTCCAGGTTGTCCCTGCACTTCTGGCTATTGCAGGCATCTGCGCGCTGGCTTCTGCACAGGACCAGGCACAGGCGCCGACGCGAGTCGTTGGCTCAGTGACGGCCATCAACGGCCAGTCGCTCACCATTAAGCCGGACAACGGCGCGCCGATCACCTTCACTGTCAGCGATGGGGCACGGATTCTCGAGACGCAGCCCGGGGCGAAAACCCTCGCTGGCGCTACACCCATTCCGTTGAGCGGTATTGCTGTCGGCGATCGCATTCTTGCGGTCCTTCATCCGTCATCGACCGCGTCAGAAATGACGGCGACAACACTGGTCGCCATGAAAGCCGCAGCCGTAGCCCAGCGCCAGGAGGCTGAAGAAACGGAGTGGCGCCACAGCGTGGGCGGTCTGGTTAAAGCCGTCGACACCACGACCGGAACGATCACGATTGCTTCCGGGCCACGCACGATCATCATTCACACGACACCGCAGACCACTTTCCGGCGCTACAGTTCGGACTCGATCAAGTTCTCCGACGCTCAGCCCTCGACGCTCGCGGAAACCCATGCCGGCGATCAGCTCCGTGCGCGCGGCGAACGCAGCGCCGACGGCGGCGAGGTAGCTGCCGACGAGATTGTCTCCGGAACCTTCCGCAATATCGCAGGAACTGTGGTCTCGGTTGATCCGGCGGGCAATTCCGTGACGGTCACTGATCTGGCCACGAAAAAGCCGGTCGTTATTCACATCACGGCGGAATCACAAATGCATAAGCTTCCTGAGCAGATGGCGCAGTTTCTGGCGATGCGCCTGAAGCAGCCGGCCGAAGGCCAGTCTCAGGAGCATTCGCAGAATGCCGCAGCGTCTCCCAGCCGTGCCGGCTCACAGCAGCCCGGAGGAGGCAGCCAGCGTGGTGGCGACCTTTCCCAGATGCTGCAGCGAACCCCCACCGTGCAGCTTGCAGATCTGCATAAAGGCGACGCACTGATGATCGTCGCAACCCAGGGCACACCCGGCTCGGCCACCGTCGTTACTCTGCTGGCGGGAGTCGAGCCCATTCTTACTGCTTCGCCGGCTGCCAGCCAGAGCATGTTCTCGGCGTCATGGAACGTCGGCGGAGGGGGCGACGCAGGCACAGGCGAGGAAGGAACACCCTAAGGCTCGCTGACCGGCCATAAGAAGGAAGTGAACAATCGTTCGGGTCAGGAACCCGGATGGAACAGCAACAGGCGGCTTCAGCCGCTCAAAGGGAAACGTATCCGATCTCTCGCATCAAAAGTTTTTGGGAGCAACGTGAAATTTTTTCGACTCCATCTTTTCCTCAGCCTTGCGCTGATTGCCGCAGTAGCCAGCGCTGCCGCGCAAACGGCCACACTGCGCGGAACCGTAACCGACCCCAGCGGCGCCGTCATTCCCAGCGCAAGCGTGAGCCTGACCACCCCTGACGGTCACACCGTCGCTACTGCCACATCCGACGCTTCGGGCAATTACGCTGCCGGCAAGCTCGCGCCCGGCACCTATATCGTCATCGCTACGGCCAAGGGCTTTGCGCCTTCCGAGTCGAAGGCCGTCACACTTGAAGCTGGCCAGAGCAAACTGTTCAATATCTCGCTGAAGATCGCTGTTGAAAAACAACAGGTGGTCGTGAATGAGGAGACGCCCACTGTCAGCGTTGAGCCAACCAGCAACGCCAACAGCCTCGTTCTAAAAGGCAAAGACCTCGACGCGCTATCCGACGATCCGGACGAATTGCAGAATGAGCTTACAGCGCTCGCCGGACCAGCTGCCGGACCCAACGGCGGCCAAATTTATATCGACGGCTTTACCGCCGGGCAGCTACCGCCGAAGTCGGCAATCCGCGAGATTCGCATCAACCGCAACCCCTTCTCGGCTGAATACGACAAGCTCGGCTATGGGCGCATCGAGATTCTCACCAAGCCCGGCACGAACCAGCTTCATGGCCAGGCTTTCGTTCAGGGCAACCCGTCGCAGTTCAACACCGGCAATCCTTTCGACAAGGACATTCCCGATTACTACACCTACCAGTTCAACGGGACCATCAGCGGACGCATCAGCAAAAATGCCTCTTACTTCGTGAGCGGCGAGCGCCGCGAAATACAGGACGATGCCATCGTCTCCGCCTACCGCCTTGAAGGCGAGGTGAACGGCAATTTCGCAAACGGCATTTACACCAACGCCGCCGACTACAACACCGTCCCCTTCAGCGATGCTCTTGTGGCGCCGCGCACGCGCACCAATATCAGCCCACGCGTCGATCTGCAGCTTGGCGAGAAGAATACCCTCACCATGCGCTACCAGTACTACAACGACGGTGAACAAAACCAGAACGTTGGCCAATTCTCCCTGCGGGACCAGGCGTCGAATACCTCTTCCGCCGAGAACACCCTGCAGTTGAGCGACACCCAGGTCATCAGCGACAAGATCATCAACGAGACACGCTTCCAGCTTCTTCGGGACACCTCCAACGAGACCCCCACCGCTGTCACGCCGATGGTGGAGGTATCAGGCCTTGAAACCTTCGGCGGCAATGCGGATCAGTTCAGCACCGATCGCACGCTGCATTATGAGTTGCAGAACCTGACAGAAATCGCTGCCGGTCCGCACGCCATAAACTTCGGTGGACGCCTCCGTGTTGCGCGCGATGCCAATACCTCAAGCGCCAGCTTTAATGGGGCCTTCGTTTTCGGCGGAAATCGATGCTCGGCGAACCAGACGGGCTGCACGCCAACCAACCCCGCGGAAAACTACGGCAATACCATCTATGGTCTTGGCACCGGGCAAACTTGGGCGCAGATTCACGCTAACGGCGGCGGACCAAGCCAGCTCAATCTGGTCTACGGCAGTCCGAAAGTTCTCGATTCCATGGCCGATGTCGGTCTCTACTATCAAGACGATTGGAGCGTGCGTAAAAACTTCACGTTCAGCTATGGTGCCCGCTGGGAATCGCAGAGCGGTATCGGCGACAAGAACGACTGGGCTCCGCGTTTCAGCCTGGCTTATGGGCTAGCTAAATCCAACCAGCAGCCTAAAACCGTTCTCCGCGCGGGCTACGGGTTTTTCTACGACCGCTTCCAACTGGATCAAATACTCCAGGCCGACCGCCTCAGTGCGAACGCCGATTCACCACAGAAAGAAGCTGTGATCGAGAATCCTACTTGCTATAACCCGAACGTTGTCACTGCCGCCGATCTTCCCAGCTGCACGCAGGCCGGCAGCACCAGCAGTAAGACTGCCGTCTATCAGATCGCCCCCAACCTGCGCGCTTCCGTCAACGAGCAGGCCGCCGCAAGCATCGAGCGCCAGGTCACCAAGGCTTCCACTGTTTCGGTCACATATCTTTATTCGCTTGGCCAGCACCAATACATCACACGCAATGCCAATGCACCGCAGGTATCCGGATATGACCCAACCCTGCCGAACATTTACCAGTACTACTCCGAGGCCGTCTACAAGCAGAACGAAATTATTGCCAACTTCAACGCACGCTTCAGCCCGCGGCTCTCGATCTTCGGCTTTTACACGGCAAGCTGGGCCAACAGCGACACCAATGGTGTCACCTCTAACCCCTCCAACTCCGCCAACCTCAAGCTTGACTATGGACGCGCAGGCTTCGACGTGCGCAACCGCGTGTTCCTTATCGGCTCCTGGGACGCGCCCTGGAACCTGCGATTCAGCCCATTCGTCGTCGCTCAGTCCGGTGCGCCTTTCAATATCACGCTCGGCCAGGACGTAAACGGCGACTCCTTCTTCAATGATCGTCCTTCTTACGCGCAGCCCGGGGACACAGACACAGTCTCGACTCCTTACGGAGACTTTAATCTCAATCCCGGCACGAACTACACGCCCATCCCTATTTATCTGGGCGATGGACCCGCGCTGTTCACCTTCAATCTTCGCGCCAGCAAGTCTTTCGCTTTTGGCCCAGAGGTTGAGCACGGCGGCTTCAGTAACGGCGGCTACTATGGTGGAGGCGGTCACCATGGCGGCGGACCCGGCGGCGGTCTTGGACCCGGCGGGCTGAATGGCGGAGGCGGTGGTGGGGGCCCCTTTGGCGGCTCCGGAACGGCTGTCAATCGGCGATTCAATATGACGTTGAACGTGCAAGCGCTGAACCTGTTCAACGACATCAACCTCGCGCCACCAACCGGAGTCCTTGGCTCGCCTGAATTCGGCCAGTCGAACGCTCTCGCGGGCCGCATCTTTTCTTCCGGCTCAGCAAGCCGGCGCATCTTCGCACAGCTGGTCTTCAGTTTCTGAGTTGGCCGAGCATAGGGGACCAACGTCCAAGGTAATTTCCGGGCGCTGGTCTCTTCACTACTCTCCTATGTCGATCTGCGCGCGCTGCAGCTTGTCGGAATAGTCTACATACACGGACTTCCACGTTGTGTAGAAGTCAAGCGCACCTGTGCCGCCTTCGCGGTGTCCATTTCCCGTCTGTTTTACGCCGCCGAACGGTAGATGCACCTCTGCGCCGATTGTCGGAGCATTCACATACGTAATTCCTGCCTCAAGATCGCGCATCGCGCGGAAGGCCCTGTTCGCGTCGCGCGAATAGAGCGCTGTCGATAGCCCGTAATGGATTCCATTCGCGATCTCCAGCGCTTCGTCGAAGTCGCGGAACTCGATCAGGCTCACGACCGGCCCAAAGACCTCCTCCTGCGCAATCCGCATCCCAGGTTTGACGCCGCCGAAGACAGTCGGCGCGAAGAAGTGGCCCTTGTCATAAATTCCGTCTTCGAGCGGAACGCCCCCAGTCAACAGCTTTGCACCTTCCTTCCGCCCGATCTCGCAGTAGCGGATTGAGGTCTCGATTTGCTGCTGATTGATTTGTGGCCCCATCTGGACAGATTCATCGAGTCCATTGCCCACCTTCAGCGCATCGGCACGCGCCACCAGCTTTTCTGTGAACTCTCCAGCGATCTTCTTGTGCAGCAGAATGCGGCTGGTCGCCGTGCAGCGCTGGCCGGTGGTTCCAAATGCGCCCCAGACCGCGCCGTCGAGTGCCAGTTCAAGATTTGCGTCGTCCATCACGATCATGGCGTTCTTGCCGCCCATCTCGAGCGAGCAGGGCTTGAAGTTCGCCGCAGCCGTCTGGCCGACGATGCGGCCCACCTCACTCGATCCGGTGAATGACACCGCGCGCACGCCGGGATGGGAGACGATGGGCGCACCCGCATCCGGCCCGTATCCGGTTACGATATTGACCACACCAGCAGGCAGCCCGGCGTCGATCAGTGCCTGCACCAGGTTGAAGGTCGAAAGCGGCGTATCTTCCGCGGGCTTGATCACGCAGGTATTGCCGCAGACCAGTGCGGGAAAAAGTTTCCACGACGGAATCGCCATGGGAAAGTTCCACGGCGCGATCATGCCGCAGACGCCGATGGGCATGCGCACGGACATGGCGAACTTGTTCCGCAGCTCCGAAGGCGTGGTCTGGCCAAACATGCGGCGCCCCTCGCCACCCATGTAGTAGGCCGTATCGATGGCCTCCTGTACGTCGCCACGGGTTTCACTGAGGACCTTGCCCATTTCGCGGGTCATCTCGCGTGCGTACTGCTCTTTACGCTGAGTGAGGATCTCGCCTGTCCGGTAGAGAATCTCCGCCCGTTTGGGCGCCGGCGTCAGGCGCCATGTCTTCCAGGCCTTGGCGGCGGCGGCCACAGCGTCATCGATATCCGCAGCTTCTGACGACTGAAACTCGCCTACAATGTCGTCCGAATCAGCCGGATTCACATTCAGAAAGGTCTTGCCGGTGCGCGAGGCGACCCACTGGCCGCCAATCAGGTTCCTGTAGAGCTTGGTAGACACAAAATTCTCCTTCAGACGAAACAATCCAGCATAACAAGGACTCCCCGTCCAGGCACACGCCAGCGCTTTCTGGTACTTGCTTCTATGGACCCTTCCCTTTGGGCGGGTTTTCCGGAAAATGCCGTGAAAGCGCGGGAAATTGCGGGTAGAGCACACGGCGATGCTCGATTGGCCTTACAATAAAGCCGAGTCCTCTCAGGAATTATTCAACTTTTCATGGCATCGAACGGTTTTTCGCGGTCGTCGCGTGCGCACGGTGTGCGTTCGCTGTTTAGTGTTTTTTCCAGCGATCTCGCGATCGATCTAGGAACGGCCAATACTCTCGTCTACGCGGCGGGCAAGGGCATTGTCGTCAATGAACCCTCCATTGTGGCCATCAACAAAAACACCGGCGAAGTGGAGGCTGTGGGCAAGGAAGCCAAGGAAATGCTTGGCCGTACGCCGGGCAACATTGTCGCCATCAAGCCGATGAAAGACGGCGTCATTGCAGACTTCAAAGTCACCGAAAAGATGCTGAATTACTTTATCCAGAAGGCGCACAACCGCAAGATGATGGTGCATCCGCGCATCGTGATCGGTGTGCCGTCTGAGATTACGCAAGTGGAAAAGCGCGCCGTTGAAGACTCCGCCTATCGCGCCAAGGCGAGCGAGGTTTTCCTGGTCGAGCAGGCCATGGTAGCCGCTATCGGCGCGGGCCTACCCATTACCGAACCCAGCGGCAACATGGTGGTCGATATCGGCGGAGGAACGACCGACATTGCTGTAATATCGCTTTCCGGAATCGTCTATTCGCGCTCAGTCCGCATGGCCGGCAACCAGATGGACGAGGCCATCATGAATTATCTGAAGCGGAAATATAACCTGCTGATCGGCGAGCGCACCGCCGAGCAGATCAAGATCGAGATCGGCTCCGCTTATCCGCTCGACAAACCGATGACCATGGAGATCAAAGGCCGTAACCTCATCGAAGGCGTACCCAAGACCATCACCATTGACGACGGTGAAATTCGCGAGTCGCTGAGCGAGTGCATCTCGACCATCATGAACGCCATCCGCGTGGCCCTGGAGCGGACTCCTCCGGAGCTCAGCGCCGACATCAGCGACCGCGGCATTGTGCTCACCGGCGGCGGTGCGCTCATCAAGAATCTTGACAAGCGCATCCGCGAGGAAACCGGCCTTCCCGTCTCCATTGCCGACGATCCTCTGGCCAGTGTGGTTCTCGGCACCGGGAAAATGCTCAGCGACTTCCGTTTGCTGCGGAAGATCAAGATTGACTAGCATTATGTTCAGGGCGCCTGCGTAGGGCGGGCGCAAGGAGTAGTTCGGCAAACGCCGAAATTCCAGCCCCATGGAATCATTTTTCAGCCGCTACAGGAACGCGCTGGTGCTCATCGGGGTGCTTGTGGCGCAACTGCTGGCGCTGGCTGTTCAGGCCAGGCGTCCGGCAGCTGAGAGCGCCGACCAGCACACGGTAAGTCTGGCCCGGTATGTAGTTGTCTCCGTCATTACTCCACCCGAACGGCTTTTGCATGCCACGGGACATTGGTTCGGCTCGCTCTGGTTCGGATACATCGACCTGATTCACGTACGCCGCGACAATGCCGGCCTGAAGCAGGAAGTTGAGCGGCTGCGATTGGAGCAGGCGAGCCTCGCACAAGACGCGCAGCAGGCCCAGCGGCTGCAGCACATGCTCGGATTCGAGGAGCACTACATCTACAAGACGGTACCCGCACAGGTCATCGGAACGGGCGGCTCAGACCAATCTCAGGTTCTCTACATTGATAAAGGATCGGAAGATGGCATGGAGCAGGACATGCCCGTCATTACCGCGGACGGCATTGTCGGCAAGCTCAAGGATGTCTTTCCGCATACCAGCCAGGTGCTGCTGGTCACCGATCCCACCAGCGGAGTCGGCGTGATCCTTGAAACCACTCGCATTCGCGGCATCCTGAAGGGCCGCGAATACGGCCAGCTTCAGGTGGTCGATGTTTCGCCCGACAGCAGAATCAAAGCGGGCGAGCCGATCATCACCAGCGGCGGCGATCAGGTTTTTCCTCGCGGACTGCCGGTGGGAAATGTGGATAACGTTGTTCCCGACCCCGAGCACGATCCTCTGGTCGATGTGCTGGTGCGTCCGGCCGCAAAGCTCTCGCAGCTTGAAGAAGTGCTGGTCATCACCAACCTAAGCGATGCCATGTCTCCGCAGGAAGTGAAGGACCTGGCCGAGAGTGAGGCTGAAAGCGAGGCAGAACAGAAGCGCGCTTCCGATGTTCTCGCTGAGCGGCTGCCGAGCAGGATTGATCCTAATGCTCCCGCCGACACCAATCCCGAGCAGCTCGTCGACGCCGAGGGAAATCCCTTGAAGCCAATGGTCGCTCCAAAGCCTGATCGCCCCGACAAATTCAGCCCGAACGCGGAACCCGATGCCACGGAGATGGTTCCCGGCCAGCGATGGGCTCCGGTCAAGGAAGGCACCGAGGAGCTTGCGCACCCACGGCAGCCACAGCAGCCCGCGCAGAATGCAACTGCAGCATCAGCATCCGGAACCGCACAGGAAACCACCCCTGGCGGCAGCACTACTCCGGTTCACGCCAATACACCGGCAGCGACCGCGGCCCCGAAGGTGGCGGTCGGAGCAGCAGTACATTCTGAAGCACCATCCACCGCGTCGGAGACCCAGCCTGGTGGCTCGGTCAAAACCCATGTCGTTGTCGACGGCCCGGTAAGCACAACTCATAAAACAGTGACTTTACCGCCATCCGAAATCCCAGCCGCGAACCAGGCCAAGCCACGCAGCAATCCGCAGCCTGCGCCTGACAACAACAGTCCACCGCAGCAGCCAGCTTCACCTCAGGGAGGGCAGCGCTAGCTATGGCCCTGATGGCTTCCTCGCGACGCGAGGCGGATACACAGTCATTTCCATTTCTTGTTTATGTGCTTACGCCTTTGCTGGCGCTGGGATTGCAGTCATTTGTCCCCTTGCACTTTCCGCACTTCGCAGTTCTCGACCTGCCGCTGCTGGTGGTGATTTATTTTGCCTCGACGCTGAGGGCGCCCATCGGCGCAACCATCGGCGGCGCACTTCTCGGCCTGGCGCAGGATGCACTCACGCATCAGCCGCTCGGCGTATTCGGCATCGCTAAAGCGTTTATCGGTTATCTTGCCGCTTCGCTCGGCGTCCGTATCGATACGGAAAGCATCGGCACACGGTTGATGCTTACCTTCATTTTCGTGATGCTGAATGACGCCATCGACTGGATCCTTGTGCGGCATCTGCTGGCTGAGCCTATTGCCTGGGGCTGGATTTATCAGATCCTGCGCGCCGCTATCAACACGCTGGTGGCTATCATTCTGTTCGCATTGCTCGACCGTCTAAAATCGCGGGAGTAACATTGACGTTAACACCTCCTGCTAAACGGCCCGCCGGAAACACGCGAAGATGAGCGATACCATACCCACATTCGAACGGAAGGAAGAAGATTTACCAGCCATCAAGCTGACCATCTTCCAGTACGCGATCGTCGGCGTAATGCTGGTGCTCATTTTCGGCCTGTGGCGACTGCAGGTGGTTGGCGCAGAGAATTATCGCGCCTTGGCCCAGGCCAATCGTGTCCGCAAGGTCCCCATCCTCGCTGCGCGAGGACAGCTCTTTGACCGCGACGGCCGCTTGCTGGTTGATAACTATCCTTCCGTTTCCTGCTTCCTTGTACGCGAGCAGGGCCACAACTTCCGGCCTGACCTACCGTTGATTGCGCGCGGCCTGCACATGACGGTCGAACAGATCGACACCATCCTGAGGAAATACCGCACTGCGCCGAAGTATCAGCCGCTGCCACTCAAGGAAGACATTACGCCCGACGAGCAGGAGTTCATCGCCGCGCACGCCGACGAGATGCCCGAGCTTGAAACCATCGACGAGCAGCGCCGCCTTTATCCAAAGGACGGGTTCGCCGCCAACCTGATCGGCTACGTGGGCGAGGTCAGCGCGGAAATGCTCAACGATCCGCGCTACGCCTTCTACGAGCCCGGAGATGTGGTCGGCCAATCGGGTGTTGAAGAAACCTATGACGCGATTCTGCGCGGTCAGGATGGCTCTCATGATGTTCTGGTTGACAGCCATGGGCGCGAAGTAGGAACTCTCGGGACAGAGCGCTCTATTCCAGGCAAGAGCCTGCGCCTCACCATCGATATGGACATCCAACGCGCAGCGGAAAACGCCATGGGCGACCGCGACGGAGGGCTCATCGCTATCGACCCACACACCGGTGAGGTTCTGGCGATGGTCAGCCGACCCACGTTCGACCCCAATCAGTTCGCCGTCCGCATTGACCGCGAGGACTGGGACAAACTCCTCAATAATCCCGACCATCCACTTTTGAACAAGGCCATCCAGGCGATGTCGCCGCCGGGCTCGACCTTCAAAATCATCATGACGCTTGCCGGACTGCAGGAGGGCGTGGCACAGACCTTCAAGGTGGACTGCCAGGGTGGAGCGACGATCTACGGGCACTTCTACGCCTGCGACCGTCATCATGGCGAGGTGGATATTCACACCGCGCTGCCCTACTCCTGCGACACCTACTACTACGAGCTGGCGGCTCGGCTCGGCATTGACACGATTGCGAAATACGCACATGAAGTGGGCCTCGGCCAGAAAACGGGTATCGACCTGCCGGACGAGATCAGCGGCGTCATGCCATCCCCCGAATGGGCGATGAAAAACTTTCATCGCAAATGGTATGCGGGCGAAACGGTTTCTGTCGGCATCGGGCAGGGTGCGGTTGCGGTCACGCCGGTTCAACTGGCGCGCGCCATTGGAGGCATCGCCTCCGGCGGTATTTTCAAGCGCCCGCATGTCGTTTTTCCCGATGAGCTACCGCGGGATTACCGCCAGGCAATCCTCGACTCGTTCCCCGGCTCCGGCGACGTGACCATCCCCATCGATCCCGCGAACTGGGAGATCATCACCGACGACATGGCCAATGTCACGCAATCGCCTATCGGTACTGCATATGCTGCTCGCCTCGACAACATTGACTTTGCGGGCAAGACCGGAACCGCTGAGGTCGTCAGCCACAGCTTCGGGGCTTTGAAGCTGTCGTCCAACGTGAGCGAGCGCGCGAACGCCTGGTTCGTCGGCGTAGCGCCGCGCCGCGATCCCGATATTGTGGTAGCTGTGCTCTGGCAGCATGGCGGCTGGGGCAATGGCTCGGCTCCCATTGCCGCCAAAGTCATCCAGGCATTTGTCGACAAACAGCGACGCCTTAACCACAATCTGTTAGCCGAAGCGCCAAAAACGGTTGACGTTGGCGCTGTGTGGTCCGACCCGGAACACCCGGACGCCTATGCCGGCAAGCCGCTGGTGAAGCATAAGGACAAAGACGAAACGCTCGCCTCGGCCCGCGCCGGACATTTCCTGCTTAAGGTTCCTCCGGTAGAAGCCAGCGCCAGCGTGAGCAACGACCGCTGATCGCTGTACCCTTTAGTTAATGCGCCATCGCTTTCTTTCTTTCCGCGACTTCGACTGGACCCTTCTCGGGTTTGTGGTGGCGCTGTCTGTGATCAGCGTTTTCGAGATTTATTCGGCCACGCTGCATACAAAGTTTGTCGGGTTTTACAAGCAGCAGATTCTCTGGCTCCTTGGCGGCCTTGTGGCGATGTTCATCCTCTCGATGATCGACTACCATCGGCTGCTCGACATCATTCACTGGATCTATGGCTTCTGCGTGCTTTCGCTGGTTGCCGTTCTGGCGGTTGGAACCAAAATTCTTGGAGCGCGTCGCTGGATCAAGCTTCCCGGCGGCATCCATTTCCAGCCGTCGGAGTGGGTCAAGCTGGTGCTGATTCTGGCCATAACGCGATACTTCGTCGGCCTGATGGGCCGTAAGCTAACCTGGCCGGATATTTTCAAAGCCATGGCTCTGGTCGGCATCCCCATGCTGCTTGTGCTCAAACAGCCCGACCTCGGCACCGCGCTCACCTACTCGCCCATCCTGCTTGCCGGACTCTTTCTCGGCGGCATCGACTGGAAAAAAGCCGGAATCCTCGTTTGCGCAGGCCTCGTCCTTGTCGGCATCGCTTTCTCCAGCAGCAAAATCCTCAAGCCTTACCAGAAAGCCCGTCTCACCAGCTTTATGAACCCGGGATCCGATCCGCGTGGCAGCGGC
Organism: Silvibacterium sp.; assembly: GCA_030037215.1. Lineage (GTDB taxonomy): Bacteria > Acidobacteriota > Terriglobia > Terriglobales > Acidobacteriaceae > Silvibacterium. The sequence goes on along the minus strand of JASHRS010000231.1, from coordinate 32,007 downwards.
TACCAGATTCTCCAATCCAAAATCGCGGTCGGTGACGGCGGGGTCTTCGGACGCGGCGCAACCAAGGGCACGCAGACGCAGGGCGATTTTCTGCCTATCCCCTATACAGACTTCATCTTCGCGGCTTTTGCCGAGGAACATGGCTTTATCGGCGCAGTCATCGTTCTGCTGATATACTTTTTGATATTGATGCGTTTGATTCAGAACGCACAGACAGCCGCTGACCTCCCAGGCACGTTCCTGGTCATGGGCGTAGTGGCCGTGCTGATCTTTCAGATTGCGGTCAACGTTGGAATGGTCATCGGGCTGATGCCGGTCACCGGGATTCCCCTTCCGCTTATGAGCTATGGAGGCTCCTCGGTGCTGTTCACATTCCTCGCTCTGGGCATGGTTATGAATGTCCGCATGAACCGGTTTGTGAATTAAGTCCCCGGCACAAGACTTTGGGTAAGAAACCCGCCCGAGGCGGGTGAGCAGTACCAGAATTTAACATTTAGCCGGCCGAACGGATCACCGGGCCGGACAGGATTCAGGAATGAACGCGCAAAGATGGGAAACGACCCCGCCGGAAATACCGGCTGCAGTGGTCACAAAATCTTTGCACCCGGATGTTCCCAGCAAGACAATTGGATTTTCAGGCGGGCCTCCACCGGGTAACCGGAATGGGCACGAACCATCTCTCCCGAAAAGAAATTTCGTCACTGCGGCCGTCCCTTCGCCATCCCCGATCCTCTCCGGCTTTCCGCTCTGATCTGTCTCGACCGTTGCCCTGAGGTTTAAGCCTCAGGCAGGAAAAGAGACAGCATGTCAAAAGAAATTTGCATATCATCGACGCCGCATGAGACGCGGCTGGCGATTCTCGAAGACGATGAACTCGCCGAAATCTACTACGAGCGCGAGAACGAATATACCCTCGCAGGATCCATCTATAAAGGCCGCGTAACCCGCGTCCTTCCGGGAATGCAGTCTGCCTTCGTCGACATCGGACTTGAGCGCGATGCCTTCCTTTACGTCACGGACTTCCTCGAAGAGCAGGAAGACAGCGACGAGTTCGAGCGCACCTCCCTCAACGGAAATCAGCAGCGCCGCGACAACGGACGCAATCGGCAGTCGCAGCCGGAACAGGAAACCGCGCACGAACCTGCCGTTACGCCTGCCGACGAAGAAGGCTCCGGCGACGGCGAAGCTCCATCTGGAACGCGCCGCTGGCGTGGACGCCGCGGCCGTGGACGCGGCATGCGGCGCGGGCGCGAACACCAGGACCGCGACAATCGTATACAGGATGAACCCGTCGAAGCCGGTTCCGAGGAAATTCGTTACGGCGCGCCGGCTGTAGACGTCCGCATCGACGAAACCGAAGCTACCTTCGAGCACGAAGAGCCGTCCTCTGCTTCGCAGACCGGCGGACGTATTCTGCTGCCCGGTGAATCGCTCTCGAAATATGGCGGAGCACCCGCTGCCCAGACCAGCCAGCCGCAATCTGCGCCTGCACCGGTCTTTAAACCCAATTACACCGCTCCCAAGCCTTCCACACTGGTTGAAACACCGATCACGTGGGACGGAAACTCGCTATTACCCGGAGAATCCCGCGCGCGCAGGCGGGGGGCTGCACAGGTTCAGGTATTGGAAGAGCACGTAGTTACGCCGGAAGTGCACGAAGCGGTTTACGAGACAGCACACGAAGAAACACAGACGGCCGCTGAGCCTGTTGAAGCCAGGGCAGCAGCTAAGACATTTGTGGACGAGTCCGAGCCACGCGTAGAGGAAGCGCACCCTGAGCCAGTTGCAGAAGCGGCGGCCGCCGTTGAACCAGAAATCCATCACGAGCTCGAACTGCACGAGGAGATTCACGAATTCGAGCCTGAGAATGCCTCTGCATCGCACCGCATCGACATCTCCGCACCCAGCGAGTTCCGCGTTTCCAGCGCCGCAGATGCAGACGTGGAAGAAGAAGCCCACGAGGAAATCCCTGCAATCGGCGATCAGGTTCACCCCGAAGCCGACGCGCAGGGGCACGATGAGCAAGCCGCTGAAGTTGCCGACCAGCTCTTCGGCTTTGCTCCCGGAGCAGGAATCCTCGAGGAAGAGGTGATCGACGAGGAAGAGTACGACTTTGAGCCCATTCACGCGCACAGCGACGAGCAGGACTCAGAGGACCTTGAAGAGGAGACGCTGGAGAGCACGGGCCATGAGCTGAGCGACATCGTGCGCGAAGAGCACCTCGACCAGCGCCTTGCATCCGAAGCCTCGATTCCCGAGATTGAAGAGACCGACGAGGAAAGGGACGAGTTTGTAACCGGCGAGACCAGTCTCGATGAGGAAGACCCCTACGGAGGGGAACCTGTCGCTGAAGAATCCGCAGCTGAGGGAGCCGCACCTGCACGTGACCGTGATCGCGGTGACCGCCGTGGACGCCGCGGCGACCGTCATGGGGACCGTCGTGGAGGACGCTTTGGCCGCCGCCAGGGCCGTGGCCCTCATCGCGCATCTGCGCAAACACAAAACCTGCCCATTATCAGCGATCTGCTGAAGCAAGGCCAGGAAATTCTCGTCCAGATTGCCAAGGAGCCCATCGCCAAGAAGGGCGCGCGTATCACCAGCCACATCGCCTTGCCTGGCCGTTTCCTCGTCTTTATGCCCACTGTGAATCACGTTGGCGTCTCACGCAAGATTTCCTCCGACGAGGAGCGTCAGCGCCTGAAGCGGATTCTCATCAGCGAAAAAGGCGAGGCTTCGGGCGGCTTCATCGTCCGCACCGCCGCCGATGGAGCGAGCGAGGATGAGCTGCGCGCCGATCTGCGTTTCCTTATCAGCCTGTGGAACGACATCAATCAGCGCGAAGAAAGCAGCAAAGCCCCCGCGCTCATCTACCACGACCTCAATCTTGTCGAGCGCGTCCTGCGCGATCAGGTGAGCGATAACTTCTCAACCATCTGGGTCGACAGCGAAGCCGAGTACGAGCGCATTGTGCGCTTCCTCAACCGCTTCCAGCCTGCGCTCGTGCGCCGCGTCAAACTGTACACAAAGGAGACGCCGCTCTTCGAACAGTTCGGCATCCAGGATGAGATCACCAAGGCCCTCAAATCGAAGGTCTGGCTCAAGTCCGGAGGCTCGATCGTCATCAACCAGACCGAGGCGCTGGTCGCCATCGACATCAACACCGGCAAATACGTCGGCAAAACCGCGCGCCTTGAGGACACCATCCTCAAGACCAACCTGGATGCCATCCCGGAAATCGTTCGGCAGATTCGTCTGCGCGATCTGGGCGGCATCATTGTCATCGACTTCATCGACATGGACGAGCGCAAGAACCGCCACAAGGTTATGGCTGCGCTCGAAGAGGCCCTGAAGGCAGATCGAGCTCCGTCAAAGGTGCTGCAGTTTAATGATTTCGGCCTTGTGGCCATCACCCGCAAGCGCGTCAAGCAGTCGCTCGAGCGCACTCTCAGCGTTCCCTGCCCCATTTGCACGGGCACTGGAATGGTGAAGGGCCCGACCACCGTCGCGAACGAAATCTACGTTGAGATGCGCAAGATGTACAAGCATCTCGACCGCAGCGACGTTATGCTGCGCGTGAACCCGGAGGTCGTCAAGGTGCTCAAGGCCAATAACGCGCGTTGGCTTAACGAGCTTGAAGAGATGTCGGGTAAGACCATCATTGTGAAGAGCGATCCCGCACTGCACCCAGAGCAGTTTGACATCCATTAATCGGACAGCAATCTAAAATCAAAAGAGCAGGCCTTAGCCTGCTCTTTCCTTTTCTTTGGGAGCGAAAAACGGATGGGCAAACAATACGCGACCATGGAGCCGGAGCATCGCGACTTCATTGAGCGCCAGCACATCTTCTTTACCGCATCTGCGACTGCGGACAGTCGCGTGAATGTATCTCCAAAAGGGCTCAACGCACTTCGCATCCTCGATGACCGCACCGCCGCCTACCTGGACCTGACGGGCAGCGGCAATGAAACTGCAGCGCACCTCCAGGCCGACGGACGTCTCACGCTGATGTTCTGCGCATTTGAAGGCAATCCACGCATCCTACGTCTCTATGGTCTGGGCCGCTGCGTGCTGCGAGACACAGAAGAATACGCTTGCCTTCTGCAAACAGTATTCAACGGCGAAGAGCCACTCGGAGCGCGCCAGATCGTCATTCTCAGCGTTGATCTCGTGCAAACCTCATGCGGCTTTGGCGTTCCGTTGTTCGATTATGCTGGCGAGCGCGATGCGCTCATCGAATGGGCCAACAACAAAGGCGAGGATGGGCTTCAGCTCTACCGTCGCTATAAAAACGCCCGCAGTATCGACGGTCTGCCTACCGGCTTTCTCGCGGATTGAGCAGTCACTCCAGCTGCTTTAATCACTGACCAATGCGACCGACGGGAGCACCACGGAAACTGCCTACCGAAATGGCGCGAAGCGCGTGTGCCCGACGCAAACGTTACATCGACGCGACGGGAATCATCGTCAGATCCTCGACCAGCCCGACTTCCTTCTGCACGAAGGGTTCGCCGTATGTCACACCTGCCAGCAGCCCATAATGCCGTGCTTCGGCAAAGGTCCGCTCGCGAATCTCTTCCTCGGGCACAAACAGTCCGCTCCCTGTCGTCTGATTTGCATACTGCGACTTGTAAGCCATCAGCGCACGATGCCGCTCTTCAATGTAGGGCGTAATGTCCACTACAAAACTGGGGCGTACATCGGCGTACAGGCTCGCATAAACGATTTTGAAGGGCCGATGCGGCGCAGAACCCGTCTCCAGCTTTGCCAGCCCGCTCAGAAAACATGCCTCATAGCCCAGCGTCGAAGTCGTGTAGTGGTCCGGATGCCTACCCGTCCAATAGGGGAGAATCACCACACGCGGCCGCACGCGGCGCAGGACATTCACAATCTTCACCCGGTTTTCCCAAGTATTTTCGACGCGCCCGTCGGGAATATCGAGCGCCTCACGCCGCTCGACCCCCAGAATCACGGCTGCCGCAGCAGCCTCGGCTTCGCGCTCAGCTGCCGAGCCACGCGTACCCGCCTCTCCGCGCGTCAGGTCAAGAATAGCCGTCCGTACGCCCTGCGCCCGCATCTTCAGGAGAGTGCCGCCACAGGTCTGCTCCACATCGTCGCGATGTGCGGCAATGGCAAGCACCTCAGCCATTGATTCGTTTCCCATAGTCAGCACCATAAAAGAAAGGCGCGGCCTGCGAAAACCGCGCCCTTCCGGACCCTTATGCCGCCGGTCTCAATACGTTGTGTTGTCCGAATCACTGGCAGCGTCCATATAGGCCACGTCAGCCGCTGTCCCGCTCACTGTCACGTTTGAGTTATTGAGCTCGGACATGTTAGCCGTGCTGTAGATGTACACTTGGCCGCCCTCGGCCGTGTAAACCTTATCCAGTCCGGTCACTGCGGCAATTCCGGTAGCATCGCCCTTGTAGGCGTCCAGCGTAGCGGTGTTGGTCGAAGTATTGAACATGGTCAGACAGCCGTAAGACATCGTGCCGCCAGAAGCCAGAGCCTTTTGATAGGTAACGCCAGCAAGGCATTGTGCCGATCCGATCCAAAGCGTGTCGTTGTCGCCGAAGACCATCTTGTTGTGCGTGCCGTCGCTGATCGCGTACTGACCAATCACCTGTCCCGTCTGCGTATTGAGGATCGAAAGATTGCCCTGAAAGAGTCCTGCGTATGTCCCACTCGTCTGCAGTTGCTGCCCGGCAAGGTACATTGTGTTGCCGTTGAAAACCGCATTGGTCACGCCGCCGGGAACCCCAATATTGCTCTGCGCCACCAGCGCGATGCCCTTGGCGCCTGAGCTGTTGCTGTTCAGCGATCCTGCCGTGATCGGAATGATCGTGATGCCCGCTGTCGTCCCGCCGCATTCCGGCCCGCAATCGAGCACGTAGGCCGAGGACCCATCGGGTGAAAATACCGCTTTGACCGGGTGATCGAAGCTGGCATTCGCGCCCGTGCTTACCGGAAAAGCGCAGAACGCAGGCAGATTCTGCGGTTCACAGTCCTGAGCATTAAGGTAATGTTGCGGATCGGATGAACTTGCCGCAGCCTGCTGCTGAGTCGCCGTCAGTCCCACGATGCTGTAAACGCTGAACAGATCGCTGGGCGTGGAACCAATCTGGCTGTTCGGCGCCTGCGTCGAGTTCTGTACAAAGACCAGCGCGATTGTTCCGCCCGGATTCACTGAAACCGCGTATGCGTTGGGCAGGTTTAATACGTAAGATTGCGCCGTCAAATTGTCCACCACCGAAATGACATGGGTCGATCCGTTGGCTGCATAGACAAAATCGCGGGGCCGGTCAATAAAGATGCTCGAAGAGAGGCCGCCGGGAATGGCAATGGGAGTTCCGGTCTTCTCCTGGGCGTAGCTCACAACGACAAAGCTGCCGTCCCCGGCTCCATACACCGCGCCTACCTGCTCTTCCGGCATATTCTGGATGGTCAGCGGTAGTGAGCCCGTATAGCCAGAAATCGAAAATGACCCTGTATCGTTGTTGTACGGGTGACGGATATCGTAATAGGCGTCGACGAACGGCAGGGCTCCTTTGGCGAGGGCGCTCGGGTTCTGCTCCGCGATCAATACCCGGTTCAGGACGCCGCTGGGGGGCAAGCTGCGACCCGCAAAATAATAGTTGCTGCCGCACGATGTCAGCAGGGATGCAAATGCCAGCAAAGGAACCGTGCTGAGCCAGAAACCACGGAAACTTCTCTTCTTCAAACGAAAAACCTCACAAAGCGTGGGAAGGCTCAGTATATCAGCGCGGCGGGCAGTTTTGCCCGTACGGGCAAGACCGCTTGCTGGCAATGCTACTCCCACTGGAATACCATGACGGGAAGGCTTATCATGACCGACCATATCGGCGACCGTATCCAGGAAATGTTCGGCGGGCGCACCATTCTTTGCGATGGCGCCATGGGGACCACGCTCTACGCGCGCGGGGTATTCATCAACCGCTGCTACGACGAGCTGAACCTCTCGCAGCCCGATCTCGTTCGCTCCATTCACGATGACTATCTCCAGGCCGGAGCTGAGCTTATTGAGACCAACACCTTCGGGGCGAATTCATTCCGGCTACTGCGTTACGGCTTTCAGGACCAGGTCTTCGCCATCAACAAGGCTGGAGCTGAAATCGCCCGCCAGGCTGTCCATCAGCTCGAAGAAAAGCAGGCTGGCAAGGCATTCGTCGCTGGCGCCATAGGGCCCCTCGGCGTTCATCTGGAGCCTCTCGGCAAGACTGGCCTCGATGAAGCCCGTGCCGCATTCGCCGAACAGATTCGCGGCCTGGTCGCCGGCGGAGTCGATCTTCTCGTTATCGAAACCATCACTGCGCTGAATGAAGCCGAACAGGCCATCCTCGCTGCCCATGAGGCTGCTCCTGACCTTCCCCTCCTAGCCATGGTCACCGTCGATGAAGACGCCAACTGCCTCGACGGCTCGAGCCCGGAAACCGCAGCCGCCCGCCTTGCTGCCGCCGGAGCCGACATCATCGGCTGCAATTGCAGTGCCGGCCCGGCAACCGTACTCACCGCTATCGAGCGCATGAGTGCCGTTACCAACCTGCCGCTGGCCGCCATGCCTAACGCCGGAACGCCCCGCGCTGTCGATGGCAGGAATATCTATCTCTGCTCGCCGGAATACATGGCCAGCTTTGCGCGCAAATTTCTCAAAGCGGGCGCGCAGTTCATCGGGGGCTGTTGCGGAACTACGCCTAACCACATCCGCGCCATCAAGTCCGCTATTCGCGCCGTGGAAGCGCAGAAGACCGCCAAGCCTGCTGCCGTGCGCGAGGCTATCGTTACCGAAACGCCGCCTGCGCCGCTCGAACAGCGCTCAAAGATCGGCCGTCTGATTCACGAAGGCACCTTCGTCACGTTGGTCGAAATTGTTCCGCCGAAGGGCATCGACTGCACCAAGGAACTCGAAGGGGCAGCCCTGCTTGCTTCGCGCGGCATCCACGGCATCAATGTTCCTGACTCGCCGCGCGCCTCGGCCCGTATGAGCGCGCAAAGCCTTTGTATCCAGATTCAGCAGAAGGTCGGCATCGAGACGGTTCTGCACTATACCTGCCGCGACCGCAACGTTCTCAGCATCCAGAGCGATCTGCTCGGCGCATCTTCCATCGGCCTCAAAAACATCCTCTGCCTCACCGGAGATCCGCCTAAACTCGGCAACTACCCCGACGCGACCGCGGTCTTCGACGTCGATGCTATCGGCCTGGTCAATATTGTCCGACGCCTCAATCATGGGCTCGATATCGGCGGCAACCCTATCGGCGCATCAACGGGATTTACCATCGCCTGTGCCGCCAATCCGGGCGTGCCCGATATCGACAACGAGATTCGCCGCTTCGCCTACAAGGTCGAGGCTGGAGCCGAATATGCCATCACGCAGCCGGTCTTCGACCTCCGCCTGCTCGAAGTCTTCCTCAAGCGCATTGAAGGCTTCCGCATTCCCGTTATTGCCGGCATCTGGCCGCTCACTAGCCTGCGCAACGCCGAGTTTATGAAGAACGACCTCCGCGTTTCCGTACCCGACAGCATTCTCGTACGCATGCAGCAGGCATCCACACCCGAGCTTGCCCGCGCCGAAGGTGTCCGCATTGCGCAGGAGATGCTATCTGCCGTACACGGCATGGTGCAGGGCGTGCAGGTAAGCGCGCCCTTTGGACGCTACGCGCTCGCAGCCGACGTCATCGCAGGCGGCTTCAACCCACCGCAACAGCAAAAAAAAACTGAGGGAGCAGCCGTTGCAAAGCTTTGAGGAGTCGCTGAAAAAGCTCGAAGCAATCGTCGCACAGATGGAGCGCGGCGATGTCACGCTTGAAGAATCCATCAAACTATTCGAGGAAGGCACAAAACTGGCTGAGCAGTGCAAGCAGCAGCTTGCTGAAGCCGAAGGCAAGGTAGAAATCCTCGTCAAGCAGCGTAATGGCGCCATGAAGCGCGAGCCTTTTGTCTAGGGTTGTGATGGTGCCTAGGGCTGTGGCGGTGCCTGGGGCTGTGCCGGCGCACCAATTACCTTCGGCGTGCCCGGCTGTACGTCGCCGCAATCCGAACCCAGAAAATGCGAGTCGATCGTCATATCCATGGCAAAGGGCTGCCCGTTCGGTCCCGACGAAACGCTGCTCATGTGGCCTGAGCCGTGACTGTGCTCATCATCGACGAAATGTATCTCCCAGTGACCGTTCATCTCCATGCCACGCTCCGATTTGCAGCTGATGTCGAACGAAAAGTTGTGCGTGTCCGCCTCGCGTTTTGAAATGGTGCATTCGCTGTTCTGCGGCTTGTTCAATTGTTCGAAATCTTTCTGCCATTGCTCAGATGTCAAGCATGTCTGGGCCACCGCCGTGTGTGGCGCGCCGGGTATCGGCCTGCCCATCGCCTGCAGTTTGGCAACGACATCCGGAGGAAGCTGAAAGCCGCTCATCTGCGAAGTGACCGACGTTTCCCAGAGTCCCATTTTCACTGGCGGGGGCGTAACCGGCGTCGCATTTGTTTGCGCGCTTGCAGCCGCGGCAGCAAAAAGGATAAGCAAACAGCCCTGAACTGGACGATGGAGCCGACTCAGATACATACGGATTTCCCCCGTAGGATTGCCGCAGCAGGCTGAACGCCCCGTTTGTATCACATCGCCACAGGAATTAACGAATAAAATTTTGCTCCGCCGCCTGCGCGAGTTGCACCCGCACAAATGCAACGACTTCATCCGTCACATACTGCGGAGGAACAATCGCCAGACGCGGTTTTCCTTCGATCAACCTGGCGGAAACTCCTGCCCACTGCGGCTGAAGCTCCATAGCCCGCACCAGCACTGCGTCGGCGCGGTCCAGAAAGAGCCGCGCCGAATCCTTAAAGTCCGCCGTCCCCGCATCGAGCACGGTCAGATATAGATCAGGCCGCAGAAACTGCATTACGCTGTTCGATTCCAGAATCGCATTCTCCGCCGCTGCGATCTCCTTGCGAATGCGGGGCATGGCTTCAGCCAGCATTCCCTGCCGCGTCCGCACCCATAGCGACCGCACCGCACCCGCTGCAAGAAAACGCGCTGTATCTGTGCCCGACGAAGCGTCCCGTTCTTCGCTGATCGCCAGCGTGTGATCGTCGGTCTGGCAATCGCAGGGCGCGCCATCCGCCGTGCAGAACCCGTGCCCATACTGTGTGATCTTCATCGCGGTCCAGCGCATCTCAGGCATCCGTTGAATCAGTCCGGCAACCACAGAGGTTTTGCCTACGCTGCGCGAATGCCCGCCAACAACCACGATTGCCACGGCTAGTCCTCATTTCGCTTTGAACGGTTCCGCTTCGCAGCGGTCTTGCGCGGTCCAGCCTTTTTCTGTTCTGTGCCGAGCCTTCCCAGCGCCGCCAGCTCTTTCAGATATTGCTGCAACGGCCGCGCAGGCCGTCCCCACATCACGACCCCCGCGCCTTTGACTTTCTTATGCGTCAGCACGCCCGAGCCCGACCCCAGAATCACATTTTCGCCAATCTCCGCATGATCGCCAATGCCAACCTGTCCGCCGACGACCGCGCCCGCGCGAATCACACTCGATCCCGAAATCCCCGTCTGCGCCGCAATCACTACATCGCGCTCGACAAGCACGTTATGAGCAATGTGCACCAGATTGTCGATCTTCACGCCGCGCGCAATCCGAGTTTCGTCCAACGCGCCGCGGTCGATCGTTGTGTTCGCGCCGATCTCTACATCGTCCTCAATTACCAGCCGCCCCTGCTGCGGAAACTGGATGTACTCACCGGTCACGTCGTCGCGAACATAACCGAACCCATCGGACCCGAGTACCGCACCCGCATGCACCACCACCCGCTCGCCCAGCTCAGCGCCCGGATAAATCACTACATGCGGATAAATCCTGCAGCCGCGCCCCAGCCGTACACCGCGACCAATCACCGCACCGACGCCGATCATTGTCTCATCGCCCAGATGCGCACCGGAATCAACCACCGCGTATGCTCCCACTGAAACATGCCGCCCACGCACCACATCCGGGCTGACCACCGCAGTAGGATGGACCTCCGATTCCGCCTTCGCATGTGAAAGCAGACGCGCAGCCCGCGCAAACGCAAGTTTCGGTTTCGCGACGACTAAAAGGGCTTTGCCAGAATCTCCGGCATCGGCATGCAGTTTTTCGGAAACAATGACTGCGCTGGCTGCCGAATTCAAGGCCTCCTGGAGAATCGAGGCATCTTCCGCAAACACCAGATCATGCTCCCCCGCGCCCGCGATGCTCGCCACACCGGAAACGCCAATCTCCGGCGATCCGAAGCGAATCTCTGCTTGCAGCAACTCGGCTAATTGAATAAGGCGCATGAACAAACTCCTATTTGCTATTGGCTACCGGCGCTTCTTCCCGTGTCCCATCCGGCCGCGTCTTCCATCTGCGATGCACCCACAGCCACTGCTCAGGATACCGCCGCACCCAGTCTTCGATCACAGCCGTAAAGCATGCCGTGTTCGCAAGCGCGTCGGCCTCATCATCTCCCGTCGCAACCAGCGGAATCTCCTCACCGAACCGCAGCACGTACTTCCGCTCCGATTCTTCCCACACCATGAAGCCGGGCAGCACCGCCGCGCCTGTCTTCAGCGCCACCCGCGCCAGACCAGACGCAGTGCACGCCAGCCGCCCGAAATATGGCACAAACACTCCCTGCGGCGGAGTCATGTTTGTGTCCATCAATATTCCCACCGTCTCGCCATGCCGCATCGCCGCCAGCAGCCCCCGCGCGAAATCGTCCTTATGCAGCACGCGGTTTCCATGCAGGCACCGGATATCATTCACCAGCCGGTCCACCCTCGTGTTATCCAGCCGTCGAATCACAATGCTCATGGGATAGCCCATCAGCGAGTGGTAATAACTCGAAAGCTCCCATGCTCCCAGATGCCCGGTCACGATCAGCACGCCCTTGCCGCGTTCCCGAGCCGCTAGATATCGCTCCAATCCCTCGTAGCGCAGGAACTTTCTCGTGTTTTCCCGGGTGTACTTCGACATCTGGCAGAACTCGCCCAGCAGCCAGCCGAGATTTCTATAAAGTTTGCGGAGAATTTTGGACCGCTCTGCCTCTGTCTTCTCCGGGAATGCCGTCTCCAGATTCCGCAATCCCGTCTTGCGCAGCCGCCCCAACAGGTGATATGCCACCGCGCCCACGCACGCGCCCACGCTGCGCGCCGCGCGCCGGGGCAAAATCCCCAGCAGCTTCACCAGCGCCCAGACAACCGCGTACTCCAGATCTTCCCGCATCGTGAAAGCGTAACGTACAGTGTACGATGGCTCTCTTGCCGTCCGGATTCCTGCATGTAACATGGCTTTTACCATCCCTGGAGTAAGCTGAACCTGCAGAAAAACTCAGTGGGGAACGCATCATGCCCGAAGGGATCAAAACTCGGATCAGCCGACACTCATTTGACGAAACTGTCACCCGGATCCAGGAGCTTCTCACCGAAAAGAGCATCACTCTCTTCGCGCTCGTCGATCATTCCGGAGAAGCTTACGCCGTCGGCCTCGAAATGCCGCCCACTAAACTGCTCATCTTCGGCGCGCCCAAAGCCGGAACCCCGCTGATGCTCGCCGCGCCCAGCACTGCCATCGACCTACCGCTGAAAATTCTGGTCGCGCAACAGCCCGACGGCAGCGTTCTCCTCTCCTGGAACGATCCTGACTGGCTCCAGCAGCGCCACGGCTTCCCGGCGGAACTGAAAGCCAACATCGCCGCCGTTGAAATGCTCGCTAACAAGGCTGCGGAATAACTATAGCGATGGCCAGAGCTTGTTTGACTTCCCGCCCGCACTCTGTTTTCATCAGCACATCCGCATGTCACGCATCATGACCATCCCGGCCATCACCATTAGCCGAATTATTGGCGTCATGATTATTATTCCCCCGTCATAGGGAGCGGGCGGCTGGCAAGCGAAATCGAAACCATCCAAGACCACCGGCTCCCCGAGTTCCGGTGGTTTTTCATTTAAGAAAACAAAACAGAAAACAGGACAACCAAATGCCCGTCACACTCAGCGGAATTCATCAGGCCCGACAGCGCATTCAGAATGACATTTACCTCTCGCCCGCACCTCACTCCGACGAAATGTCGCGCATGACCGGCCAGCAGGTCTTCCTCAAGCTCGACAATCTCCAGCGGACCGGGGCCTTCAAAGAGCGCGGCGCCCTCAACAAGATCCTCACGCTCTCCGACGATGAAAAACGTCGCGGAGTCATCGCCGCCAGCGCCGGAAACCACGCTCAGGCTGTGGCCTGCCACGCCACGGCGCGCGGTCTGCGCTCACGTATCGTCATGCCGCTGATGACGCCCCTTGTTAAAACCGCATCCACCGCTGCCTATGGAGCCGAGGTCGTCCTCCACGGCGCCAACTACGACGAGGCCTGCGCAGAAGCGATGCGCCTCGCTGTCAAGGACGGCATGACCTTCCTGCATCCCTTCGACGACGATGCCGTCATCGAAGGTCAGGGGACCATTGGCCTCGAATTGCTCGAGCAGATCGCGAACCTCGAAGCCGTCGTCGTCCCCATCGGTGGTGGAGGTCTTATCAGCGGCATCGCCTGCGCTATCAAGGAGACCAATCCACATATCCGTGTCATCGGAGTGCAGACTGAGCGCCTGCCTTCGATGCTTCGCGCAGCCGACGCAGGCTCACCCGTCACCATCCCCGCTGAAGCAACCATCGCCGACGGCATCGCCGTCCGCCGCGCTGGCGAGCGAACGCTGCCGCTCGTTCAAAAATACGTCGACGAGCTTGTTACCGTCGACGAAGAGGAAATCGCCAAGGCCATCCTCGTTCTGCTCGAACGCGAGAAGACGCTTGCCGAAGGCGCCGGGGCCATTGCGCTCGCCGCGCTGCTCCAGCACAAAACAACCCTGCGCGGCCAGCGCACCGCCGTCTTCGTCGGCGGAGGCAACATCGACGTCAGCCTGCTTGCCCGCATCATCGAGCGCGGCCTCGTCAAGGACGGACGCCGCACCCGTCTCCGCATCCATCTCACAGACCGCCCCGGCGCGCTCCATCAGCTCACGAAAATCCTCGCCGACGCGCGCGCCAACATCGTGCAGACCGCGCACGACCGCGCCCACTACGGCGTCAGTCTCGGAGACACCGTCATCGACATCACGCTTGAAACGCGCGGCGACGAGCACATCGAAGAAATCCGAAGGATGCTCACCGATGCCAGTTATCGACACGAAAGAATCGATTAACAATCCGGCGCAGCTTTCGATGTAGCATTTCTGAAACGACCATCTTCGCAAAATGCTGGAGTCTCCGTGAGGTTGATCGGCAAATGCGCAAGCCTGGCGCTATTTTTTCTGCTTCTGCTCGCCGCTTCCAGGCTTTGGGCGCAGGCCGGGCCGCCATTTCAAACCGATGACCCTGTTCCGGTCGACTACGGGCATTATGAGTTTTATGTCTTCGGATCAGCCGACGGCACGCCTGTCGAAATGGACTCTGTTGGTCCCGCCTTCGAATTCAACTGGGGAGCCGTCCCGCGCGTCCAGCTTCACGTCATCCTGCCCTGGGGATTCGCCGCGCCGCTCAATCATCCTGCATACACCCCCGCCGGTCAGGGCCCCACCACGTTCGGCCTTACCGACATGGAACTCGGAGCGAAGCTTGCCTGGTTTAAAGAGGGCAAGTACCTGCCCCAGATCGGATCCTTTACCATGTTCGAACTCCCCACCGGGAGCTACTCCCGCGGCCTCGGCATTGGCCGTGCATGGTACAAGCTGCCGCTCTGGGCCTACAAGAAAATCGGCCGCTGGGGCCTCGACGGCGGCGCAGGCTATACCATCGTCCCGCAGACCGGTTATCACAATTACCCCTATGGCGGTTTTCTCGTCGAGCGCAATGTCAACGAGCGCCTTGACTTCTCCGTCGAAGTTTTCTCTCACGCCGCGGAGGGCCCAGCCGCGCCGCAAACTGAGGCTTCCACGATGATCGATGCCGGAGGCTACTACCATTTCAAGTCGCCCGGCTTGCAATTTCTCTTTGCCTATGGACACTCCATTGCCGGACAGACAGAAAACTACGCCTACATCGGCCTCTACAAAACCTGGGGAAAAGACAAGGGCAAAAAGTCAGCCTCTGACGCCATGCTCTCAACCCAGCCACCGCCTCGTTAGGCTGCAGTCGGTCCCGTGCTATTCCGCTCCACGAGTGTCGGCTGAATTGAATACTCCACGCCCTGCCCGGTCACAGATTTTTGAATGTCCTGCAGCGCGCGCAGTGCCAGTTTTGCAATCTCCGCACGCGACAGCCGCACCGTCGTCAGCGCCGGCTGCGTAAATGCGCTCATGGCAATGTCATCAAAGCCTACTACCGAAATATCGCGCGGAATCTTCATCCCTTTTTCGTAGATCGCACCCATGGCGCCAAACGCCGTCATGTCGTTGGAGGTGAGAACTGCCGTCGGACGAACCTCCTTGCCGAGCAACCGGGCCATGGCCTCGTGCCCGCCATCCATGCGGTGATTGCCTTCCTCGATTGAATCCTTCTCCAGCTTCAACTCCTTGCGCTTCATGCTCTCAATGAATGCCTTGCGCCGCACGCGCGCTGAAGTAAGGTCCATGGGGCCGCTGATAAAACCGATCGACGTATGCCCCAGCCTGCGCAGATGCTCCACTGCCACGTCGATTCCTGCTGCGTAGTCGATCACGATATTGCTGATGCCCTTCTGCGGTGTCCCGGTGTCGAGAAACACCAGTGGGATCTTCCGGCTGCTCAGCTCGTCGATCAGATGTTCCTCCATCTCCGAGGTCATGATCGCCACGCCGTCCACCTTGCGTTGCAACATCCGCGCCACACACTGCTCCATGCGATGCTTGTCGTAGTTGGTATTGGCGATCAGCACTTCCTGCCCCTGCTGTACGGCAACGTCTTCAAAGCTCTTCACCAGCTCCGGGAAAAACGGGTTCGTAATGTCGGAGATAATCAGCCCATACATGCTGCTCTTGCCGGAGCCCAGTGCTCGCGCATTGGTGTTCGGATAAAACTTCAGCGTCTCAATCGCACGGCGCACACGCTCCTTCGTCTCCGCCGTGACCTTATCGGAGCCGTTGATGGTGCGCGAAACCGTGGCAGTGGAAACCTTGGCGAGACGGGCAACTTCCCTGATGTTCATAAGCTTGTGGTGACAT
Source organism: Silvibacterium sp. (assembly GCA_030037215.1). Taxonomy (GTDB): domain Bacteria; phylum Acidobacteriota; class Terriglobia; order Terriglobales; family Acidobacteriaceae; genus Silvibacterium. The sequence goes on along the minus strand of JASHRS010000231.1, from coordinate 15,852 downwards.
CTGCAAACAACAGGCACTTCCTGGTCGTGGAAATGTAGTATACGCTGCGACAAAAGTATGCTGAGTTCATCGCGCAAATAACGACAGCGGAACCGCTTCGCCCATGGCACGGTATCCGGCAGGTCCGGGATGCAGATGATCTCCGCAGTCGTAAGCAGGCAATAACCGGTCAGGCTGATTCGGGTCGCGCACCGTCTTGTCGAAATCCAGAACCGCATCAAAATGTCCCGGTGCGCGAATCCACGCGTTGATCGTCTGCCGGTCTGCTTCATTCGCAGGGCCTGGATGGTAGTAACCCGATCCCATATATGGCGTAATCGTCGCGCCAATTACGCGAATTCCATGCGCATGAGCGCGCATGACGATCTGCTGAAATACGCCGAGAATGCGCTCCACCAGCTGCGCGTGCTCCGCGGCTGAAACTTCACCCTCGCGCGTCAGGCCGCCCAGGTCATTCACGCCCTCAAATACAATCAGCCAGCGCACGCCTGCCTGTGCCAATACATCGCGATCAAAACGGGCCAGCACGTTCGGCCCCAGACCGTCGATCAGCAAATGATTTCCACCAATCCCAACATTCAATACACCGACATCCCGAGTTGCCGCCGAGCCTTGCAGGCGCTCCGCCAGCACGTCTGTCCAGCGGTCATTGCCGTTCGTCGTCGATGCGTGTCCATCTGTAATCGAGTCGCCAAGTGCTATGACAGAAGCCGCATCCGCCGGCGCCTCCACATCGATGCCAGAAATCTGATACCAGTGATCGACAGTCTTCGCGCCCGCCATATCCGCTGACGAGACCGCGTCGCCATGCATGTAATACGTTGTCGACCGTGACCCCGGATGCCCAGTCTCCTGCGCCGGAGCCTCGTCCAGATGAAACATCACTGCAAGATTCGACAACGCGGTCACCGGATACGCGATCGGGTCAGAGATGTACTCTGCACCTGCCGGGACTGTCACATCGCTCTTGCCGGAAAAAGTCAGTGCACGGTCCGACGCAGGATCGATGGTCGCCGAAGCCGGTGAAAGCGGACGCGCGATATGCACCGACGTAAAGTGCAGCGGCCCAGTTCCAAAGGCATTCGACAGATGCACCCTCAGAGTTGTTCCGCCAATCGACAGATGAACAATCTCGCGCATGGTCATGTCGGTCATGTCAGCCGGTGAAAGAGAATTCTGCGGCTCTGGAATCTGCTGCGCCGCCGCCCAGCTCCCCACCCATGTCTCGGAAGTCGTCTGCGCAGTTCCCGGGCTGGTCAAGGAAAGCGCCGCCAGCAAAAACAAAGCTAATCTCAGGCCGAAGCGCACAGCCTTCATTCTCTTAATTCCCTCAAATAAATCGGTTTTCTAAGGCGGAGCCAGTATAGCATCGCGGAGAAACGTCCTTCCCCCAACCTGGCAGGTCCGGAAACTACTCTCATGGCGCATACACCAAAAGTATGATCCATTCTGCTATCCTCACCCCGTACCCCTGCGCAGGAGATTTGCGGTTGTTCAATCACTATCGCCTCGCGGCCACCTTCCTGGCAGCCGCCCTAACACTTACCTCTCATGCACAGCAATCTCAGCAGCCCATGGGCGGAAGCGGCAGCTCCACCGGCGGCGAGCACCCTGCGGTTCACGACGCCGAAAACCGCCCCATCACCGCCGGAGGCTTCGTCAAATCCGGCCCCATTGTCTTTGAGGACATCTCGAAATCGTCTGGCCTCGCCTCCTGGACACATGTCATGGGAACTCCCGAAAAGCAGTTCATCATTGAGGCCAACGGCTCCGGCGTCTGCCTTCTCGACTACGACAATGACGGCTGGCTCGACATCTATCTGGTCAACGGATCGACCTATGACGCCCTCACCGGCAAGACCACCCCGCCGCACGCTGCGCTCTTCCACAACAATCACGATGGAACCTTCACCGACGTTTCCGAAAAGGCCGGCGTCACCAATGACCGCTGGGGCTTTGGCTGCGCCGTTGGCGACTACAACAACGATGGCTGGCCCGATCTCTATGTCACCAACTACGGCAAAAACCGCCTCTACCGCAACAATCACGACGGAACCTTCACCGACGTTGCAGAAAAGGCCGGAGTCACGCTTGGCAACTGGTCCACTGGGGCAACCTTCGGCGACTATGACGGAGACGGGCGGCTCGATCTCTTTGTTCCGGGCTACATTCACTACGACATGAACAGTCCGCCCGTCCCCGGATCAAAGACAGTCGGCTACGTGCAATGCGCCTTTCGCGGTATTCCCGTCATGTGCGGCCCGCGTGGCCTTGAAGGCGAACCTGACCATCTCTTCCATAACAATGGCGACGGGACTTTTACCGATGTCAGCGTCAAAGCAGGCGTCAATGATCCGAACAAGTATTACGGATTCTCCAGTGTCTTCGTCGACCTCAACAACGACGGCAAAGTCGATCTCGCCGTCGCCGACGACTCGACGCCCAACTATCTCTACATCAACAAGGGCAACGGAACCTTCGAAGACGACAGCTACGCCTCAGGCTTTGCGCTCAATGAGGACGGGCGCGAAATCGCATCTATGGGATTGGCCGTAGGCGACTATGACAACGACGGCTGGGACGATCTGTTCGTCACCGACTTCTCCGATGACTACAACGTTCTCTACCACAACGATGGCCAGGCCAACTTCTCAGATGTCAGCTATCACGTGGGCCTTGCACAAGACACCATTCCTTTCCTTGGTTGGGGCACGGCCTTCATCGACTACGACAACGACGGCTGGAAAGACCTCTTCATGGTCAATGGACACGTTTATCCCGGCGTCGACCAGCATGACTGGGGAACAAGCTTCGCCGAGCGCCCTTTGCTCTTCCACAACGATCAGGGCAAAAAGTTCACTCTCGTTCCACCCGTGGAAAATACTGGCCTGGCTGACGTTATACCCGCTCGCGGCGCGGCCTTCGGGGATCTCTTCAACGACGGAAAAATTGACGTTGTCATCAATCCGCTCGACGGCCATGCCGTCCTGCTCCGCAATGTAAACTCCGACCATCACCACTGGGTTGAGCTGAAACTCATCGGCGGACCAAAAGGCCCGCGCGATGCCATCGGAGCCGTCGTCTACCTAACCGCCAACGGCATGCGCCAGCGCGGTGACGTGCTCAGCGGAGGCAGTTACATGTCTTCGAACGACCAGCGCGTCCACTTCGGCCTGGGGGACGCGATCACGGTAGACAAGCTCGAAATTCACTGGCCCGGCGGCGATGTCGAAACTATCAAGCTGCCCGCGGTCGACCGCATCTTCACCATTACGCAGGGCAAAGGCATCACCGGTGTGCTCTGCACCGCATGTGATGCAAAGAAATAAATGATGACTGGCTGAATCCTTAGCCGATGTGCCACAGGCTGTAGAGCAGCACGGCAAACACAGCGACGCTCACCCACACGTACAGTTGGTCGCGTTCGACGGCAAATCCCACGCCAGCCACAACCACCCGAAAGACCGGCGTCGCAATCAGCAGCAGCAATCCAAACTGAATCATGCTTTCTGCATCGCCATGCAGCACGCCATGCCAAATACCTCCCGGCGTTCGCAGACTCTCCGCTACGCTATGAAAGTGGCTGTAATCTGGCCGCGGACCCGCCGGAGCATGCAGCAGATACATCACACCGCCAATCAGCACCACAGCGGCTGCCAGCAGAACTCCGGTTTGCAACATACGGCCAATCGCAATCTCAAGTCGTTCGTCCGTTAATTGCATTACAGCCTCCCCGTAATGCTGTTCACAATCATCTCGATCCCGAGCGCCACAATCACCAGAGCAAACACCATCCGCAACGTCCTCACATTGGCATGGACCAGAAGCTTCGCGCCCGTCAGCGACCCGGCCAGCACGCCCAGCATCACCGGCATCGCCAGCCCTGGCGAAATGTAACCGCGGCTGAGATAAATTCCCGCGCTCGCCGCCGCCGTCACGCCGATCATGAAGTTAGAGGTTGTTGTCGAAACCTTGAATGGCAGTCCCATCGCCTGGTCCATCGCCAGCACCTTCACCGCACCCGATCCGATGCCCAGCAATCCGGAGAGCGTCCCAGCAGTGAACATCAATCCGAAACCTGCCGGCACGCGCTGCGCGACGTATTCCTCGGGGCCGTCCATGCCCGGAAAACTTCCCTTCAGCCGCAATCGCTCAGCCAGCATACCGGTTCTGGACGTCCCCGATAGCGTGTGCTTTTTCTTGAGCGACGCCGCAGCCGAATACAGTAGCACCAATCCGAACACGATCCCGATGGCGTGCGTCGAAACACGCGCTGTCAGATAGGCCCCAAAAATCGCGCCCAGCGTCGTCGCAATCTCTAGAAACATTCCGATGCGAATGTTCGAGTACCCTTCGCGCACATAGGCCGCAGCCGCACCCGATGATGTCGCGATTACCGACACCAGTGAGGCTCCTATCGCATAGCGGATATCCACATGGAATAGCAGCGTAAGCAGTGGAACAATCACCACGCCGCCGCCCAGCCCCGTCAATGCCCCCAAAAGGCCTGCCAGCACAGAGCTTACAAAAATAACGCCTGAGAACTCTGCCGTATTCATGCCCTAACAGAGTACATTCCCGCCGCACACTACCGGCATCAACGAAGGCAAAAATTCACACCGCATCATGCGCGTGTCTTATCCATTATCAGAAAAATTTGGCAGCCTTATCCGCCGCAAAGTGAACGCATCATGTCCGCAGCACTGCAACTGAATCGGGAACCAGTGTCAGTCTGCTGCCCTCCACATTGACTTCATCGGAGGAGCGCAGCACTATCTCCGCGCTCTCGGGAACAGGCAGCTTCACCTCATCTGAAGCCACGCTGAACACGATCAGGAAGCGCCCTCGCCGCATCATCAGCCAGCATTCTTCTTCGCTGAAATTCACGGCAATATCGCCATTCACAAAGTCCGGCTCCGACCGGCGCAGCGCAATCAGTTCGCGATACCACCCCAGCATGCCCGTGTGCTCCGGCTCTACAATCTCATCCCATTTCAGCTTCGATCGCGCAAATGTCCGCTCATCCTGCGGGTCGGGGATCTCTTCCGGCTTCCACCCAAACGCAGCAAACTCCCGCTTGCGCCCCTCAAAAACCAGCTTTCCCAGCTCTTTCTCATGATGAGTGAAGAACAAAAACGGAGAAGACGCTGCCCATTCCTCGCCCTGAAAAATCAGCGGGATAAATGGGGCTGTCATCACCAGCGCAGCCGCAATCTTTACGCGTCCCGACGTTGCCAGCGCGCTCAGCCGCTCACCCTTGATGCGATTTCCAACCTGGTCATGGTTCTGTGCATATCCCAGAAACCTACACGGCGGCAATCCCTTTGCCGGCCTGCCGTGCCCGCGTCCTCGATACGTCGAATACCCCCCGTCCAGCACAAACACCTCGCGCAGAGCTTTCGCCACATGGGCCATCCGTCCGAAATCCGCGTAGTATCCGGCGCGATCATTCGTCAGCAGCGCAATCAGCGCATGATGAAAGTCGTCGCTCCACTGCGCATCCATCCCGTAGCCACCGCGTTCGCGGTCCGTCACTACGCGCGGATCGTTTAGGTCGCTCTCGGCAATCACAGCGTAACTCCTGCCCGTCTCGCGCTCCAGCTCGCGCGCCTCCGCTGCAAGCTGCTCCATGAAGTGCACTGCCGAGCGGTCCACATAGGCATGCACCGCATCCAGCCTTAACCCATCGAAGTGATAATCGCGCAGCCACATCTTCGCGTTGTCGATGAAGAACCGCCGCACCTCATCGCTTCCCGCGTCTTCAAGATTCACCGCGTCGCCCCACGGAGTGTGGTGGCTAGCTGTAAAGTACAGCCCGAAGTGTGCCAGGTAATTCCCCGCCGGCCCAAGATGGTTGTAGACAACATCCAGCAGCACGGCCAGTCCCTGCGCGTGCGCCGTGTTCACGAAATGCTTCAACGCATCCGGCCCGCCATATGACTCCTGCGGAGCGAACAAGTCCACGCCGTCATAACCCCATCCACGTTCCCCGGGAAACGACGCAACCGGCATCAGTTCCAAATGTGTCACGCCCAGCGTTTTCAGATAATCGAGCTTCTCTTCTGCTGCTGCAAACGTGCCTTCAGGTGTAAACGTGCCCACATGCAGCTCATAGATCACCGCATTCTTCAGCTCGGGCGCGCGCCACTTGCCATCGGTCCACGCAAAAGCAGTGTGGTCCAACACCCTCGACAATCCATGCACGCCATGCGGCTGCCACAGCGACTGCGGATCGGGCAGCACGACGCCATCGCCATTCACGATGAACCCGTAATCTGTCTCCGGCCCTGCCGCATCGATCGCAGTCTTCCACCATCCGCCGCCGCACTGCTCCATTGGCCACGCGCGTTCGCCGATTTTCACATCAAGGCGCCTCGCTGCCGGTGCCCATACGCGAAACCGGTGCATTATTCGACCCTTAAAGGAAATTCAACAGCTCAGAATTGACTCGATGGCGGCGCTGGAGCAGGCTTCTGGCTCGAAGCCGCGGACGCGGCGGACGGAGCAGCCTCCTCTGCCTGCGGGTGCGGTGAAGATGCCGTTGATCCGGAAGTCTGCGCCGTTCCTGAAGCTGGGGCTGCGGCTGACGAAGCCGGAGGCGACGGTGGCACATTCGTCCCCGGGTTTGCCGAAGCGGGCTGCTGCGCCACTGGTGCTGGCGCCTGGCCCTGTGCCGGTGTCTGTTCCTGCGCCGGTGTTACCGGGGCTGGGGCAGGATTGTCACCTGGGCTTACATACTCCGGACGAAACTTGGGCTGCGCCGCCTGCGCCTGCGCAGATTTCTTTTCTTTCGGCATCAGCGGCGCCAGCGTTACCAGATTCACTGTCGAAGGATCATCTCGCAGCTTTACATAAAGCTGGCCTCCATCCGCAGGACGGGGCACTTCGAGAGCATTGCCCGGAAATCCATCCGGAACCTGCACCGGATTTGTAAACTGCGGGTTCAGCGCAATCGAATCCACCAGAAACAGGTCTGAGCCTTTCAGCTCGCAGGGGGCATCCGCCTGTTTGCATTGCAGCGACCGGAAAGTCGGCAGCCGCACCAGCGTCGCCAGCGGTTGCCAGTCGCCCTTCACGTCCGTCTCCGTCACCACGCGAAATTGCAACGGGCCGAAGGCCGACGCGCCGAACGCCTTCGCTGGATTCAGCGTCGCCACCGCGGTGTGCGCATCCTGCAGCGTCAAACCGTTTGCCTGTGTCAGCATTGTCGAGTACGAGCCGTCATCCGTGGCAACCTCGATCTTCTCATCGCGCGAAAAACGCTCCGGCGTAACCGCCTTCAGCGAGAATAGAAGTGTTGCATTCTGTGGCAGCTCGTTCTTCCCTGAGAGTTGAATGTTATTGCTTGCCGCGGTGTTCCCTGTATCGCTGTCCGCCTCAATGCTCTTACTGATCAGCGTCACGCTAGGCCGCGCTGCGTCAATCGTCGCCTTCAGGTCCACAGTGCGTCCGTCGCGCAGCGTTACTACGGCGGGAAGTATCTCACCCTCCTTCAATGCTCTCGCTGCCTTGGTATCGGTTGTCTCCATCTGCAGCAGGTCCGCTCCCTGCGTGGCCGTCAGTGTTCCCGGCTTGAACTCAATCCCTTTCATCGACAGGCTGGCAACCTCGTCCAACCGCGTGCCGGCCATCGTTCCGTAAGGGTCGCCGGCATGCACCGTGAATGATTCAAGATGGCCAGCCTCGGCAAATGCGCGAACTGACAGATCCTCCGGCTTCTCCAGCCCGGCCTGATTCACAACCAGCGTCATCGCGCCAGGCTGCGCGTCCTTTAGCGGAAGCGTCACTTCCACCTGGTTCGGCTTCACCAGCTTCCAGTTGGCTTTGATCTCCTTGCCGTCTGCGCCTCTGAACTGAATTCCCTCTACGCAGCTCGCGTCGTCTGCTTCCAGATGCAGCGTGTCGTCGCGGCCCACGACCAGCGTATTTTCATCTGCCTCGGCGATTTTCCACGTCTGCTGGTGCGCGCCCTGCAGATGCACTACAGGTCCGGTAAACGGCTCAAATCCCCAGTACCCTCGGATTGATGCCTTTACATCCGTGCCGAGTACCGTTCCCGCCAGTGGCTTCGTATCCACCAACAGTCCGCCTTCCACCGCATCCGACTTCAAGGGCAGGTCCACGCTTTTACCGTCGGCGGCCTGCAGGTGTAGTGTCAGGTCTCGAGCGTAGCCAGTAGAGAACACCAGCGGAGCCCCGTCCACTGGCAAGGCCAGCGTCGTCTTCTGCGCGCAATATACCTGGCTCTCATCTACCGGGTGCAACGGTGGAGGCTGCGCCGCTTCCACTGCCGGCAGCGCAATCACCAGCACGGATTTCGGGTTATGGAACGACGGCGGTGCATTCAGTTTCAGAGCCAGTGTGCCGTCCCGCTGTTCCGCCAGCGCAGGAATGTACTGGTACTCGGCCGTATGGAACGAATCCAGGATTCGCGCAATGTCCATGGCCGAGGCAATATAGGGACTGTAGTATCCGAAGTTCGCCTGCGGCGTATAGCTGGCCTGCATCGCCAGATCTCCGGCCGGACCCGATGTCAGCGCATTCACAATCGACGTGCTGTGCCCATCATTCAGCACCAGGCTGTCTTGTTTGTCGGTCAGGCACGGCGCAATCTCGTTATTGTCCATGGTCAGGCAATCCGGATTGAGCTTGATGGCCAGACTGCGTGCCAGCAGCGGAGAAACTACTTTCAGATTTTCCGGATCGGTCGCATTGATCTTCCGCACCGCATCCAGATAGGTGTCCAGTCGCGAACGGTCCAAACTCGCCTGGTTCAGGTCCTGCGAAGCGCGCACAAACGCCCCCGGCTGCCCGCGCACCGCGCTCATCACTGTCTTGAAGTCGCCACCCGTCTCAGGAGCCAGAAACAACAGCACCTGCTGCGCGCCCTGCGGAACTGTGACCGTCAACCCCTCAAACTTCTTGTTCCATGTATCCGCCTTGTAAAACCATCTTTCCGGCGGGGTATTCGTCGAGCCGTTCAAAAACGCCGCAATCAGCAGATAACGCACCGCCTGGTCATCTGGAAAATCCGGACGAATCCACAGCTTGTCTCCCACCGCAAGGTTCGGGACCTGCGTGATCGGCAGTGTCTGACCGCCGCGCGTCACCTTCACTTCAATGGTTGGGCCGTTCAGGTCAAAGGTCGCGGGATCGCCGAAAGCGACGACGGAAACACACAAAAACAAGGCCGTAGAGAAAATAGAAAGACACAGACGGGAAGACCGCATCGAAGCCATAATCCAATTCTAAGGAATTTCAACTGAGCCGTACGAACTCGCTCAAGCGTTCAATGATTAGATGCCCGCTTTGGAGGCACGGGCTCTCCCGTACCGCGGTCATCAGCCTATAAAGATAGACAGCTTAGCAATGAAGAAGTTGCGTGGTAAACGACAAGGAATCAACTTCAAAATATTCAAAAAATTAATGACTTGTGGCAATCCACCTGCTTACACGGCCCGGTTCGCCATCAATTTCTCAATCCGAATCGGTAAATCCCTCACGCGGACGCCAGTCGCATGATACGTCGCCATCGTCAGTGCAGACGCCACACCCGTCAATCCGATCTCGCCAATTCCGCGCGCGCCATACTCCCCGATCACCGGATCGGGATAATCGAGGAAGATGCATTCCTGCTCGGGAATATCCGCATTGGTCGCTACAAGATAATCTGCATAGTTGTTGTTCAGTGGCTTGGCGTTGCGCGGATCGTAGATCGTCTCCTCCAGCATTGCCATGCCGATGCCCATTACTACTGCACCCAAAATCTGGTTGCGCCCTGACTTCTCGCTGATAATGCGTCCCGCGTCCATCACCGTCAGCGTACGCCGCACGCGCAGCCGCGCAATCCCAGGATCCCAGCCGACCTCGACGAAGTGTGCTCCAAAGCTGTGCATCGAATACTTGTCCTCATCGGGAGCGCCTCCCGTTTTTGCCTCAGCCTCCAGCGCAGCCACGCGCCGCAGCTTGAGCAGTTGCTCAAACGGAACCCCACTTTCCGGTGCGTCGCCCTTTTTGTGAACCCTCCCGCTGCTCATCGCCAGCGTTGTCGCATCAGCGCCATTAAACGGCGACCCATCGGTGATCACAGCCAGTTTCAATAGTTCGCCAATCACGTTCATACTGGCCGCTGCGACCGCCGGAATCACCGTGGCCGTCGCCGCCGATCCACCGGATGTCGGTCCCGGAGGCAGGGAGCTGTCACCCAAAACTGCATCGATCCTCTCAACCGGAATTCCCGTCTTATCGGACACGATGATCGCGACCACGGTATAAGTCCCCGTCCCAATGTCCTGTGTTGCGCACGATACCCGAGCGCGCCCATCTGCAGATAGCCGCACCCGCGCCTGCGATCCCCCACGATACGCGTCCCAGGTCGCTGTCCCCATGCCCCAGCCCAGAATCTCGCTTCCGTCGCGCATTGATCCCACGCCCGGCGTCCGCTTGCTCCATCCAAACTTCTCCGCGCCCGTCTGGTAACACTCGCGCAGATGCTTGCTCGAAAAAGGCAGGTTTGAGCTCTCATCTTTCTCCGCATAATTCCGCAACCGTACCTCCATCGGATCAAGATTCAGCTTCACCGCCAGCTCGTCCATCGCCGAATCCAGCGCATACATCCCGGGAGTTCTTCCCGGCCCGCGCATCGGGCACGGCGTACCGATATTCAGTTTCACCAGCTGCTCCGTCGCCGTTACATTCGGGCAGCTGTAGATCATCGGCGTCGGCCCGGTGCAACGTTCCATAAAGTCAACGATCATCGAAGTGGGATTCTTCGCTTCGTGCACAATCGCCATCAGCTTCCCGTCCTCGGTCGCTCCCAGCCGCACACGCTGTTCCGTCAGAGGGCGATGCCCCACGGTCGTAAACATGAGGCTGCGCGGAACGCTCACCTTTACCGGACGATTCACCCGCCGCGCTGCCATCGCCGCCAGCAGCGAATGCGGCCATGGCGCCAGCTTGCCTCCGAACCCCGACCCGACAAACGGTGAAATGATATGCACATCCTCGATTGGAACGCCCAGCGTCTGCGACATCACGCCCTGGTGGTTCATCACACCCTGCGTCGTCTCGTACAGCGTGACCTTATCGCCGTTCCATACAGCGATGGTCCCGTGCATCTCCATCGGATTGTGCGTCTCGGTCGGCGTAATATAGGTCGCGTCAATCTTCATCGGAGCGCTGTTATATGCACTCTCCGCGTCGCCGCGCGCATAACGCGAACGGACCGGCGGTTGCTCGGCAACGTCGCTCATGCGCGTCAGCGGCTTCTCCTCCCGGTAGCTGATCTTCACATGCGACGCCGCATCCAGCGCCTGCTCAAACGTATTTGCAACCGCCAAAGCTACAAATTGCCCGTAGTAGTAAACCGTGTCGTCCTCAAACGGAGGCCGGCTCTCGCTCATCCAGCTATCCTGCTCAAACGGGCTGGCAGTTCTGAAAAGCGGCCCGCAATTGCCGTGATGCAGAATCGCCAGTACTCCCGGCATCTTCTCCGCAACTGAAGTGTCGATCGCTGTAATTTTGCCCGACCCGATCGTGCTCGCTATCGGCACGCCATACACAACGCCCTCAATCGGATGGTCGACCGCGTATCGCGCCGCGCCCGTGACCTTTACCCTTCCGTCGACCCGCGTAACCGCCGTTCCAACTACCGATGCCGCCATCATTCGCTCCTAAGCGTTCTGGGTTGCGACCATCAGCGCCCGCACCACTGCGCGCTTCGCCAGCTCAATCTTGAACCCGTTGTAGCGCAGCGGTTTGGCATCACGCAGCGCAGCCTCAGCAGCCGCGCGGAAATTTTGCTCGTTCGCGGCCTTCCCTTCCAGAACTGCTTCAGCCTCTTTCGATCGCCATGGCTTAGTGCCCACTCCGCCCATCGCAATCCGGACTCGCTTTACTCGCCCGCCATCAACCTGCACCACAACCGCTGCCGACGCCAGCGCAAATTCGTATTGTGCACGGTCGCGCAACTTCAGGTAATACGACTTCGTCCCTGCAGCCAGTGCTGGAAGTGTCACATAGGTGATCAGTTCACCTGGCTCAAGCACATTCTCCTTGTCCGGAGTCGATCCAGGCGCCAGATAAAAATCATCCAGTGCAATCTGCCGTTCACCCTTTGTGCCCTGCATATGTACGAGCGTCTCCAGCGCCATCATCGCCACCGCCATGTCTGAGGGATGCGTCGCCACGCAGTTCTCGCTCCCGCCCAGCACTGCATGAACGCGGTTGAATCCGTCAATTGCCGGACACCCCGACCCCGGCTGCCGCTTATTGCACGCATAGTTCGTGTCGCGAAAGTAATAGCACCGCGTCCGCTGCAGCAGATTTCCGCCCGTCGTCGCCATATTCCGGAGCTGCGGAGACGCTCCCGACAGCAGCGCCTCGGAAAGCACCGTGTACCGTGCCTTTACATCCGGATGGTTCGCCAGATCGCTGTTCCGCACCAGAGCGCCGATTTTCAGCCCACCGTCCGGTGCAGCTTCCACGCGGTCCAGAGGCAGCAGATTGATATCCACCACCTGCCGCGGCGTCTCCACATCCAGCTTCATCAGGTCGATCAGCGTCGTGCCGCCGGCCACAAAACGCCCGCTCTGCGCGACCGCCCCATCCACTGTCTTTGCCTGCGTAAATCCAAATGGCTGCATACAAGCTCCTGGAGGTTTGCTTGTTTGAGGAACTATGCGGAATGCCGTGCCTGCTGAATAGCCGCCACAATGTTCTTGTAAGCGCCGCACCGGCAGATATTGCCGCTCATCGCCGCGCGCACGTCATCGTCTGATGGACCGATCGGCTCTTTCAGCAGCGCCGCGCCTGACATGATCTGTCCCGGCGTACAGTACCCGCACTGGAATCCATCGTGATCGAGAAACGCCTGCTGCACAGGATGCAGCACTCCGTCGCGCTCCAGTCCCTCGATCGTCGTGATCTCGTCCATCTGGTGCATCACCGCAAACGTCAGGCACGAATTCATCCTCCTTCCGTTCACATGCACCGTGCACGCGCCACACTGACCATGATCACAACCCTTTTTCGTGCCGAACATTTGCAGGTTCTCGCGCAACGCATCCAACAGCGTCACCCGAGGCTCCAGCATCAACCTGTGATCTTTCCCGTTCACGCGCAGGGTCACTGGAACAGCGCCCGGAGCAACCTCTGAAGCCGTATCCGCAGTGTCCTGTGCCGGCGTTTCCGTCACCGCATGCACCAGCGGAACTGTTGTTGCTGCCAGCCCCGCGGCACCAAGCTGTGTCAGAAATGCGCGTCTGGAAAATTTTCCGAAGGAGAAAAAGCTGGAAGGTTTGTCAGAAACCGGCGCATCCATTTCAGGAGGCGCATTCAAAGGAGGATCGCACGTTTTCTTCATTCGCTGACTCCCCTGTCAGGTTGAGGTGCGTGTGCGTTTGACGTGCCAACGAAAGCGGGACACTTGCGTCCCTGAGAAAATGTTGGCTGCTTAAACGCTAACGCAGCGCTCCCGTTCGCGTCCACAACTCGGCCCTAACCGCATAAAACCGGTGGAGAATTTTCCTCAAAAGCGAATAAAGCCGATTAAGATGATCTCTGTGAAAATAACCCGGCCTTTTGCGCTCTTCATTCTCACCTTTGCTTCAACGGCCTGCTTCGCGCATCTCGACCTCGTCGCGCAGGAGATGCATCACCACGCTCCCGCCGTCCCATCCACGAGCCTCACCCTCGCATATCAGGACATATCCATCACCCTCACTCCTGCCGATTTCGCCGCTCTGCCGCATGTCACCGTCGCCGTTTTTAACGGCCACACCAAAGCAAACGAAACCTATTCCGGTGTTCCGCTCGCCACTCTTCTTGCCAAACTGGGAGCCCCGCAGGGTGAGACCGTTCGCGGTCCGCTCTTCATGACCGGCGTCGTCGCCGAAGGCACCGACGGATACAAAGTCCTTTACTCGCTGGCCGAAACCGATCCCACCATCCACACTGGTCAGATCATCGTCGCCGACACGCTCGACGGCAAGCCCATTGCTGTCGACGGCGCATTCAAAATCGTCTCCACCGAAGACAAGCGACCTGCCCGCTGGGTGAGAAACCTCGACAAGATTTCCGTGATTACTGTGGAGCCATAGAAAAAATCCGCGCTATGAACAAGCCTCTGTAAAACTTAAGGGCCCAAAAGCCCATCGTTTGATTCGCCGGAACTGGATATCGAAATATACATGATCCGTATTGAAGTAACGAGTCCGATCGCATGGATAGATATAACCCCAATTATACTTATGGTAAGGCAACGATTAGTTCCTCAGGAGCTCCCGGTGGCTCAATACGGACCCCGATGCCCTGCTCTGGGTTTGAACCTTTCTCATAAAGTATCCGTTCGGCGCCGTGCGTTCTTCTACGCGCCGTCATATTGACGCATGTAATTTCATCTTTCTTTGGAGATCAAACTTGCGTAAATTCATCGCAGCTATCATCGTCTGCGCCTTCGCGGCTCCTTGCCTCTGCGCGCAGAACAGCTTCATTGCCAACTGGCAGGCCCGCGTCACCGCAACGCAAAATGCCCAGCCCCACTGGGTCACTCCGCTCGTAACCGTCACGCCGCGCCTTGAGCAGGAGTTCCGCACCGACTTTGTACGCGAAATCACGCCCACCCTGACGGACACCTGGATTTACGGCAACGGCAAAGGGCTTGAGCTCATTCCAGCGCGTCACATCGAACTCCTCTTCAATGTCCCGCCATACACCCAGCACAACAACCCCAAAGTCAAAGACGGCTTCGGCGACACCACATTCCTCATGAAATACCGCTTCTTTGCTCGCAATGAGGAGCACGGCAACAGCATCATCACCGCTTTTGTTGGAGGAAGCGTTCCCACAGGCAGCTATTCCAACGGTTCAACCGACGCTTCCGTCAGTCCCACGCTCGCCGTCGGCAAAGGCATCGGCCTCTTCGATGTGCAGTCGACCGCCGGAGCCACGCTTCCCGTTGCCAACTCCGATAAGCTGGGCCGCCCGATTGCGTGGAACACCGCCACGCAGTTCAAGGCCAGCCCCAACTGGTGGCCCGAAGTCGAATTCAACGCCACGTTTTATGAGGGTGGACCCAATGACGGCAAGATTCAGAACTTCGTCACGCCCGGTATCGTCGGCCGCTGGAAACTCCACAACCGTCTCGGCGTAACTCTCGGCGCAGGCATGCAGATCGCCACTTCTGCATACCACTCCTACAACCATGCCCTCGTCTTCTCAGCCAGAATGCCGTTCTAGGCGCTTCTCACATCTTCACTAAAAATAGGGCCGCCCGAAGGCGGCCCTGAAACGGGGAATCTAACACTCATTTCTTCTGCATAGTCTCGTCTTCCGCTTTCATCTTCGCCAGAGCGTCTGCAATCTGCTTTTGCGCCTCTGCCATCTGCTTCTGGATCTCCGCGCTGTTCACCTTTGCACTGGCCTGCGCTGCTTCTTCTATCTGCTTTTGAAATTCCGGACTATTCACACGCGCTGTTGCTGCCTCAACCTGTTTCTGCGCCTCTTCTATCTGCTTTTGCATTTCAGCGCTATTGATCTTTCGTGCAGCCTCACACGCCTGCTTCTGCGCGTCCTCAATCTGCTTCCGGAACTCGGGACTGTTCAGTTTTGCCTGCGCTTCCGCAATTCTCTTCTGCGCCTCTGCCATCCTTTGCTTGAATTCAGGGCTGTTCAACTCCTCCTGCGCTTTCTGTTGCGCATCCGCGATCTGCTTCCTGAACTCGGGACTATTGATTCGCGCTGTCTCTGCCGCAATCCTCTTCTGAGCCTCCTGAAGCCGCGCCTCAAGCCGCGCCCGCTCCTCTGGAGTGAGTTCACGCTTCTCGCCATCAACCCATATCATCGGCTTCCCGT
>JASHRS010000230.1 GCA_030037215.1 Silvibacterium sp. | reverse complement strand
GAAGTAGCGGATGGCAATCGAGTCGGTCCCGTCTTCGGCAGTGACGACGGCCGGCTCCTTGAAAAGGCCGCCGACGCCCATGATGGCCGACTCAGGCTGGTTGATGATAGGCGTTCCGAACTGCTCGCCGAAGATGCCGGGATTGGTGATGGTGAAGGTTCCGGAGCCGACTTCGTCTGGCTTGAGCTTTTTGCCGCGTGCGCGCTCGGCCAGATCGGCGATGGCGCGGGCGATGCCGAGGAAGCTCTTGTCCTCGGCCTGTTTGATAACGGGAACGATGAGTCCCCACTCGAGCGCGACGGCGATGCCGACGTTAATGTTCTTCGGATAGCGGATGGCGTTGCCTTCCATCTGCGCGTTGATGATAGGCATTTTGCGCAGAGTGGCGATGGCCGCACGGGTGATGAACGGCATATAGGTGAGCTTGACGCCGTTGCGCTGCTCGTACTTGTTCTTCTCTTTTTCGCGCAGCTTGACAATGCGGGTGAAGTCGATCTTGAAGACGGTGTGGACGTGTGCGCTGGTGCGCTTGGACTCGACCATGCGCTCGGCAATGATGGAGCGCATCTTCGAGAGCGGCACAAGCTCACCGGGAGCGGGTACAGATGGAGCAGGCGCAGCGGGCTTTGCAGCGGCAGCGGCGGGAGCAGCTGGAACAGCAGCCGGAGCGGGCTTAACCGCGCCGGGCTGTGCGATGTAGCCGAGGAGGTCTTCCTTGGTAATGCGTCCGCCAGCTCCGGTGCCGGGAACATGGTTGAGATCGATGTTGTTTTCCTTGGCGATCTTGCGAACGAGCGGCGAGGAGCGGGCTTGTTCGGCGGAGACTGAGGCTGCCGGGGCTTCGACCTTGGGCGCAGCGGGTGCCGGAGCAGGCGCAGGAACTGCGGCAACAGGAGCGGGAGCCGCAGGAGCAGGAGCAGCAGCGCCGGCAGTGCCTCCTATGACAGCAACGACGGTGTTGATCTGGACGGTGTTGCCTGCAGGGACTTTGATTTCGCTGAGGACTCCAGCGGCGGGCGATGGAATTTCCGCATCGACCTTGTCGGTGGAGATTTCAAAGAGAGGCTCGTCGCGCTGAACGGTATCGCCGACCTGTTTAAGCCACTTGGTGATGGTGCCTTCGAAGATGGACTCGCCCATCTGCGGCATGACGACTTCGGTTGCCGGGCCTGAAGCTGGAGTCGCAGCCGGCGCAGGAGCGGAGGGTGCGGAAGCTGTGGGGGCCGGGGTTTCCGTTTTGGGTGCGGCTGCGGCAGGAGCTGCGGCGCTGGCGGAGCCAGCCTCGTCAATGACGGCGACGACGGTGTTGATCTGCACGGTGTTGCCGTCGGGTACCTTGATCTCCTTGAGGACACCGGCGGCAGGCGACGGAATCTCGGCGTCAACCTTGTCGGTCGAAATTTCAAACAGAGGCTCGTCGCGCTGAACGGTATCGCCCGGCTTTTTCAGCCATTTTGTGATGGTTCCTTCAAAGATCGACTCGCCCATCTGGGGCATGACTACGTCCGTCGGCATCGAAATCCTTTCCCTGCTCCACAAAATCCAATTGCAGCGTGCAAATACGCGCAATCTCTGATTATAACGGGTAGCCGGGAAGCAGGATTTGCCGCCCGGCAGTCGCTTCACGCTCCACTGACGAAGGCCTGTCGTGGGACTGAGTGGCCACTCCGACCGACCAAGCGAAAGATCACGGACGCATCGACGGAGGCAGCGGCTTTTCTCCTCTGCGATACCAGAGCGGGTAGTCCAGTCCAGCCAGATGATTCAATACCCATGCCTGGAGTGTAAGCAAAACCACGGCGATTTCAATTACGACCAGATACCAGGGCTTCGCCAGAATTCCCAGTGCGACGATCAGTGTGGTTGCGCCGGCCGGAGGATGGCTCACCGAGAACGCCACCATCAACATTCCCGTCGACGCCAATGCCAAGGCGGCAGCAAAGACACGGGGCCAATAGATTCCCTGCGTCGGAGGTTGGCCAAAGGCATGCATTCCGGTTATCCAGAACGCGCCGTAACCGCACAATAGGCCGATGGCATGCCCGTAGACAGCGTTTCGTGGGGACGAAGTTTCCTGCAGAGGTGAAAAGAAGAACAGATACGCTGTCGGTCCCAGCGAGGGAAACACAAATGGGCTGCCTGTTATCTCGCCCAGGAGCGCGAGCAGCCCAATGGTCACAAATCCGTTTATGCATACATATGCAGACCAGACGAGTTTGGTAGGCAGATGGCGCAGAAGAAACGGCAGCCGAAGCCGATTGAGCAGTAACTCAACGTGCTGGAATTCCACACGGATTTCCTGTTTCGGCGTGCTCATAATAACCAATTCGATGCGGAACTGGACATTCAGGGGATTGCGACTGCAAAAGAAAACGCTATTTCACATCGCGCAACACAGCCATGGCGGCGTTGCGTCCGTTGATGCCGATGACCGACCCGCCGGGGTGGGTGCAGGCGCCGCAGAGGTAGACGCCGGACATGGGAGTTCGCGCAGCGAGCCGCTTTGACCACATGTACGCGGGCAAGCACTCGCCCTGGAAGATGTGACCTCCGGTGAGGCCGACTTTGGCTTCGATGTCAGGAGGGCCGAGCACCTGCGCGTCGATGACGGCGGAAGGGATGTTCGAACAGAAACGTCCGATAGAGTTGAGGGCTATGTTGCGGACTTCGTCGCGGCGTGAGTCCCAGCCAGTCTGCCCGTTTTCGGAGTCGCGCGCGAACGCGTATGGGACATATTGCGCGAAAACGCTCATGGTGTGCTGTCCGGCTGGTGCGACAGTTGAATCGTGGGCGCTCTGGAAGTAGAGTTCGCACCAGAGACTGGGTGCCAGCTCGCCAAATTTTGCGGCTGCGAAGCTGTTCTTCCACTCCTGTTTGGTGAGCGGCGCGTTGATCTGTCCATAGTGATGCGGCTCAAGAGTACCGGGGCGGGAGACAAAATTGGGCAGTTCGGCGAGAAGCACATTCAGCTTTACGGTGCAGCCCTGGATAGGGATGGATTCGATGCGAGCGCGCCAGTTTTTGTCGGCAGCGCCGCCGAGCATTGCGAGAGTGCGGCGCGGATCGGCGTTGGAGATAACGACCGGCGCGGAGATTTTTTCGCCGCTTTCGAGACGGATGCCTTCCCCGGGCAAGATTTCGGCTACAGGAACACCGGCGGCGATGACGGCTCCGGCTTCACGGGCCGCGTCGCAGAAATAAAAAGAGACCATGCCCATGCCGCCTTCGACATAGCCCCACATGCCAGGCATTCCCCCGAGACGTCCGGAGGCGTGATGGAAGCGGATGGAAGCGGTTCCCGGATCGAAAGGGCTGGCGTTGGTGCCGATGACTCCCTGGCCGAGGAGCGCGATTTGAAGGCGTTCGTCGGTCAGATAATGTTCGACGAATTCGGCCATCGACCACTCGTATAAAACGTTGCGTGCCTCGGTGTCGGAGCCAAGGCGCGCGTCGATTTCTTCCGGCGAAGGCGCGTCACCGATCCAAAGATCACGTTCGCCCGCGGGACGCAACGCGTCGCGCAGACGACGGATGACAGCGCACATCGCACGCCATCCTTCGAGGTCCTGCGGAGCGAAGCCGGCGATTTCGGTGTCGCACTTTTCGTCGTCGTCCCAGAGCTGAACGCTGGAGCCGTCGAGGAACGGAACAAAAAGGCCGTTGACGGCGGGCGTCCAGCGAAAACCGCGCGCGGGCAGATTCAGCTCCTCGATGACGAGCGGATGCAGCAGTCCGGCGAGATAGGCGCAGGGCGACACGCGCACGCCCGGGAACGGCTCTTCGATGGTGCATGCGCCGCCAACGCGGGAGCGGCTTTCTAAAACCAGAACGCGTTTACCGGCCCGGGCAAGATAGGCCGCGCAGGCGAGGCCGTTGTGGCCTGCTCCGATGATGATTGCGTCCCAGCGGCGAGAAGCAAGCTCGTGGACGGGAGCAGGCAGTCCGATTTGACCGAGAACGGCAGCGGTGGGCGACGGCAATGGCGAAGTCTCCGAAGAAAACAGTATCTACGATCAGGGTATGGTTGTGGCGCTGATGCGTGCGGCGCGATTTTTTTTGTACTTTGCAATGACGAACACAAGAACGCCCACGCCAATGACCAGCGCGGTAGAGATGAGGACTTTAGCGACGGCCAGCGCTTTGTTGGTTTCGTCCGCGCCGGGAATGACAGAGAGGACAAGAGTGAGGGCTGTGCTGAAGAAGCCGGTACAGGCGAGCGCGATGGCTACAGGGCTGCCGCCGGGCACGCGGATGACGTTGGGGCTGGCGGGACGGCGCTGGAGGAGAATCATAGAGGCAAAGAGAAACAGGTAAGGAATGAAGTAGGCGAAGATCGACATGCTGACGAGGACGTCATAGGCTCCGCGTACCGAGGTTCCAGCCTGCCCGAGGATGGCGACGATGATGCCGGCGAGGCCGTAGAAGCCGATGGCTACCCAGGGAGTGCGAAAGCGCGGATGAACATGCCCGAAGACGCG
This sequence comes from Silvibacterium sp., assembly GCA_030037215.1. GTDB lineage: Bacteria > Acidobacteriota > Terriglobia > Terriglobales > Acidobacteriaceae > Silvibacterium. The sequence continues at coordinate 207 of JASHRS010000230.1, read as the reverse complement.
AGGCAGATAAGCGTCGATTCCGGCAACGAAGGGCAGGCGCGAGGTGGAAGAAAGAAACGCGGCGGCCCCGCCAATCATGTTCCAGGTGATGAGGAGTGCGAGGGGGGGTATGAGCCAGGCGACATGCATGCGCGAGGACAATAGGGCGACTCCGTTCATGAATCCGTTGACGCCATCGACAGCGCTGGAGGGCAAGGCGATGAGCAG
>JASHRS010000229.1 GCA_030037215.1 Silvibacterium sp. | reverse complement strand
TGGCCACCATGCCCGGCAAGGAAGAGATTTTCTCGAAGCTGCTCTTCCTTATCAATGCTCCGGCGCAGCGCCTGGCCACCGTCATCAACGCAACCGGCCGCGATCTGGCCGTCGTCCTCGGCCAGGGGGTCGAGAAGGAAAAGTTCGCCGCAGCGAGCTAAACAAAGGGATTGGCCGTATGGGCCTGCTCTGAAGGGCGCCATGTCTGGGCGCATCGGAAACTTCAGGGTATTAGCTGGACGGCAACCGGAGAAATCCGGAGGTAACACCAAATTTTAGTATTAGTTGGAGAAAAATCATGGCGGATTTACAGCAGTTGGAAGATCAGATCGTCGGGCTTAGCCTTCTGGATGCGGCGGCCCTCGTCAAGAAGCTCGAAGAGCGCCTCGGCGTCTCGGCAGCAGCAGCGGCTCCGGTCGTTGTTGCTGGCGCAGCGGGTGCTGGCGCAGCAGCTCCGGCGGCAGTCGAGCAGACCGAGTTCACTGTCATCCTAAAGGATGCCGGCGCGAACAAGATCAATACCATCAAGGCGGTACGCGAAGTCACCTCCCTCGGCCTCAAGGAAGCCAAGGACTTGGTCGACGGCGCTCCGAAGCCCTTGAAGGAGAACATCAGCAAGGAAGACGCCGAGGCCATCAAGAAGAAGTTCGAAGGCGTCGCGACAATCGAAGTCAAGTAAATCGGCTCGAAATCAGCCATTGTCGGCCCGATTTCTGCCTCAGTTTGAGGCTTCAGATTCGGTTGGCAGTTGCAACTTGCATGCCAAAGCGGAACGCGTTATGCTATGAGTAATGCGTTCCGTTCGGCTGTCTCTGCTTTGGCTGACTTGGAATGCGGTTCTTGCGCATCGATTCCGGCAATTCGGCAATTGTATTTTTGCAGGCTCACGATAGGGCCTGATAGTTGGCATGCCGGTTTCACAGCGCTTATGAATTTTACCCGGTAGACAAATGCCGGCGTATCGACAGGATAATCGGCGGGCCTGTGGATATGATTTGCGATCAGCTGTGGGGCGGCGACTACGCAGTTTGGGAAGCGGCGGGAAGCAAACATTCTGTCATTGATTAGTGCACAATCCGGTTGTGACGCTCGTGAGGCTTGCTGTCTCTGCGAGCGTTTTCGCTTTGTGTCGACAGTTGCTTCTCACTCCTCTCGCGTCGCGCGCACTCTCCTTTTCCATCCCGCCAGAACATCATTGCCCGCCTGTTGAACGGGCCGACTCTCACTGGGACGTCTCTTTTGTCCTGTGAGGTTGTCTTGAATCAAAACGGAAGACTACGCCCGGCGGCGTCTTCCGCGCAAGAGCAAACCCGGCGAATTCTGCTGTAAGAATTCCGCCGGTGAAAACAAACGCGAAGTCTTCCCCGAACGAGGCGGGGCAAACGCATTCGCGAGCAGCAGGAGACACCGCGAGACTCGGGCGGCGTCGCCTTTTCCGGACCATCGGAACCTCGTATCGACGAGTCTTGAGGAGTGAAGCATGCCGAACGAGAACCGCGCCTTTCGCAGCCGTCTCGATTTTTCCAAAATTCCGACATCCATCCAGATCCCTAACCTGATTGAAGTGCAGCGCCGCTCCTACGAGCGTTTCCTGCAAATGGACAAGCTGCCCTCGGAGCGCGAAGACAACGGACTTCAGTCCGTCTTCACCTCCGTATTTCCCATTACGGATTTCCGCAACATCTCCCAGCTCGACTTCGTCGACTTCTCCATTGGCAACTGGGAGTGCAAGTGCGGACACCTCAAGGGACTGCACCACCTGCGCACCGCCTGCGTGAACTGCGGCAACATGGTCATCACTGACCCGTTCCATCCCGGCGACGTTCTTTGCTCCAAGTGCGGAACCTATAACAAAAACACGCCAGACTTCTGCAACAAGTGCGGCGACCCTGTCGGTCTGCAACTCAAGTACGACCAGGCTGAGTGCGAAGAGCGCGGCATGACCTACTCCGCTCCGCTCAAGGTCACCGTGCGCCTCACCATCTACGACAAGGACCCCGAGACTGGCGCCAAGACCATCCGCGACATCAAGGAGCAGGAAGTCTTCTTCGGCGATATTCCGCTCATGACGCAAAACGGAACGTTCATCGTCAACGGAACCGAGCGCGTCATCGTCTCGCAGCTCCACCGCTCGCCCGGCGTCTTCTTTGAGACCGCGAACAACCGCACCTACTTCCTCGGCAAGATCATTCCTTACCGCGGTTCATGGGTCGAGTTCGAGTACGACCAGAAGAACACGCTCTACGTCCGCATCGACCGCAAGCGCAAGTTTTTGGGAACCATCTTTCTGCGCGCGCTCGGCCTCAAGTCCGACGAGGAGATCCTCAAGACCTTCTATACCGTCGACAAGATCAATCTGAAGGACAGCAAGCTCTTCTGGGCCATCGACGAGAACACCGAGAAGCCGACGCACCTGCTCGGTGCCAAGCCTGCGCATGCCATTGTCCACAAGGGCGAGGAGATCGCGCACTCCGGCCGCAAGATCACGCCGTCGATCTTTAAGGCTCTGCGTGCCGCCAAGCTGCGCGAAGTCGAAGTCGAATCGGCCGAGCTCGACGGAGCCATCACCGCCGCTGATGTTGTCGATACTTCAACGGGCGAAGTCCTCCTTGAAGCCAATCAGGAGCTCACCGCCGACAAGCTGCAGAAGATTGCCGCCGCCGGCATCGCCTCGGTCGAGGTCTTCTTTCCCGAACGCGACGACGTGGGCAACATCATCACGAACACGCTGCGCCGCGACTCTGTCCGCAAGCCGGAAGAGGCTCTCATCGAAATCTACCGCAAGCTGCGTCCGGGCGATCCGCCGACCCTCGACACAGCAACGGCTCTCTTCGAAGGCATGTTCTTCGATCCGCGCAAATACGACTTCTCACGCGTAGGCCGCCTCAAGTTCAACATCAAGCTCTACGAGAGCGCCGAGGCTTCGCCGCTCGATCACCGCACGCTTACGCCTGAGGATTTCTACGGAACCATCCGTTACCTCCTCAAGCTGCGCAAGAACATCGGCGTGGTCGATGACATCGATCACCTCGGCAACCGCCGTGTGCGCGCCGTCGGCGAGCTCATGGAGAACCAGTTCCGCATCGGCCTCGTCCGCATGGAGCGCGCCATCAAGGAAAAGATGAGCGTCTACCAGGAGATGTCGACGGCCATGCCGCACGACCTCATCAACGCCAAGCCCGTCATGGCGGCCATCCGCGAGTTCTTCGGTTCGTCGCAACTCTCGCAGTTCATGGACCAGACCAACCCGCTCTCGGAGATCACGCACAAGCGCCGTCTCTCCGCACTTGGGCCGGGCGGTCTGTCGCGTGAGCGCGCCGGATTCGAAGTCCGCGACGTTCACCCCACGCACTACGGCCGTATCTGCCCGATCGAAACGCCGGAAGGTCCGAACATCGGACTCATCAGCTCGCTCTCGTGCTTTGCGCGCATCAACGAGTACGGCTTCATCGAGTCGCCTTATCGTCGCGTGGCCAACGGCCGCGTGCTCGATTATGTGCAGGTTACCAATGCTGGTGAAAGCGGCCTCCGTGTAGGCGATCACCTCGAGAAAGGCGAAGCTCTCAAGCTGAACAACCAGCTGAAGAAGGACAAGAAGCGTGTCATCGACTTCGAGCCTTACTCCTTCTATCTATCGGCTTGGGAAGAGGACCGTCACACCATCGCGCAGGCCAACATCGACCTCGACGAGAAGGGCAACATTACTGACGAGCTTGTGAACGCGCGCCGTCAGGGCAACTTCGTCCTCGTTGACCGTTCTGAAGTTGACTACGTTGACGTCAGCCCCAAGCAGCTCGTCTCGGTTGCCGCTTCGCTTGTACCGTTCCTCGAGCATGACGACGCCAACCGCGCACTCATGGGCGCGAACATGCAGCGCCAGTCCGTGCCGCTTCTCGTTTCCGAAGCTCCGCTGGTCGGCACCGGCATGGAAGGCGTTACTGCACGCGACTCGGGCGCCGTCATTCTTGCCCGCCGCAACGGCATCGTCGATTCGGTCGACTCCGAGCGCATCATCGTGCGCGTCGAGGGCGAGCACCACCCCACGCAGCTTTCGCGTGAGGTCGGCTCCGACATCTACCAGCTCATCAAGTTCAAGCGGTCCAACCAGAACACCTGCATCAACCAGAAGCCGATCGTTCGTCAGGGCGACCGCGTGGTTAAGGGGCAGGTCATCGCCGACGGACCCTGCACTGAGCAGGGCGAACTCGGACTTGGCCGCAACGTTCTTGTCGGCTTCATGCCCTGGCGCGGTTACAACTTTGAGGACGCGATCTTGATCTCCGAAAAACTCGTGCGCGAGGACTACTACACCTCGGTCCACATCGAGGAGTTCGAGATCGAGGCACGCGACACCAAGCTGGGTCCCGAAGAGATCACCCGCGACATCCCCAACGTCAGCGAGCATGCGCTGCGCGATCTTGACGAGAGCGGCATCGTTCGAATCGGCGCCAAGGTCAAACACAACGACATCCTCGTCGGTAAAGTCACTCCCAAAGGTGAAACGCAGTTGACCCCTGAAGAGAAGCTGCTGCGCGCCATCTTCGGTGAAAAGGCTGGCGATGTCCGCGACGCTTCGCTCACCTGCCCGCCGGGAATCGAGGGCACGGTCGTCGATGTACGCATCTTCTCCCGTAAGGGTCAGGAGAAGGACGAGCGGGCCAAGCTCATCGAAGCCGAGCAAGTGTCGGATCTTGAAAAGAACCTCGCCGACGAAATCCGAATTCTCACTGACGAGCGCCTCAAGCGTCTCGAAGGCATCCTCGGCGGCAAGGAAGTGCTGGCTGACCTTCACGACGAGCGCACCAACAAGCGTCTCCTCGTCAAGGGAGCCATTCTTGATCGCGATGCCATCGAGCGCATCTCGACGAAGAACCTCAATCGCATCCGTTACGCCGACAAGGATCCTCGCGTGAAC
>JASHRS010000228.1 GCA_030037215.1 Silvibacterium sp. | reverse complement strand
TCTGCTCAAACTGCCCATGATCACCGGCACGGACTAACCACACTGCCATACGTATTTCCTTTCGATCTCAGTCTCATTAACGACTAAATCGTGCAGCGCACGAATCGCATCACGACGTGAGAATCAGGATATTTTTCCCGTCCGCACGGTTTATAACGGACAAACTCAAATTCGATCAACACCCCTAAAGCACTTCTCCTCAATAATTTCCAACGAACGGTATAGCGGTCAAAATGGTCGATTGTGACAAAAACAACGCACGGCTTTCTCAGATTCACATTCGACTGGTCCGAAAGATGGCGAATATAGGGGTGAATTTTCCCCAGCCTATAGCTATCCCCGTCAACCGCGCCTAACGGCTGAAGGCGTGCAGGCGCGCCGGAGGGTGGTCTGTCGACAATTCATGCCCGCAGTGAACGCAATAGACGTCCGTCACGCGCGCGCTGCGATAGCAGTTTCCGCAGCACGCTGTTATCTGGTAGGCACACTGCGGGCAGTAGTGATAGTCGGCTTCAATATGAGCGCCGCAGGCCTGGCACGAAGCCAGAATCGGCTGCCGCAACAGGAAGTAGAGTGCAGCACCCACTCCACCCGGAATAATCACGCAGATCATCCATAGCTGCGCGCTCATCCCGCGCCGCGGCGCATCATTACTGATGTAGCCGATGATCAGCATTGATAACGCCGCCAGGGCGCCCCAGGAGATCAGCAGATAGAACCGCAATGCGAAGGGCAGGCGGCTTGGGTGGTGGCTCTGGCCGGGCAGCACAACCCAGAAGTAGTACTCCACCAGCACAAAGGCCAGCAGAGCGCCTACGACGGCCCAGCGCGGAATCAGCTTCAGCTCATCAGAAAACCGGTTTTGGTTTTGGCGCGTATCTCCCATTTCGTCCGGCGAACCTCAACAAATTTCCTACACGCTTTCGCCACGTGAACGGCTGCTCCAGTGAGCAAGAACCGCAGCAAAGATCGTCATGGCTGTCGTCGCCACAAGCAATACCGTAATCATTGGCGCATCCAGCCATTGTTCGCCGCTGAACGCGTCCTCGGCAACCACCCACAGCGTCGGAGTCAGAAACATCAGCAGCGCTCCGACCGCAAGCACCACCAGGCCAAAGTTATAGCGGCGGCGCAACTCGGAATCGCGCATCTTGTGCGCAGCTTCCATTACGGCTCGGCGCGTACGCTGCACCACCGCCATGTTGGCCTCGGCATCCAGACCCGCCAGCGCGTCCAGCAATTTCGGATCGGGAGATTCCTTCACTGCGCCTCCTTTTCAAATTGCTCTTCCAGCCTCGGCTTCAGCGCGGCGATGCCGCGATACAGGCGCGACTTGACGGTAGACAGCGGCGAGCGCGTCACCGTTGCAATCTCTTCGAGCGAAAGCTCTTCATGAAAACGCAGTACCAGGACCTCACGGTGCAGCGGATCAAGCGTAAGCAGCGCCGCTGCAATTTTCTGCGCCTCTTCCCGGCTGCGGTACCGGTCAAACGGATTCGGCTCCGCGCTGGGAATCTCGAACGTATAATCGTCGTTTTCGGCCGAGCACAGCTCTTCCAGGCTGACCATCGTGCGCTTCCGGCGCATGTCGATCAGCATGTTGCGGGCAACAGTAAACAGCCAGGTGTCGAAACGCGCCGCGCCGTTGTATTGCGAGCCGCGCGTCAGCACGCGCATCCATGTCTCCTGGAAAAGATCGTCGGCCATCTCCCGGTCACCTGTCAGAAACAGCAGATACCGCAGCAGCCGGTGCTGATACTGCACAATCAGCCGGTCCAGCAGCTCGGCATCATGGCGCTTCAGTCCCTGCGCCACGGCCATGTTTTCCGCGCGCGCCTGGTCGGTCAATGTAAGAACGGCCGTAGTCATCTCGTCTTCTGAGACGGATGATGCGGCAGGAAAGACGCCCTTGGTAAGGAGAATTTCGAGTTTCCGTGCAAAGCTCATGCGACCACCTCTTCGAGACGCCGCAGCGAAGCAGGGGCAGGAGAGCAGTTTCTTCGCTAACTTATTCATTATGACGTCGATCAGAAGCCGTTCGCAATAGCCATTACACTAATCTGATGGAGATTTTGTACGGCCTGCACCCGGTCGAAGAGGCTTTGCGTTCCGGGAGCAGGCAGTTTGACCACGTATGCGTCGCACGCGAACGTCACGACCATCGCTTGCAGAAAGTGATTGACGCAGCCCGCGAAAACGGCGTGCGTCTCCGTTTTGAGCCTAGGGAAGAACTTACCCGCCTGGCCAGAACTGCGGGCCATCAGGGAATCGTCGCCATTGTCCGTACCCGTGAATTCCTCGATCTTGAAGACCTTCTCACCGGACCCGAACCCCGGCTGCTGCTCGCACTCGATGGCATCGAGGACCCGCAGAATCTTGGCGCATTGCTCCGCTCGGCTGACGCCTCTGGAGTTGACGGCGTTATTCTCACCGAACGCCGCGCAGCGCCGCTCAGCGCCGTCGCCGTCAAAGCCTCGGCCGGAGCTGCGGAACACGTCCGCATCGCCCGCGTCGTTAATCTCGTTCGCGCCCTCGATCAATTGAAAGAGCAGAACATCTGGTGCGTCGGCCTCGACGAGCGTGGCGACTTTAGTTACGACCAGTACGATTTCGCGTCCAACACTGTAATCGTTCTTGGGCGCGAGGGCGACGGCTTGCACGATCTCGTCCGCCGCACCTGCGACCACTTGCTGCGTATACCCATGGCCGGAGCCGTCTCCTCGCTCAATGTGTCAGCGGCAGGAGCTGTCGTTATGTTCGAGGCTGCGCGGCAGCGCCGCACACAAAATCAACACCAGCCCGCAGAGGCTGTTTCCCGCAAAAAGCAAAAAGGTTTAGGTTCCTGAATGATTTTGAAGTCCATTGCCGCAATTTTTCTCTGCGGCGTTCTCTGTAGCGCAGCACAACCGCAAACCACTTCGTCGCAACCGGCGCCTGCGGCTCAAAACCCAAACGCAAAAGTTCTCTTTTCGCGCTCTGACGACCAAACAACGGCCCAAACCGCGTCTCAGGCCTCGCCAACGTCGGCACCGCAGCAAAATGTACCCGAAAAAGTTACAGATGCTGAGCGCACAGCCGTTACCTTCACTGCCTATGATCTCGATATCCATCTCGCGCCTCGTGACCACGCCATCTCCGCGCGCGCACAGCTCACGATTCGCAACGACAGCGCGCAACCGCTCAGCGTCATCCCTCTGCAGCTTTCCTCATCCCTCAAATTTGACGGAGTGAGCTCCGAAGGCCACCGCCTTCCCTTTGCGCAGCAGGCCCTCAACAGCGACACTGACCATACCGGATTGCTCCACGAAGCTGTCATCCAACTCCCTGCGCCACTCGCGCCGAAAGCCACGCTGAGCCTTGAAACCGTCTACAGCGGGACGATCGATATTGACGCCCGGCGCCTGACTCAGCTCGGAACACCAGACGATGAGGCCACTCACTCTGACTGGGACCGCATCTCCGAAGACTTCACCGGACTCCGCGGCTTCGGAAATGTCGTCTGGTATCCCGTGGCGTCCGCTCCTGCGCTCCTTGGCGACGGTGACAAAGTCTTCGCCGAGATCGGCAGGCAGAAGCTGCGCCAGTCGAGCGCGACCGTCTCCATCCACCTCACCGTCGAGTACTACACCGCGCCGCCCACAGTTATCGTTCTCGACGGCCACGCCATCCCCGCACCCAAGCCCTCCGTTACGCCCACGCAGGATTACCCCGGCATCGTCACATGCTCGCTTTCCGCAACCACTCTCGGCTTCGCTACACCCTCGCTCTTCCTCGCCGGCTGGGCTCCGTCTCAGGGCAACGGTCTCAGCATCTATGCGCGCAGCGAAGACCAGGCCAACGCGCAGGGTTTGATGACCGCCGCGACTATGGTGCAGCCGCTCGTCACGCAGTGGCTTGGCGCAAAGCAGAAAACGCCGGTCACGATCATCGATCTCCCCGAACAGCAGGACCTCACCTGGGAGCAGGGCTCGCTGCTGGTCACCGGTATCACCGATCAATCTGCCGATGCCTCCGCCGGGATGATCGCGCACGCACTCGCCCATGCAACCTTCCAGTCGCCATATGAGTGGCTCAACGAAGGTGTGCCTACTTTTCTTGAAACGCTCTGGATCGAACACAACGCCGACCGCACCCGCGCGCTCGAGAAGCTGGAATCAGAACGCAGCGCACTCGCCTTCGCTGAACCCGCCACTCCCGGCGACGCGCCCGGCGAGGACCTTCTGCACGCTTCCGATCCCGTCTACTATCGCATCAAGGCTGCCTATGTTTTGTGGATGCTCCGTGACCTCGCCGGAGACAAACAGTTCGCCGCCGCCCTCCAGGCCTACAACCCGGCGGAGGACACTACGCCCGGCTATTTTCAGAAGCTAGTCGAACAATCCTCGGGAAAAGACCTGCAATGGTTTTTCGACAACTGGGTCTATCATGACCGCGGCCTTCCCGACCTCTCTATCGCCGCCTTCCATGCAAGCCCTGCGGCAAATGCCGGTCAATACTTCGTCGCCATCGACATCCTCAACGACGGCTTCGCAGAAACAGATGTTCCCGTCACCGTGCATTCCGGCAGCAATACTCTTACCGATCATGTCCTCTTACCCGGCAAAACGCGCACTGTGCATCGCATGCTGGTCGAAGGCCAGCCGACTCAGGTCGTCGTGAACGACGGAACTGTGCCCGAAGTCGCCGCTGACATTCACCAGCGCGACATCAACGACCAGTAGCGAACTGCGAAAGGTTGGCGCGGAAATACATAACGAACCAGCCCGCCCGTTACTGTAAAGTGGGCTTCATGAAATGCAGTACGAAATCGTGGGCAATTGCGTGGGCGGTCGCGGCACTGGTGGTCGTAGCTGGAGCGGGATTGGCTTTCGCGCCGGTCGTTTTTGCGGAGCTTTGGCCGGTTTTGCCTCGGCTGCATTTATCGGCGACGCCGCCCGCAATGATTCGTGGCGGGACAGTTGCAGGCCCTGCAATGGGCACAGTTGTCGACGGCTATTGGCGGGTACAGAAAATTTCCCCGGATACCTATGCAATCGGTGAGCCGCAAAGCGATCCCGATAATTACGAATATCTGCTGATTGGCAGGACGCGGGCACTGCTGATCGATGCCGGTGCGACATGGTCGCATGATATTCACACCGCCGTTGCGACCCTGACGAATTTACCGGTCACGGTGATCCCCACGCATCTGCATTTCGATCACACCGATGGGCTGCGGTACTTCCACTCGATCGCTCTGATCGATTTGCCGGAGACGCGGTCGCGCGTGAGGAATGGCATGGTCCATCTGTCGCGCTACGAGTACATGGGGTGGTTTCTTCCCGTCGGGCCGCCGGTGTTTCATGTGACCGAGTGGGTCAAGCCGGACGGTTTTATAGACCTGGGCGGACGGCGCGTCCAGGTCCTGTGGACGCCGGGTCACACGGCGACATCCGTGTCTGTTTATGATCCCGGGGAAAAACTGCTTTTCGCCGGCGACTTCATCTACCCAACCAGTCTTTATGCCTTTCTTCCTGATTCCAGTTTGTCCTCGTACGAGACGACTGTGAACCGGCTGCTTGCTGTTCTTCCTGCGGACACCACAATCTACGGTGCGCATTGCTGCCGTAACGATGCGACCATCCAGGCGCCATGGCTCGGCATGAATGACTTGTCAGACGTCAAAAATGCAGTGGAAGCGATTCAGAATGGAACTGCGAAGAGTCGCGGCTTTATACTCCGCCGCTTTCCAGTAAACTCCCGCATGACGATGATTACGCTTTACCCGTTCGGCAATCACTAGAGATTGTTAACACGAATAGCGCGCCAGTTCATTAAGCGGGATCGGAAATGCTATTGTGCCCGCTGAAAATCCACGTAATTCCGCCCCAGATACAGCCGGTACTGGCCCGCTTCATTTCCTTCTACAATCTGCAGTGGCACCGGGCGATGCAGCTTCTCATCATTTCCTGCCGCCGTCTGGAATACATCCTGCGCGGCAAGATTCATCACCACAAACTTCCGGTCCTCATCGTTTCTGAGAATTCCCACCCCATATGCACCCGGAGGCAGCTTTTTCCCGCCGAAATCCAGCGTCACTTCCGTCAGCAGATACGCCTGATATTTCTGTTGAATTCCGCTCGAATACCCGGAGTTATCCACCAGCGCCGCCAGCATCAACGAGCCGTCCTCAAAGCGCACACCGCCCGAGTTCCGCAGTTGCGTTGTTGCCGACTGTCCGCGGAAGAAGACCGTCCCCGGCAAAATACCGGACAGATCTGAAGGATGCAGAATCCCTACCGTCGGCTGTGCTGTAGCAGAAGTGGACTGTGCCAGAACGGGAATCGTAATTGCAAAGAGTATCAGGGCAGAGATTGCGCACATCCATCGAACAAGTTTCATCATTCCATCCTCACAGGAAACTGCGGAAAAAGTATAAACCGGCTCACAGGCAACTCGAATCCACCGTTTGACGTAGGGAAACGGTGCAGCGATCGCAACCCACGACAACAGATGCCGTACAGATTCGCCACAAGGATGGCGCCGAAGGCGCGTGCCGCTGGACGCGCAGTCCCTCAAACAACGAGACTGCGGCTCGTGGCAACCCGTCCATACCAATGGCCTGACTCCTTGATCGTCCGCCGCTGGTCGCGGAAGTCCACATACACCAGCCCAAAGCGCTGGCTGTAGCCTTCGGCCCACTCAAAGTTATCGAGCAGGCTCCACGCGTGGTAGCCGCGCACGTCAGCGCCATCCTTGATCGCCCGCGCCAGTTCCGCCAGATGGCCCTTGTAAAACTCGATCCGGCGCTCGTCCGGAACCTTCGTCAGGTCATCCGGCAGCGGACCGTCTGAATACGAGCAGCCGTTCTCCGTGATTTCAATAATCGGCCGGTTGTACTCATTCGAAATGCGCGTCACGATGTCGTAAATCCCGCGCGGCCACACCTCCCAGCCGTTATAAGTAATCGGCCCGACGGCTGGCATCCACTCATTGAAGTGCACCACCGGCTCGCCGTCCGTCCCGGCATCGGACACAATATGGCGGTTGTAGTAATTGATCCCCACCCAGTCCAGCGGTACTTGCATAATTTTGTCGTCGCCCGGCCGTATGCCCATAATTCCGTCCGGTACCTTGCCCTCAAACGCGTCCGGATACCGTCCGTGCAGTGCCGTTTCCAGAAAGAAAATATTGTTGATCGCGTGGAAGCGCTCGGCCGCCGCCTTGTCCGCCGCGCTCTGCGTCGCCGGCTCGGCAGGAGACATGCTGTACGCCGAACCGATCTTCGCCATCGGCGAAGCAGCCTTCATCGCGCGAAACGCCTCGCCCTGCGCCAGGTTTACCGTATGCGCGGCTTTCAGAAAGAGAAGAATGTTCTTCTTCCCCGGCGCATGAATACCGGTCCCATAGCCAAGCATAGTGAACACCCACGGCTCATTGAAGATCGCCCACGTATGCACGCGGTCGCCAAGCGACTTCGCCACAATGCCCGAATAGTCGGCAAAATACTTGTACAGATCCCGGTTAGGCCACCCGCCCTGGTCCTCAAGCGCCTGTGGCAGGTCCCAGTGGAACACGGTGCACATCGGCCGGATCCCCGCCTCGAGCAGTGCGTCCACATAGCGGCTGTAGAAATCGATGCCCTTCTGGTTCACCGCGCCTGTGCCGTTCGGTTGAATACGCGTCCACGCAATCGAAAACCGGCAGCTCTTCATGTTGAGCTGCTTCATCAGTGCGATATCCTCGCGATAGCGATGGTAGGAGTCGCACGCCTCGTCGCCAGTATCATTGCCCTTGATCTTTCCCTGCGTGTGCGCAAAGCGGTCCCAGATTGACTCGCCTTTGCCGTCGACATTCCACGCGCCTTCCACCTGATACGATGCCGTCGCTGTCCCGAACAGAAAATGCGCCGGAAACCTCGCTCCCGCGATATCCACTTCCGGAACGTTCGTGTTTTCCGGCATGAAATACGAATTCGCGGCAAGCGAATAGCGCGAAAATGCGCTCATCGCAGTAAGCGCGGCAGTGTAGTTCAGGAACTGGCGTCGATTGATCAAGCGGTCATCTCCTCCAAAAGAAGATCATCCTAACACCCGGCCTTCACATTAGTAAAACTGTTTATCTCTAGGGAAAATTGAGCTTGCAGATCCCATCGCCTCAGCTGTGGCGGGCCATTCGTTTCGGATTCGGCGGAATCGTCGACTCCCGGATAATCAACTCCGGCACAATCGAAATCTGCTCCTGATAATCCTTCTTCCCGCGCAGCCGCTCCAGCAGAATGCGCGCCGAGGTCGTACCCATGTTGTGCAGCGGCTGCCGGATCGTCGTCAGGCTGGGATTGTGATAGGCCGCTCCCTGAATATCGTCGAAACCCACAATCGAAACATCTTCCGGCACGCGGATATTGTGATCGCGAAACGCCCGGATCACCCCTATCGCCGCGATGTCGTTGAACGATATCAGCGCCGTAAACGGCTTTTTCTGCGCCAGCAGCTGCCCCGCCACCGGATAACCCAGCTCTGGCGACGAAAGGTTCATCTCAAGCCGAACTACCAGTTCCGGGTGCACCTGCAAGCCCAGCTCCTTCGTTACCGCCATCAGGCTCTTCCAGCGATCGTCCGAATCAGAGCTGAATGTTTGCCCGCGCATGAACGCGATCTGCCGGTGCCCCAGTTGATAAAGATGCCGCAGCGCCAGCTCGGCGGCGCGCTTGTGGTCCAGCAGGATATTCGTTACGCCTTCGATGTGCCGGTGCCCCGCAACCGCGACCACAGGCAGGGGCAGCGGATGCTGCAGCGCGGTATCGATTGCAATAAATCCCTCGACCGAGCGATCCATCAGCAGCCGTGGATACTCCTCGATCAGGTCTGCCTTGCGCCGGTGGCTCGCCGTCAGGTAAAAATACCCTTCTTCGATCAACACCTCTTCAATGCCGTTCATCACCAGCACTGAATAACCATCGCTCAGCTCCGGAACCAGCACGCCGATCGAAAAGCTCTGCTTGCGTCGCATAGCCCGTGCGTAAAAACTTGGCCGGTAATCGAACTTCTTTGCCGCCGCCAGCACGCGGTCCCGCGTCTCCTGCGGAATCGACCGCACGCCCGGAGCATTGTTCAGCACCAACGAAATTGTTGCAGGAGACAGATCAAGATAATCGCCGAGAACCTTCAGACTGATTGGTCGTCCCGGCAAAAATGGACTCTTTTCAGGTGCAGCGTCCGCCCGCTTTTGCTTTGGCATACCCAGCCTTTGTAGCCGCTACGCGAAAAATGCACAAGTATAGAAATAGAAAGGCCTCCGATCGAACTCGAAGGCCTTTTATTGTTCAGGGCAATTCACTCCAAAGAAATTCGGAAAGTGCGCACATTTTGCCGCTAAACACCTTCCGACTAACGGGAGGACCGTCACAATCAGCGTGGAATGGCGCCGACCCATGGGCCCCGGCACGCCTGGTCACAGCGTGCTGGGACGGGAAGGCGCGTGTGCCTGGACGGCCAGTCCACCCATCTTGCCGTTGCGGTAATCTTCCACCACCTGCGCCAGCTCCTCGCGCGTATTCATCACGAAGGGACCGTAGCTTGCCACCGGCTCGTTGATAGGCTCGCCGCTCAGCACCAGCAGCGTCGCGTCTTCGGTCACATCGGCGCTCACTGCATCGCCATCCGGACTCAGGACCGCAATCAGCGCATCCTGATCGAGAGCCGTCGTTCCATTGAGCTTTACTTTGCCCATCAGCAGGACTACCGCCGCATTCTGTCCCGCAGGCAGAGCCAGCTCGAACTGCTCGCCGGCCTTCGCGCGGACATCGAACACATTTACCGGAGTGAATGTCTTCGCCGGACCCTTCACGCCGTTC